>JASGDF010000020.1:0-21051 GCA_047607345.1 Pseudomonas sp. | reverse complement strand
GTGCCAGGCCATGCCGGTGGCACACGTGGCGCGGCTGGTCGGGGTCTCGGACGACCGGATCTGGCGAGTGTTGCGCCATCACGTGACGCAGGCGCGCGCTTGAGGACTTCAGCCAGGTGCGTCGCCTGGGCGTGGACGAGACCAGCACGCGGCGCGGCCAACGCTATGTGACGCTGTTCCACGATGCCGATGCACGGCGGTTGCTGTTTGCCACGCCGGGGCGCGACGCCGCCACGTTTGCGGCCTTCACCGCCGACCTGTACACCCATGGTGGCCAGGCCGGCCAGATCACCGACATCAGCATGGACATGTCCCAAGCGTTCCAGTCCGGTGCGCGCCAGCAGCCTCCGCAGGCGCAGCTCACCTTCGACCCGTTCCATGTCGTGGCACTGGCCGGCAAGGCGCTGGACCAGGTGTGCCGAGCGGAGGTGAAGGGTGAGCCAGATCTGAAGGGGGCCTGCTGGGCCTTGCGCAAACGCGCCGAGAACTGGAGCCCGGATCAGATCACCCAGATGCACTGGCTGCAGCGCAGCACGCTCAAGACAGCACGGGCCTGGCGGCTGAAAGAGACCTTGCAATCCATCTATGAAGTGCGACCGCCGGCCGAGGAGGCCGAGCGCCTGTTCCTGCGCTGGATCTCCTGGGCACGCCGCAGTCGGTTGCCGGCGTTCAAGCAGCTTGCCGCCTCCTACAAGGCGCCTCTTGCCGGCATCGTCGAGCACTTCCGCAACGGGCTGAGCAATGGCTTCGTCGAGGCGATGAACGCGCAAATCCAGGCGGCCAAGGCCCGCGCCAAAGGCTACGCCACCGACCGCAATCTGATCGCCATCGCCTACCTGCTGTGCGCCAAGCTCAGGCACCTACCGAAGCATCCATGGACGGTGCCCGATCGCGCATGATCCCGTCCATTCCACTGGATGCGCAATTGATCCCGGTTGGCGGATCGTGCCGGCTGTTACTCGGCCAGATTGCGGCCGTGGAAAAGCTCCTCGATCTCGCGCTTGAGCAGCGCCTCGATCTTCATGCGCTCCTTGAACGAGAGGTTCTTGGCCTTCTCCTCGAACAGGTACTGGTCCAGGTCGAAGTCCTTCAGGTGCATCTTGGTGTGGAAGATGTTTTCCTGGTAGACGTTGACGTCGAACATCTCGTAGCGCGACTTGACGTTCTTGGCCAGGAAGTTTTGGATCGAGTTGATCTTGTGGTCGATGTAGTGCTTCTTGCCCTTCACGTCGCGGGTGAAGCCACGGACCCGGTAGTCCATGATCACGATATCCGACTCAAGCGACTCGATCAGGTAGTTCAACGCCTTCAGCGGCGAGATCACGCCGCAGGTGGCCACGTCGATGTCGGCACGGAACGTGGCGATGCCTTCCTGCGGATGCGTCTCCGGATACGTATGGACGGTGATGTGGCTCTTGTCCATGTGCGCGACCACCGCGTCGGAGATGATCTCCTTGCCGGCCTGCTTCTTGTCGATCACCGGTTCCTCGGAGATCAGGATCGTCACCGAGGCGCCTTGCGGGTCGTAGTCCTGACGGGCGATGTTGAGGATGTTGGCGCCGATGATCTCGGCCACATCCGTCAGGATCTGGGTCAGGCGGTCGGCGTCGTACTGCTCGTCGATGTACTCGATGTAGCGCTGGCGCTCTTCCTCGGTACGGGCGTAGCAGACGTCGTAGATGTTGAAGCTCAGCGCCTTGGTGAGGTTGTTGAAACCCTGCAACCTCAGGCGAGGCAACGGCTTGACCACGGCGGTCGATCCTATGAGAGGCGGGAAAGTGGGCAATTATGGGGCATAGCGCCCAGCAACGAAACGCCGAGCCGAGGAATGGTTTACCTCGGGCGAGCCGTCCCGTTAAGCTTCCGAGGGTTGAGTTGCGGAACCGTCATGAGCCTAGTGAATCCCCACAGTGTGACACCAGCGCGTCAGGGCGTTCCGCCACTGGCGCTGGACACGGCGACCGTCGAGCGCTTCCTCGCCCATAGCCATCGTCGCCGCTATCCGACCCGGACCGACGTGTTCCGTCCGGGTGACCCGGCCGGCACCCTGTATTATGTGATCAGCGGCTCGGTGAGCATCATCGCCGAGGAAGAAGACGACCGCGAACTGGTGCTGGGCTATTTCGGCCCCGGCGAATTCGTCGGCGAAATGGGCCTGTTCATCGAATCGGAGACCCGTGAGGTCGTGCTGCGCACACGCAGCCAGTGCGAACTGGCCGAGATCAGCTACGAGCGCCTGCACCAACTGCTGCAAGGCAGCCTGGCCATCGACGCGCCGCAGCTGCTGTACGCGATCGGCGCCCAGCTCTCCAAGCGCCTGCTCGACACCACCCGCAAGGCCAGCCGGCTTGCATTCCTGGACGTCACCGACCGCATCGTGCGCACGCTGCACGACCTGGCCAGGGAACCAGAGTCGATGAGCCATCCGCAAGGCACCCAACTGCGCGTGTCGCGCCAGGAACTGGCGCGGCTGGTCGGCTGCTCGCGCGAGATGGCCGGGCGCGTGCTGAAGAAGCTGCAAGCCGACGGGCTGCTGCACGCGCGCGGCAAGACCGTGGTGCTGTACGGGACGCGCTGATACGCATTCGCGCATCAGCCCCACGGTTCGCTGCGCGAACCGCGGGCCCCGGCTCATAAGCTTCCGATCCCCGCGCCTGCCGGCGCGCGCCCCTTACCAAGGGGCGCTCTCCTCCAGAAAGAAGGCCGCATGGCGGATCGCAACTAGGCCGGGTCGCCGCCGCGGTCGCGGCATCCCCAGTTCCAGATCGGCGTGCCCGGCGGCAGCACCTGGCGGAAGAAGTCGACGCTGCCCCGTTTCGGGTTGACCACCACCGGGGCGCGCGCGGCCTTGAGCAGCGGCAGATCGGCGGTACTGTCCGAATACGCCACCGCGATGTCGCCGTAGCCGCGCTCGCGCAGCATCCGCATCTTCTCCTCGTTGTGGCAGTGGCGAGTCGCGGTGACCGCGCCCAGGCGCGAGCCCACCAGGCTGCCGATCACCGGCACGTCCTGATGCGCGACGAAACCGAGGATTGCGCGCGCCAACTCAGGTGGCGCGCCGGTGGCGACGATCACCCGGTCGCCGCGGCGGCGATGCCCCGCGAACACCTCCAGCGCATGCGGCAGCAGCCGGCGGCGGATGTCGGCCTCATGGCGCAGCACGTAGGCGTCGATCACCCGGTTGAACTCACGCGCGCGATGCATGCCGAAGGTAGCGATCCAGACGTAGCCGGACACGCCGCGGCGTCGGGTCGGCAACAATGCCACCATCGGCCCGAGGATCGGCGTTGCCAGCAGCGCTGCCAGCAACCGGACCGGGTTGCGCCGGATCAACCAGGCGAACAGGTGGCTGCCGGAATCGCCGTCGTAAAGGGTGTGATCGAAATCGAACACCACCAGCGGCGCATCCTCGCGCGGGGCCGGATAGGTCTCAGCCATGCGCGAAGAACAGCTGGCGCAGGGCCTCGCCCGGCTCCTCGGCGCGCATGAAGGTTTCGCCGACCAGGAACGCATCGACGCCGTTGTCGCGCATCAGCCGCACGTCGGCGGGGGCGAGGATGCCGCTCTCGGTGACCAGCAACCGGTCCCTCGGCACCGCGTCCTTCATCGCCAGCGTGGTCTGCAGGCTGACCTCGAAAGTACGCAGGTTGCGGTTGTTGATGCCGATCATCGGCACCGGTACCTGGATCGCGCGCTCCAGCTCGTCGATGTCGTGGACTTCGACCAGCACGTCCAGGTCCAGCTGCATCGCCAGCCCGGACAGCTCGGCCAACTGCGCATCGTCCAGCGCGGCGACGATCAGCAGGATGCAGTCCGCGCCCAGCACCCGCGCCTCGTAGACCTGGTAGGGATCGATCGTGAAGTCCTTGCGCAGCACCGGCAGCGTGCACGCCTCGCGCGCCTGCTGCAGGTAGGCGTCGGCACCCTGGAAGAAATCCACGTCGGTCAGCACCGACAGGCAGCTGGCGCCGCCGAACTCGTAGCTCACCGCGATGTCGGCCGGGCGGAAGTCGGGGCGGATCACGCCCTTGGACGGGCTGGCCTTCTTGACCTCGGCGATCACCGCCGCATCGCCCTGGGCGATGCTGGCCTGCAACGCGGCGGTGAAGCCGCGCGTGGCCGGCAGGTCGGCGCTGCGCGCGACCAGCTCCGCCAGCGGCACGCGCAGGCGGCGCTCGGCGATCTCGTCGGCCTTGCGGGCGAGGATGGTGGTGAGGATGTCGCTCATCGGGTCGGGTCCTGGTGGCCGGGCATTATCGCCCGATGCGGAGCGGAATCGCGAAACGGCGCCCGGCCCCCGCTTTTCGTAGGAGTGACCTCGGCATGCCGAGGTCGTTCAGTCGCGACAGGACTTCCCAGGGAAGGCACCGTCGCGACTGAAGTCGCTCCTGCAGGGATATCGGAGGGTTTCAGAGCGCGCGCGTGAACGCCACGTAGGCGTCGAGCCGGGCCCGCGCGCTGCCGTCGGCGATCGCCGCGCGGGCACGCTCGATGCCCTCGGCGATGCTGCCGGCCACGCCGGCCACGTACAGGGCCGCGCCGGCGTTGAGCGCGACGATGTCCAGCGCCGGGCCCGGCGCGTTGTCAAGCACGCCCAGCAGCATCGCGCGCGACTGCGCCGCGTCGGCGACCTTGAGGTTGCGGCTGGCCGACATCGCGATGCCGTAGTCCTCCGGATGCACCTCGTACTCGCGTACCTGGCCGTCGCGCAGCTCGCCGACCAGGGTGCCGGCGCCGAGCGAGAGTTCGTCCATGCCGTCGCGCCCCCAGACCACCAACGCGTGCTCGGCGCCGAGCCGCTGTAGCACGCGAGCCTGGATGCCGACCAGATCGGGATGGAACACGCCCATCAGGATGTTCGGCGCGCCAGCCGGGTTGGTCAGCGGTCCGAGGATGTTGAAGATCGTGCGCACGCCCATCTCGCGCCGCACCGGGGCCACTGCCTTCATCGCCGGATGATGCAGCGGCGCATACATGAAACCGATGCCGGTGGCGGCGATCGCCTGCGCGACCTGCGCGGGCTGCAGCTCGACCACCGCGCCCAGCGCCTCGATCGCATCGGCGCTGCCGGACTTTGACGAGACGCTGCGGTTGCCGTGCTTGGCCACGCGCGCCCCGGCCGCGGCGGCGACGAACATCGCGCAGGTGGAGATGTTGAAGGTATGCGAACCATCGCCGCCGGTACCGACGATGTCCACCAGGTGGCGCCGGTCGGCGACCTCGACCGCGCGCGAGAACTCGCGCATCACCGTGGCGGCGCCGGCGATTTCGCCGACGGTCTCCTTCTTCACCCGCAGCCCGGTCAGGATCGCCGCGACCATGGCGTGGGAGACCTCGCCGCGCATGATCTGGCGCATCAGCGCCACCATCTCGTCGTGGAATATCTCGCGGTGCTCGATGGTGCGCTGCAGGGCTTCTTGCGGGGTGATGGACATGGGGCTCTCGGTTCGATCAGGACAGCACGAGGTAGTCGCTGTCCTGCTGGATGGGGGCATGCGGGCCGGCGACCAGGTGGATGTAGCGCTGGCTGACCCGGTCCAGCGGCAGGCAATCGTCGACCTCGAACAGCGCATCGCGGTGCGGCTTGCACCAGTCGCCGCCAACCTGTGTCAGCGCCGTGCGCTTGGCCTCGGCGGCGTCGGCGGCCACCACCAGGCGATAGCCGTGCGCCTCGCCGAACGTGCCGGCGACATAGCCGCCGAGATTGACGAAGAACAGCCGGGGCGCATCGGCGGCCGGGGCCGTGTCGGAGAAGCGCACCTGCCAGCCGTCCACCCCGTCGACGTCCAGCCAGGAGTCGACGTGCAGGCCGGCCGGCTCGCCGAACCACTGCGTGCGCAGCTGGGGAAAGGTCTGTTCGAGGTCCTGGCCGACCGCGAAGGCGATGTCGTGGACCTCGACGCGCGCACGCGCATGGCGCCCGCCCAGCATCACCACGAACAGCCGCGCCGGCAGCGCGCTCACAACGGACGCTCCAGGAAGTTCTTCAGCAGCGCGTGGCCGTGCTCGGTGAGGATCGACTCGGGATGGAACTGCACGCCTTCGACCGGATGCTCGCGGTGACGCAGGCCCATGATCTCCTCGACCGAGCCATCCGGGTTCTCGGTCCAGGCGGTGACTTCCAGTGCGGCGGGCAGCGTGGTCTTGTCCACCACCAGCGAGTGATAGCGGGTGGCCTGGTAGCGGTCCGGCAACCCGGCGAACACGCCCTTGCCCTCGTGGCGGATCGGCGAGGTCTTGCCGTGCATGATGTTGCCGGCGCGGATCACCTCGCCGCCGTAGACCTGACCGATGCTCTGGTGGCCAAGACAGACGCCGAGGATCGGCGTGGTCGGCCCGAGCTTCTCGATCAGTTCGAGCGAGACACCGGCCTCGTTCGGCGTGCACGGGCCGGGCGAGATCACGATGCGCTCGGGCCGCAGCGCGGCGATCTGCTCGACCGTCAGCGCATCGTTGCGCACCACCGTCACCTCGGCGCCCAGCGCCTGCAGGTACTGCACGAGGTTGTAGGTGAAGCTGTCGTAGTTGTCCAACATCAGCAGCATGGCGAATCACTCATGGCGCGGCCACATGCGCGGCCGCAGGAAAGGTAATGGTGGAAAGCCTGTCGACCCCCGGCACATGGATGTGCCGTGCGCTTGCGAGACAGTCGCATACTAGCCGGCGTCGCGACGCCATCGCGCGCAGGCGGCGAAGTCGCGGCACAGCGCGTCCACCGACTCCGGACGGGTCGCCCACGAGGTGACGAAACGGACCACGACGCGGCCATCGGCCAGCACCTGCCAGTGCTCGAAGTCGTAGTGCCGCGCCAGCGCCTGCGCTTGTGTGGCGGCGAGCACGACGAACTGCTGGTTGGTCGGCGAGTCGACCGCGAACTCGGCGCCGGCCGCGATCAGCCCGTCGCGCAGGCGCATCGCCATCGTGTTGGCATGCGCGGCCAGCTCGAAGAACAGCCCGTCCTCGAACAACGCCTCGAACTGCGCGCCCAGCACCATGCCCTTGGCCAGCAGCGCGCCGCGCTGCTTGATCAGATAGCGGACGTCGGACTGCAGGGCCGGATCGACGATCACCAGCGCCTCGCCGAGCAGCGCGCCGTTCTTGGTGCCGCCGATGTAGAACGCATCGGCCAGCGCGGCGATATCGGCCAGCGACGCGTCGTTGCCGGTGGCGGCCAGCGCGGCGCCGATGCGCGCGCCATCGACGAACAGCAGCAGGCCGTGGCCGCGGCAGTAGTCCGACAGCGCCTGCAGCTCGGCGCGCGTGTACAGCGTGCCCAGCTCGGTGCTCTGCGAGATGTACACCAGGCGCGGCTGCACCATGTGCTCGCTGGCATGCTCGGTCAGCAGCGGCGCGATCAACGCCGCGCTGAGCTTGCCGTCGCTGGACGGCACGCTCAGCACCTTGTGCCCGGTCGCCTCGATCGCGCCGGTCTCGTGGGTGGCGATGTGGCCCTGCACGGTGGCGATCGCCGCCTGGTGCGGGCGCAGGAACGCGGACAACGCGACCAGGTTGGTCTGGGTGCCGCCGACCAGCAGGTGCACCGCGGCATCGGGCCGGGCACAGGCGGCGCGGATCAGCGCGGCCGCGCGCAGGCTGTGCCGATCCAGGCCGTAGCCGACGTTCTGCTCGGCACCGGCCGCGGCCAGCGCCTGCAGCACGCGCGGATGCGCGCCCTCGCTGTAGTCGTTGCGAAAACCGATGCGCCGCGCGCTGCCCTGCCCGTCCATCACAGGCCCTTGGCGGCCTGCGCCACCGCGCGGAACAGCGCGCGGCCCTTGTTCATCGTCTCCTGCCATTCCAGGTCCGGGTCTGAGTCGTAGACCACGCCACCGCCGGCCTGCACGTACAGGTGCCCATCCTGGATCACCGCGGTGCGGATCGCGATCGCGGTATCGGCATCGCCGTGCCAGCCGATGTAGCCGACCGCGCCGGAATAGACGTTGCGCCGGACCGGCTCCAGCTCGCGGATGATCTCCAGCGCGCGGATCTTCGGCGCGCCGGACACGGTGCCGGCCGGGAACGTGGCGCGCAGCACGTCGGCATAGCTCAGCCCGGCCTTCAGCGTGCCGGTGACCTCGCTGACGATGTGCATGACGTGGCTGTAGCGCTCGATCACGAACGACTCCTTGACCTGCACGCTGCCGGGCTCGGCGACGCGACCGACGTCGTTGCGGCCCAGGTCGATCAGCATCAGGTGCTCGGCGCGCTCCTTCGGGTCGGCCAGCAGTTCCTGCTCCAGCGCATGGTCCTGCTCGGGAGTGGCGCCGCGCGGGCGGGTGCCGGCGATCGGGCGCACCGTGACCTCGCCGTCGCGCAGCCTCGCCAGGATCTCCGGCGAGGAGCCGACCACCTGGGTGCCGCCGACGTCGATGAAGTACATGTACGGCGACGGGTTCAGCGCGCGCAGCGCGCGGTAGACGTCGATCGGGCGCGCGCGGAACGGCACCCGTAGGCGCTGCGACGGCACCACCTGGAAGATGTCGCCAGCGCGCACGTATTCCTGCGCCTTGCGCACCACCGCGTGGTACTGCTCGCGGGTGAACGAAGAGCGGAAGTCGGCCTCGTCGATCGCGTCGGACACCTGCGTCTGCGGGTAGCCGGCGCCGGCCTGGCGCAGCCGGTGCGCCAGCTCGTCCAGGCGCCGGTTGGCGCGCGCGATGGCCTGCGGCTGCGACGGATCGGCGTGCACGATCAGGTACAGCCGGCCCTTGAGGTTGTCGAACACCGCCAGCTCCTCGGAGAGCATCAGCAGGATGTCCGGGGTACCCAGCTCATCAGGTTTGTCGCCGGCGGCCAGGCGCGGTTCGATGTACTGGATGCACTCGAAGCCGAACCAACCGACCAGGCCGCCGGTGAAGCCGGGCAGGCCGTCCAGCTTCGGCACCGAATGCCGCGCACGCAGCGCCTCGACCTCGGCCAGCGGATCGGCGACCTCGCGGGTCTCGACCACCTCGCCCAGCTCGCTGATCTCCAGCGTGTGGCCGCGGAAGCTGTACACGCGCCGCGCCGGCAGGCCGATGATCGAGTAGCGGCCGAAGCGCTCGCCGCCCTCGACGGACTCGAACAGGTAGGTGTAGGGGCCGTCGGCGAGCTTGAGATAGACCGACAGCGGCGTGTCCAGGTCGGACAGCACCTCGCGGACGACGGGAATCAGGGTATGCGAGCCGGGAATGCGGCCTTCAGCGGCCTGCTGCGGGGACTGCTCTGCGGTAATCAAGACGACGTTCCTTCCGGGAGGCGACAGCGGTGACGAGGCGGACGACGGCAACGGGCCACCATCGCCACCAGCGGCGAGCGGAAGGGAAGGTATGCGGGGTCGTCAGGCTGGACACCCGGTTACTGTAGCGCAACTGGAGCACCTGTAGGAGCGGGTCTGTGTGGCCTCGGGCCATCGGCCGCGATAGGGCTTTCCCTTTGAATCCCCGCACAAGGATGTGCGGTGCCCTTGCGAAGGATTCGCATGAAAGCCCCATCGCGGCTGAAGCCGCTCCTACACCGGTCCCAGCAGCGGGCAGGCCGCCGGCAGGTGCATGCGCAGCCGGCCCGGCACGCAGTCGATGCGGAAATGGCGGGAGGTCTCCGGCTCGCCGTCGAGGTTGAGCGTGAGCGGCTCTTGCGCGTCGATCTCCAGCCAGGGCAGCTGCGCGCGCACCGCGACCCGCTCCAGCGCGGCGTGCTTGCCGCCGGTGATCAGCGCGCCGAGGGTGCTGGCGACCTCGCCGGTCAGCTCCGGCACGATCGTCAGGTCGAGCAGGCCATCGTCGATCCGCGCATCCGGGCACAGCGCCTGGCCGCCGCCAGCCTGACGTCCGTTGCCGATGCCGAGCGCGATGAACCCGCCCTGCCATTCGAAGCCCGGCCCACGCAGCGTCGCCTGTATCGGCTCGATGCGACCGAGCCGCGACAACCCGGTGACCAGGTAGGCCAGCCCGCCGAGCAGCTTCTTGAGCCCTTCGTCGGTCTCCACCGTCACCTGGGTGCCGAAGCCGCCGCTGGCGACGTTGACGCACCAGTGCGGGCCGTGGTCGGCCTTCACCCGCAGCAGGTCGATCGCCGGAGCCGGCGTTTCGGCGATCAGCCTCAGCGCGGCGTGCGGCTCCTCGGGAATCGCCGCGGCGGTGGCGAAATCATTCGCGGTGCCCAGCGGCACCAGCCCGAGCGTCGGCAGCGCCCCGGCCGCTTCATCGCGATGCGCAAGCGTGGTCGCCACTTCGCTCAAGGTGCCATCGCCGCCGGCCGCGATCACCACGTCCACGCCCTCGGCGACCGCCTCGGCGACGTAGCGCTCGGCATCGCCCTGCTCCCAGGTCACCCGCACCTCCAGCGCGATGCCGTCTTCGCGCAGATGCTTGACCGCCTCGCGCAAGGCATCGTCGCCGGTGGATTTTCCGTTGAGGATCAGTCGCCAGTGAGGAAGCATCGGCATCCGGCCGCGGGAGAGGAGATGGAGCGCAGGCTAGCAGCGCGCCGCGGCGCGATCCGTGAATGCCGCGGTTGTCATCAACGTGTCACCGCCAGTCCGGAACATGGAAGGCCATAGCAGGGACGACGGGCGGAGGCAGGATCAGCCTCCAATCTTCCGCGGGGATCGCGCCGGGCGGCGCGATCCCCGCTTTTTTGTGAGTCCCTCACAAGAGCGCGGCACGTCCATGTGCCGGGTTCCGTTTTTTGCATCCGGTGGCGCGTAGCGCGCGGCTTGCGCCGTTCTACGCACCAGCACGCGGCGCGGGCAGGCGACCGGCGGCGAAGTCGGCCAGTGCCTGGCCCTCCATGCGATAGACGGTCCACTCATCCATCGCCCGGGCGCCTGCCGCCCGGTAGAACTCGATCGCCGGCCGGTTCCAGTCCAGCACCGACCATTCGAAGCGCCCGCAGCCTTTCTCCACCGCCAGCCGCGCCAGATGGCGCAGCAACGCCAGCCCGGCGCCGCAGCCACGGTGCTCGGGACGCACGAACAGGTCTTCCAGGTAGATGCCGTTGCGGCCCAGCCAGGTCGAGTAGTTGAAGAAATAGACGGCGAAGCCGACCGCCTCGCCATCGACCTCGCAGACCAGCGCATGCGCGGTCGCACCCGGCCCGAACAGGCTGGCACGCAGGTCCTCGACACTGGCCTTGACCGCATCGGGTTCGCGTTCGTACACCGCCAACGCGGTGACCAGCACATGCAGCAGCGGCGCGTCGGCCGGGGTGGCGGCGCGGATCCGTGGCCCCCTCATGCGCGACGGGCCGCGGTAACCGCCGAACGCATCGCGCCGATCACCCCGGCGTAGCTCGCCTGGGTGGCGCCAGGCGCATTGAAGATCGCCGAGCCGGCGACGAAGGTGTCCGCGCCGGCCGCGGCGATCGCGCCGATGTTGTCGGCCTTGACCCCGCCGTCGATTTCCAGCCGGATCGGCTTGCCCAGCGCATCGATCTTGCCGCGTACCACCTTGAGTTTCTCCAGCGCGGACGGGATGAAGGCCTGGCCGCCGAAGCCGGGGTTCACCGACATCAGTAGCACCAGGTCCAGCTCGGGCAGCACCCAGTCGAGGATGTTCAGCGGCGTGGCCGGGTTGAGCACCAGCCCGGCCTGGCAGCCATGCGACTTGATCAGCTGGATGGTGCGGTGGACGTGGCGGCTGGCCTCGGGATGGAAGCTGATCACGCTGGCGCCGGCTTCGGCGAAGTCGGGCACGATCCGGTCCACCGGCTCGACCATCAGGTGCACGTCGATCGGCGCGGTGACGCCGTGCTTGCGCAGCGCCTGGCAGACCATCGGGCCGATCGTCAGATTTGGCACGTAGTGGTTGTCCATCACGTCGAAGTGCACCCAGTCGGCGCCGGCCGCGAGCACGTTGTCGACCTCCTCGCCGAGCCGGGCGAAATCGGCGGACAGGATGGACGGGGCGATGATGCAATCGGACATGACGGTTCTCGAAGGTGCTGGATGGCTAGCGCCGGCGCAGGCGCTGGATACGGTCGTAGGCGGCGTTGATCTCGCTGGCGCGGCGTTCGGCCTGACGGCGCCGCTCGGGTTCGGCGCGCGCGAGCTTGTCGGGGTGGTACTGCGACATCAGCCGGCGATAGGCCAGCTCGATCTCGGCGTTGCTGGCCTGCGCGGTCAGGCCCAGCGCGCGGTAGGGATCGTCGCGCCGCGCCTTGAACCAGCCGGCATCGACGGCATGGCCGACCAGCAGGCCCAGCAACACCCCCAACGACGGCGAACCGCGCAACAGCAACGCACCCAGCAGGGCGCCGAGCAGTTTTCCGTACCAGGGCATGGGAGCGGGAGACGGGCAGAAAGACGGGCCGTCCAGTTTACCCCAAGCCCGGTTGACAGGCCCGCAAAAACCCGAGCGACCGCGTCCGAAGCGCCGTACACTACGCGGCCCGCTGTGCGACCGCGGGCCCGCCGGGTCCCGGGGACAGCGCCATTGCGAAGTGCTGAGGAACGCCTGTGTCGACCACGCTGTTGCAATCCGATCTGCCCGGCCTGCCATTGCGTCACCGTGGCAAGGTACGCGATGTCTTCGATATCCCGCGCGAGCGCCTGCCGGCCCACGCGCCCCCCGGCGACTACCTGCTGATCGTCGCCACCGACCGGCTTTCCGCCTTCGACGTGGTGCTGCCCGACCCGATCCCGGGCAAGGGCGAGATGCTGTGCCAGGTCTCCAACTTCTGGTTCGGCAAGACCGAGCACCTGATGCCCAACCACCTCACCGGCATCGACGTCGCCGACGTGCTGCCCGAGGGCGTGGACAAGGCGCTGTACGCGCGGCGCGCGGTGGTGACGCGCAAGCTCAAGCCGGTGCCGGTGGAGGCGATCGCGCGCGGCTACCTGATCGGCAGCGGCTGGAAGGACTACCAGCGCACCGGCAAGGTCAGCGGCATCGTGCTGCCGGATGGGCTGCGCCAGGCCGAGAAGCTGGCCGAGCCGATCTTCACGCCCTCGACCAAGGCCGCGGTCGGCGACCACGACGAGAACATCGACTTCGACGCGGTGGTGCGCAGCGTCGGTGCCGACCTGGCCGAGCGCGTGCGCGACGCGACGCTGCGGCTCTACCGCTTCGCCGCCGACTACGCGGCCGAGCGCGGCATCCTGCTGGCCGACACCAAGTTCGAGTTCGGCACCGACGCCGACGGCCGGCTCTACATCATGGACGAAATGCTGACCCCGGACTCCTCGCGCTACTGGCCAGCCGACCAGTACGAGGTTGGCACCAGCCCGCCGAGCTACGACAAGCAGTTCGTGCGCGACTACCTGGAGACGCTGGACTGGAACAAGACCGCGCCTGGCCCGGAGTTGCCGCGCGACGTGATCGATCGCACCCGCGCCAAGTATGCCGAGGCGCTGCAGCGACTGGCTGGCATCGACGTCGATTGAGCCCGGGAACCGAGTAGCGTCGAGCATGCTCGGCGCTGCCAGAGCGTTACCACACCCGCCGGGTCGGCTCCCACGAAAGGAAAGGCCGCGCGATGCGCGGCCTTTCCTCATTACAGGACGACAGGATCGCCGGATCAGCTCGCGTTCTTGAGCGCGTGCTTGCGATCGCGCATTACCGCGTGGGTCTGCTGGACCTCGGGCAGCAGGCGCTGGATCTCCTGGCGCGCCAGCGGCGAGGTGTCGGTATCGCCGAGCGCGTCGCGGAACCCGCCGAGCAGGCGATCCTCCGACTCCTCCAGTTCGGCGACGAAGCCATAGGTGGTATCGCCGAGCGAGGCACGCAGGCGTCCGTACAGCTGCTGGACGCTGCCGACGAACGTGCCGTGCTCGGCCGGCTTGCCGCCAGCGGCGCTCACCGCCGCGCCCAGCGAGGCGATGATGTCGGCCTTGCTGGCGGCGATGCGGGTGAACAGCGAGGACAGTTCCGCGTCCTTCACCTTGCTGGCCGCCTCGTTGTAGAAGTCCTGGCCGTCGCGGGCGATCTGGATCAGGTCGTTGAGTGTATGGGCTGTCTTGTCGGTCATCGCATGGCTCCATTTGTGTGGAATGCGGGCGCCCATACGGGCGCTGCGCGGTGGAAGGAAACAAGTACCGGGTACTTGCGATCCATCCTCCATCGACGCGATGAAATGCGGGTGACCTTGCCCGGCCAGGTCTTGACGCAAGGCAAACGTTCGACCGCCCTGGCCGACTCGCGCCTGAACCCCGCGCGGGCACCTCAGCCGATGGTTGTCAGCGGCGCGGGCCGTTCGGTGACGCGCAGCGCCTCCTCCAGCAGCGACCAGTCCGCGCCAGCGCGATGCGCGCCCTCGCTAAGCACTTGGCGAAACGCGCGCCCCCCCGGCTGGCCATGGAACAGGCCGAGCAAATGCCGGGTGATGTGCTTGAGCGCGAGGCCTTCGGCCAACCGTGCCTCGACATAGGGACGCAGCGCGCGCAGCAGTTCCGCGCGCGGTCGCAGCGGCGCGCCGTACAGCGCTGCGTGCAGTTCGTGCAGCACGTAGGGCTCGTGGTAGGCCGCGCGCCCGAGCATCACGCCGTCAAGCAGCGCCAGGTGCGCCTGCGCCGCCGTTGGCGTGGCGATGCCGCCGTTGAGCACCACCGGCAGGTCCGGCCGCTCACGCTTCAGCCGATGGGCCCAGTCGTACCGCAGTGGCGGAATCTCGCGGTTCTCCTTCGGCGACAGGCCTTTCAGCCAGGCATTGCGCGCATGCACCACGACCATCGCACTGCCGGCCGCGACCACCTGATCCACGAACGCCGCGAAGGTGTCGTAGTCGTTGTCCTCGTCCACGCCCAGCCGGCACTTCACCGTCACCGGGATCGACACAGCCGCGCGCATCGCCGCCACGCAGTCGGCCACCAGCGCCGGCTCGCGCATCAGGCACGCACCGAAGCGCCCAGCCTGCACGCGGTCGGACGGGCAACCGCAGTTGAGATTGACCTCGGCGTAACCCCAGTCCTCGGCGATCCGTGCCGCCTGCGCCAGCAGTTGCGGCTCGCTGCCGCCCAACTGCAGCGCCAGCGGCTGCTCGACCGGATCGAAGCCGAGCAAGCGCGCCCGATCGCCGTGGATCACCGCGTTGGCATGCACCATCTCGGTATACAGCCGCGCCGAAGGCGCCAGCAGCCGGTGGAACACCCGGCAATGGCGATCGGTCCAGTCCATCATCGGCGCGACGGACAGGCGCAGGGAGTCGGCGTAGCGCACCGGTGCGGGGACGGAGGCGTGGGTCATGGCGAAGGCGCCTGCCGCGCGGCGCGGGCAGGACGGCGGGATCGGTGCGGGGGCCGATAGCTTACACGTGGCGGCTGAACCGGCATCGCGCGTTCACGCCGCCTCGGCCGCGTCGTAGGCCCGGCGCGCCTGCTGGATCGTCGGATGCGCCTGCGCGGCCCATTCGATCAGGGTACCGAGCGGCGCCAGCATCGAGCGCCCCAGCTCGGACAGCCGGTATTCCACGCTCGGCGGCTTGGTCGGGTAGACGTGCCGGGTGAGCAGGCCGTCGCGCTCCAGGTCGCGCAGGCTCTGGGTCAGCATGCGCTTGGAGATGTCCGGCAGCGCGCGGTGCAGCTCGCCGAAGCGCAACGGTCCTTCTCCGAGAGCGAGCAGGATCAGGGTGGTCCATTTGGCGGCGACCCGGTCGAGCACGTCGCGGACCGGGCAGTCGGACTGCCATTGCATGCCTTCGAGGGATTCTTGAGCGACCAGCGTCGAGCGTTCCATGGCGGTTCCTTGCAGGTAACCAAGGGAGGGCAAGCTGCCTTCTTACGTTGCGGAGGCATGGTCCCTATTCTAGACCATGTCTCCTGCGAAGACCCTCTCCGCAGCTCCGCACGCTCGCGTGCGCCGATCCAATCCCTGACCCGAACCGGAGTATCGCCATGTCCTCAGCCCGTCTGCTCGTCACCGCCGCCACCGGCCAGCTCGGCCGCAAGGTGGTTGCCGAACTGTTGAAGAAGGTCCCCGCCGCCGAACTGGCGGTGGCGGTGCGCGATGCCGGCAAGGCCGCCGACCTGGCCGCCGCCGGCGTGGAGGTGCGCGTGGCCGACTATGCCGATCCCGCCGGCTGGGACGCCGCGCTGGCCGGGATCGAGCGCGTGCTGCTGGTGTCTTCCAACGCGATCGGCCAGCGCACCGCCCAGCATCGCAACGTGATCGAGGCGGCGACGCGCGCCGGCGTCCAGTTGATCGCCTACACCAGCGTGCTGCGCGCCGACACCAGCGAGCTCGCGCTGGCGGTGGAGCACCGCGAGACCGAGGCGCTGCTGCGTGCCTCCGGCTTGCCGGTGGTACTGCTGCGCAACGGCTGGTACACCGAGAATCTGACCGCCGGCCTGGCCCACGAACTGGCCAGCGGCGTGCGCTTCGGCAGCGCGGGCGAGGGCCGCTTCGCCACCGCCACCCGCGAGGACTACGCCGCGGCCGCGGCGGCGGTGCTCGCCGGGGATGGCCATGCCGGCAAGACCTACGAGCTGGCCGGCGACAGCGGCTACACGCTGGCCGAATACGCCGCCGAGGTGAGCCGGCTGGCCGGCAAGCCGGTGGTCTACCAGGACCTGCCCCAGGCCGATTTCCGCGACGGGCTGGTCAAGGCCGGGCTGCCGGCGCCGTTCGCCGAGGTACTGGCCGATTCGGACGCGGCGGCCGCGCGCGGCGCGCTGTTCGACGACGGCCGCCAGCTCAGCGGGCTGATCGGGCGGCCGACCACACCGCTGGCGCAGACGCTGGAGGCGGCGCTGGCGGCACTCTGAGGCAGAAGCCGGCTTCGGCCTCTATCCGCCCGTGGACACGGAATTTCTCGTAGGAGCGACTTCAGTCGCGATGGGTTTTGGCCGGTAACGCCCCATCGCGGCTGAAGTCGCTCCTACGGGGACGCCCGCGGCGGCATCCCGATCGACGTACGCACCTCAAACAGCTCCGGGAAAAACGTCAGCTCCAGCGCCTGCCTTAGGAAGCCCACGCCGCTGGAGCCGCCGGTACCACGTTTGAAGCCGATGATCCGCTGCACCGTGCGCAGGTGACGGAAACGCCACAGCTGGAACTGGGTCTCCAGATCGACCAGGTCCTCGGCCAGCGAGTACTCGCGCCAGTAGCGATCGGTGTGCTCGTAGATGCGTTCGAACACCGGCCGCAGCGCCGGGTCGGAAACGTGGGTGCAGGTCCAGTCGCGCCGCAACTGCGCGGCCGGGATCGCATGCCCCCAGCGCGACAGGTAGAGCAGGAACTCGTCGTACAGGCTCGGCGCCTCCAGGGCCGCGCGCAGCCGCGCCTGCCCGTCCGGATCGTGAGCGAACACCTTGAGCATCTGCGCGTTCTTGTTGCCGAGCAGGAATTCGATGTAGCGGTACTGCAGCGACTGAAAGCCCGAGGCCGGCCCGAGCGTGTCGCGAAAGCCCATGTAGTCGCTCGGTGTCAGCGTCTCCAGCACCGACCACTGCTCGGTCAGCTGGCGCAGCACTTGCTTGCCGCGCGCCAGCACCTTGCGGCACTGCCAGACCTCGTCGCGCTGCAGGCGCGCGATCGCCGCACGCAGCTCGTGGGCGAGCAACTTCAACCACAGCTCGGAGGTCTGGTGCTGGATGATGAACAGCAGTTCGTCGTGATGCGGCGGATCCGACAGCGGCTGCTGTGCCGACAGCAGCTGTTCCAGCCGCAGATAGCCGCCGTAGGTCAGTCGGCCTTCCAAGTCGGTGTGGATGCCGGCTTCCAGCTCACGCAGGTTCTTGTCGACGGACATGGCCAGGGCCGCGCTCAGGGGGTGGCAAGGGTAGCGCAGCCGGCGCAGGATCGGCGCCGCCGCGCAAGCCGCGCGCCTTTGCCATCGCGGGTCCGGCGTCTACCATGATGCGCAGGAGCGGCTCCAACGCGCGTCAGGCGCGGCCGCCTCGGCGAGTGCCGCCGGACACCGGGCTTCAGCCGCGCCGCCCCCCCCATGGTCTCGACGCAGGCAAGGACGAGGCTCGGCCTTGTCGCGACCGCCGCCGGCATGCGAGCGTGATGCGGCGCGGGACGGCTTCCACCTATGGATTACTTAACATCGCGCTTCATATCATTTGAAAATTCATGCCGAAGGTCCCACTCGCGATGACCGTTGCTGCACAGTTCGAGATCGAGTTCCTGCGCTACCTGGACACGGACGGCACGCCGGTGCGCGAGGATCTTCCCGCCGACGCGGCCAATCCGCGCCGGCTGGTCGAGTTGTTCAAGCGGATGCTCTACGTGCGCATCTTCGACGCCAAGGCGGTCGCGCTGCAGCGCACCGGCAAGCTCGGCACCTACCCGTCCGCGCTGGGCCACGAGGCCGCGCACATCGGCATCGGCGCGTCGATGCGCGCCGGCGACGTGTTCGCGCCGAGCTACCGCGAAGCCGGCAGCCTGTTCGAGCGCGGCGTGCGCGGGCGTGACGTGCTGCTGTACTGGGGCGGCGACGAGCGCGGCAGCGATTTCCCGCGCGACACCCCGGCCGCGATCGACTTCCCGTTCTGCGTGCCGATCTCGACCCAGTGCCTGCACGCGGCCGGCGCCGCGCTGGCGTTCAAACTACGCGAGCAGCCGCAGGTCGCGGTGGCGGTGTGCGGCGACGGCGGCAGCTCCAAGACCGATTTCTACGCCGCGCTCAACTCGGCCGGCGCCTACGCGCTGCCGCTGATCCTGTGCGTGGTCAACAACGGCTGGGCGATCTCGGTGCCGCGCTCGGCACAGACCGGCGCGCAGACGCTGGCGCAGAAGGGCATCGCCGGTGGCCTGCAATGCCTGCAGGTCGATGGCAACGACCTGATCGCGGTGCTGGAAGCGATGCGCCGGGCGCGCGAGCGCGCGCTCGCCGGCGAAGGCGGCAGCGTCATCGAGTTCCTCACCTACCGCCTGTCCGACCACACTACCGCCGACGACGCGCGCCGCTATCGCGACGATGCCGAGGTCAAGCAAGCCTGGACCCGCGAGCCGCTGACCCGCCTGCGTCGCTACCTCGTCGACCAGGGGGTCTGGGACGAGGCACAGGAAGCCGCGTGGCAGGCCGAATGCGCCGCGCATGTGGACGCCGAGGTCGATGCCTACCTGGCCACCCCGGTGCAGCCGGTGCAGGCGATGTTCGATCACCTGTATGCCGATCCCCCGCCGGAGCTGCTGTCCCAGCGCGCCACGGCCATTGCCCTGGAGCAGCAGCGCGCATGAACGTCGAAGTGGACAAGAAGACGACATTGGAACCTGTAGGAGGGACTCCGGGTGGCCTCGGGCCATCAGTCCCGATGGGGCCTTCCCGGGAAAGCATCGGGACTGAAGTCCCTCCTACAGGCACCACCACCCCGATCACCCTGATCGAGGCGATCACCCAGGCGCTGGCCTGGGAGCTGGCGCACGACCCGTCGGTGCTGGTACTGGGCGAGGACGTCGGCGTCAACGGCGGCGTGTTCCGCGCCACCGCCGGGCTGCTGCAGCGCTTCGGCGCGCAGCGCGTGCTCGACACCCCGCTCGACGAGACCACCATCGCCGGGCTCAGCGTCGGCCTGGCCGCGCAGGGCATGAAGCCGGTCGCCGAATCGCAGTTCGACGGCTTCGTCTACCCGATGATCGACCACCTGGTCAGCCATGCCGCGCGCCTGCGCAACCGCACCCGCGGCCGCCTGCACTGCCCGATGGTGCTGCGTGTGCCATGGGGCGGCGGGATCCGCGCGCCCGAACACCACAGCGAGGCCAACGAGGCGATGTTCACCAACGTGCCGGGCCTGCGCGTGGTGATCCCGTCCTCGCCGCAGCGCGCCTACGGCCTGCTGCTGGCGGCGATCCGCGATCCCGATCCGGTGATCTACTTCGAGCCCAAGCGCATCTATCGCCAGTACAAGGAAGTGGTCGCCGACGACGGCGAGGCGCTGCCGCTGGACGTGTGCTTCGTGCTGCGCGAGGGCAGCGACGTGACTCTGGTGGCGTGGGGCGCGCAGGTGAAGGAGGCGTTGGAGGCAGCCGAGCGACTGGCCGGCGAAGGCATCAGCGCCGAGGTGATCGACGTGGCCACGCTGCGCCCGCTCGACTTCGACACCATCGCTGAGTCGGTGGCCCGCACCGGCCGCTGCGTGATCGCGCAGGAGGCCCCGCGCAGCGCCGGCTTCGGCGCCGAGATCGCCGCGCGCCTGGCCGAGCGGTCGATGTACGACCTGCTCGCGCCGGTCGAGCGCGTCGCCGGCTACGACACCCACGTCCCGCTATTCCGGCTGGAGATGAAGTATCTGCCGAGCGTGGAACGGATCGTCGCGGCCGCGCGACGCGCGATGGCGGCGGGCTAGCGCGTGCCATCCGCGAATCCATGACACGCTCCCGCATGCGCCGCGCACGCCTGCTCGGCGACTACCGCAGCGCCTATCCCAGTCCGATCCGCCTGGACGACGGCAACGCCGGCTGGGCGCCGGCCGCCAACCTGGAATTGCTCGAAGAACCCTTTCTGGAATGCCAAGCCCGATGAGTCAGACCAAGAACTTCAACCTGCCCGATCTGGGCGAAGGCCTGCCCGACGCCACCATCGTCGAATGGTTCGTCAAACAGGGCGACACGGTCCGGCTCGACGAACCGCTGGTGGCGATGGAGACCGCCAAGGCCGTGGTCGAGGTGCCCTCCCCGGTCTCGGGCAGGCTCGTCCGTCAAGCCGGCGCGGCCGGTGACGTGATCGTCACCGGCGCGCTGCTGGCGCAGTTCGAACTCGATCCGAACCTGCCACAGCGCGCCGAGGGCCAGGACACCGGGCATCACCACCACGGCGGCGGCGCTTCCGTGGGTGCTTCTGTGGGAGGGACTTCAGTCCCGACGCTGTCCCGGGAGAGCCCGGTCGGGGCTGAAGTCCCTCCCACGGGTGTTCGCGCCGCTCCCGACGCCGGCACCGTGGTCGGCGCGATGCACAGCTCCGATACCGTGCATGCCGAACAGGCGATCACGGTCGGCGGGATCAAGGCGATGCCGGCGGTGCGTGCGATGGCGAGGAAGCTCGGCGTCGAGCTGAGCCGCGTGCGCGCCAGCGGCGCGGACGGCGCGGTGACGATGGCCGACGTCAAGCGGGCCGCCGCCGACCACGGCAGCCTGCTGCCCGCTGCCGACGCCGCGCGCGCGCCATCGCAGCGCGAGCCGGAGCGCACGGGCG
>JASGDF010000019.1:0-13746 GCA_047607345.1 Pseudomonas sp. | reverse complement strand
CGACTGCGCCTCCTGCGCCTGCACCGCCGCGGCCCGGGCCGGATAGTCGCGCCGCAGCCGCGCCAGCGCGCCGGCCTCGCCGCCGCCCAGCTCCAGTTCCAGCGCATTGCTGCCGATCAGCAGCGGCACCGGGGCCTGACGGCCCTGGGCCAACAGCTCAGCCGGCGCGGCTGGCAGCACTTCGCCGTCCACCCCCGCCTGCAGCCAGAGGTAGCCGTCGTCGTCGAGTGCCGGCACGTCCACGCCCTGCCCGGCCTCGACCAGGCGCGCGGCCGGCAGCGCGCGCAGCCGCGCCAGCCGCTGTGGACCGGGCTCGACCCCGGCGCGCCGCGCGATCGTCTCGCCCAGCGCCCGCTGCTCGGCCAACGATCGCGCCGGCAGGCCGAATCCGGCGGTGCCGCTCTGCTCGATGGCGCCAGCGAACAGGCCGCGCGCCAGCGGGCTGAGCAGCAGCAGGCCGACGTCCTGCGCGCCCGCCGATTGGCCGGCGATCGTCACCCGCCGCGGATCGCCGCCGAAGCGGGCGATGTTGTCGCGCACCCAACGCAGCGCGGCAATCTGGTCGAGCAAGGCGAAGTTGCCGGCGGCGCGGCGCGGCAGCCCACCGCGCAGTTCCGGCAGCGACAGGAAACCGAACACGCCGAGCCGGTACTGCACGCTGACCAGCACCACGCCCTCGCGCGCGAACGCCGACGGCGCATTGGCGCCGGCTCCGGCGAGGTTGGCGCCGCCATGGATCCACACGATCACCGGCTGCGGCGCGGAGGGCGCCAGCGAGGGCGTCTGCACCTCCAGGTACAGGCAGTCCTCGCGGCCGCGCGCGGCCAGGGCGTCGTTCCAGCCCAGCGCCGGCTGCATGCAGGGCGCGGCCGGCTGCGTCGCGTCGCGCACGCCAGGCCAGCGCGAGACCGGCTGTGGCGGCCGCCAGCGCAGCGTACCCAGCGGCGGCGCAGCGAAGGGCACGCCCCGGAACACCACGCTGCCATCGTCCAGCACGGCACCGTGCAGCGCGCCGGCGCGCGTCTCGACCCGCGGTCCCGCCGGATCGGCAGCCGGCACACCGGTGGCGCAGGCGATGCCGGCCAGGCCTGACAACGCCAGTGCCGCCAGGATCGTCACGCCGGCGCAGACAGGCGCGCGGCGCTTCGACCGGCTCCGGCATGCAGGTTCCGGGTTCTCCACCTGCGCGGGCGCTGCGCAGGGTGGGAACCTATGGAAATAGATCGCACGAGACAACACCGCCTCGTAGAGCGGAGCTTGCTCCGCTGAGGCTTTCCCGGTAACGCCCCAGCGGAGCAAGCTCCGCTCTACGAGGCAGGGCAGTACGCCGTTGCGCAGGGGTCGATGTTCGACAGGGCCTGGGAGAGGAGGGTTCGGCATGCGAGTCCCGATCCGGGTTCCGGGCAGAGCCGGGCACCGCCCCATCGGCTCAGCGGCCCGCCGCGCGCGCGCGCCAGCTCGCCAGCAGCACCGCGCTCGCCGCGGCGACGTTGAGGCTCTCAACCGCGCCGCTGCCGGGGATCGACACGCGCAGGTCGCAGGCCTCGGCGAAACGCCGGTCCATGCCCTCGCCCTCGGCGCCCAGCACATAGACCAGACGCGGCGGCAGCGGCGTGGCGAACAGGTCCTGGCCGCCGGCGACCAGGGTCGCGGCGAGCACGAAGCCGGCCTCGTGCAGCAGTTCGTCGGCCTGCGCGGACTTGGGCAGTCGCACCAGCGGCACCGCCTCGGCGCCGCCCTCAGCCACGCGCGCGGCAGCCCCTGACAGCGCCAGCGTCGAGCCGGCCGGCAGCAGGATGCCGGCCACGCCGAAATGCGCGGCCGAGCGCAGGATCGCGCCGAAGTTGTGCGGATTGCCGATGCCATCCAGCCACAGCAGCAGCTGCGGTCCGGGCCGCAAGGTCTGCAGCCACTCGGCCAGCGGTGGCGGCTCGGCCTTCAGCACGTCGGCGACCACGCCCTCGTGGTGCTCGCTGCCGGCCAGCTTGCGCAGGTCCTCCTCGGCGACCACCCGGTAGCCGACCCGCTGCTTCACGCACCAGGCCAGCAGCGGCTTGAGCTCGGCGATACGGGCCTCGGCCAGGTACAGCTTGCGCAGCGCCTGCGGGCGCGCCTTGAACGCCGCGCGCACGGCGTTCAGACCATACAGGCGTAGTTCCTCGCCGTGGCGCCCGGGCGCGGCCTGGACGCGTTCGCCGGCTTCGGGCAGACGCGGGCGCGGCGCACGCGCGACGCGTTCGTCGGGATGTCGGGCGGACCCGCCGCCGGGACGGCGCGGACCGGTATTCCAGGGACTGCTCATGTCAGGGTGTCTTCTTCCAGAAATCAGGCGTTGCGGATGCCCACGGCGTTGACGATCGATTCCGTGCAACTGCCCGGGAGATAGTCGCCCAATCACTCTGGAACGCGAGGCTGCCGCGATTGTGCATGAATCGGCGGGCATACCAAGCCCCGGCCCGAGGCTGCGTGGCTGATTCGCGCGCCGCCGCGGTTGCCGCGGGCGCCCGCCGGGTCCGTCGAGCGACAAGGTCGCCGGTTCCACGCCGACCAACCCTGGCCCTCACTGCACGGGCGCAGCCGCTGGTGGATGCACCCGCCCGAACATCCGCAGGTCGTGCACGCGCCCGTGCTTGACCACCGCGCAGCGGTGCACGCCTTCCTCGACGAAGCTGTTCTTCAGCAGTACCCGCGCCGAGGCCGGATTGGTATCCAGCACGCAGGCCTCGACGCGGTACAGCGCCAGCGCCGGCACCGCCCAGTCCAGGTAGGCGGCCACGATCCGGCTCATCCAGCCGTGCCCCCAGTGCCGTCGCCCCAGCCAGTAGCCCAGCGCGCCGGAGTGCCGGCGCTCGCCCTTGCCCAGACGCACCGCGATGCCGCCGCAGGCTTCGCCATCGATCTCGATCGCCAGCACCGGCTGCGCCAGGTCCACCACGCGCCCGGCCAGGAACGCCTCGCCGTCGGCACGGGTGTAGGGATGCGGGAAGCGGTCGCGCAGGCCGCGCACCACCTGTGGATCGTCGGCATGCCGCAGCAGGGCATCAAGGTCCCCGGTCCGCCAGCGGCGCAGCCGGAAACCTTCGCCGTGCAGCTCCAGCGTGTCGTACATCCGCGTCTCCTCGCCCGGAATCAGGCATCACTACCGTGGTGGAGCCGAGCTTGCCCGGCCGGAGCCGTCCCGGCAATGCCCGAACCCGCCAGGCCCGGCGCCCATCGTTTCAAGAAAGCAGGGCGCCGGCCGAGGATTTACCGGTCACCCCGATGCAGGCAAGCTCGCAGACTCCAGCGGTCCCGCCCTCCTCCCCCATGGAGCCACCCGCATGCCCCGCATCAGCCTGGCCGACCTGATCAACCGCTACGGCGCCGGACCGCTGGACTTCTCCGGAACCCCCGAAGCGCTGTTCGAGCGGCACCTCATATTCGACCACATCCGCAGCCCGGAGCAGGCCTCGATGCGCGAGCGCTACGAGGCTGCCGCCGCCTCGCTGCGCGACGTACTCAGCCAGCGCTGGATCGCCACCGAGGCCGCCTACCGACAGGGCAACGTCAAGCGCGTGTACTACCTGTCGATGGAGTTCCTGATCGGCCGCCAGCTCGCCAACAACGCGGTCAACCTGCAGCTGGACCTGGCGCTTGAGCAGCTCAACCAGCAACCGCACACCTCGGCGGCGGCGCTGCTGGAGGAGGAGCCGGATGCCGGCCTGGGCAACGGCGGGCTGGGCCGGCTGGCGGCCTGCTTCCTCGATTCGATGGCCACGCTCGGGCTGCCCGGCATCGGCTACGGGCTGCGCTACGAGTACGGGATCTTCCACCAGCGCATCAGCAACGGCTGGCAGCAGGAAACACCGGACCACTGGCTCGCCCGGCCCGACCCGTGGGAGATCGCCCGTCCCGGCGAAGCGGTCGAGGTGACCCTGCACTGCGCGGTGGAACTGCGCGGCGGGGTGCTGCGCCCGGTGCCGGGCAAGCCCTGGAAGATGCTCGGCATCCCCTACGACCGCCCGGTGGTCGGCTACGGCGGCAAGACCATCAACACGCTGCGGCTGTGGTCGGCGCAGGCGCCCGATTCGTTCGACTTCGCCCAGTTCAGCAGCGGCGACTTCGTCGGCGCGTTCGCCGCCTCGCTCGGCGCGGAAACCATCACCCGGGTGCTGTACCCGGACGACAGCACGCCCTCCGGGCAGGCGCTGCGGCTGCTGCAGGAATACTTCCTGGTCGCCTGCTCGCTGGCCGACCTGCTGCGCCGCTTCCGCGCCGCCGGCAACGACTGGATGCAGTTGCCGGACAAGGCCGCGATCCAGCTCAACGACACCCATCCGGCGCTGGCGGTGCCCGAGCTGATGCGGATCCTGCTCGACCAGGCCGGGCTGAACTGGGACCTGGCCTGGGACCTGACCCGCCGCACCCTGGCCTACACCAACCACACCTTGCTGCCGGAAGCGCTGGAGCAGTGGCCGGTGGCCTGGTTCGAGATGCTGCTGCCGCGCCACCTGGAGATCGTCTACGAGGCCAACCGCCGGCTGCTCGACCAGGTGCGCGCGCGCTGGCCCGGGCGAATCGAGCGGCTGCGCCGGATGAGCCTGATCGAGGAAACCAACGGCAAGCGCGTGCGGATGGCGCATCTGGCGATCATCGGCAGCCACAGCGTCAACGGCGTGGCGGCGCTGCATACCGAGCTGCTGCAGCAACGGGTGGTGCCGGAATTCGCCGAGCTGTTCCCGGAGCGCTTCAACAACAAGACCAACGGCGTCACCCAGCGCCGCTTCCTGCGCGTGGCCAATCCCGCGCTGGCACGGCTGCTGACCGCACGCCTGGGCGAGGGCTGGATCACCGACCTGACGCTGCTGGAGAAGCTGGTCCCGCTCGCCGACGACCCCGACTTCCGCCAGCAGCTGCGGGTGACGCGCTACGAGGCCAAGCTGCGCTTCTGCGACTGGCTGCGGCACGCCGGCGGCCCGGCGCTGGATCCTGACACGATCTTCGACACCCAGATCAAGCGCATCCACGAGTACAAGCGCCAGCTGCTCAACGCGCTGCACATCGTGATCCTGTACAACCGCCTGCGCGAGCAGCCGGACGCGGCGCTGCCGCGCCGCACCTTCATCTTCGCCGGCAAGGCCGCGCCGGCCTACGCGCTGGCCAAGCTGGTGATCAAGTTCATCAACAACCTGGCCGCGACGATCGAGCGCGAGCCGGCGATCGCGCGGCGGCTGCGGGTGCTGTTCATCCCCGACTACCGCGTATCGATCGCCGAGAAGCTGATCCCGGCCAGCGACGTGTCCGAGCAGATCTCCACCGCCGGCTACGAGGCCAGCGGCACCAGCAACATGAAGTTCATGATGAACGGCGCGCTGACCATTGGCACCCGCGACGGCGCCAACATCGAGATCGCCGAGGCGGTCGGCGAGGACAACCTGTTCCTGTTCGGGCTCGACGCCAGGCAGGTGCGCGACGGCGCCGGCTGGTACGACCCGCGCTGGCACTACACGCACGACCCGCAGACGCGCGCGGCGCTGGACCTGATCGCCGCCAACCACTTCAGCCCCGACGAGCCGGGCGTGTTCGCGCCGCTGCTGGAGACGCTGCTGCACGTGGACCACTACCGGCACCTGGCCGATCTGGGCGGCTATGCGGATGCGCAGCAGCGCCTGGGCGCGCTGTATGCCGACCCGGAGGCCTGGTCGCGCAGGATGGTGCTCAACATCGCCGCGTCCGGGCGCTTCTCCAGCGACCGCACGATCGCCGAGTACGCGCGCGATATCTGGGGCGTGCGGCCGGTGCAGGTGGATGTGGGAGGGACTTCAGTCCCGACGCTTGTGCCGGCAAAGCCCCGTCGGGACTGAAGTCCCTCCCACAAGATCCCTGGCTACGGGGAAAGCGCCTGGGCCTGCTTCAGCGCGCTGCACAGCCGGATCGACTCGGCGGTCTGCGCCAGGCCACGATCGGCGCCGCTGAGGTCCTTCAGACGCGGCGCGAAGAACGCCTCCAGGCGCTCGGCCTCGGCGATCTCGCAACCGCCCGCCGCGGCCAGCGCCGGCAGGCGGCCACCGCCGAACGAGCCGGTACGCGCGACGATGCGGTCGAAGTTGGCGGTGTACCAGTCCCACATCGATGCGTGGGTGGCCAGGTCGCCGTGCGCGCCCATCAGCATGCTCGCCATTTCGCCGACCTTGACCGGGTCGGTCAGCGCGAAGTCGCGCACCTTCTGCAACTGCTGCGGATCGCGCACCGCCGACAGCGCGCCAATCATCGCGTTGCGCTGGGCCGGCTCGCCATGCGTGCGCAACGCGGCGATCAGCCGGTCCACCGCCGGCGCGCCGCGCTCCTGCACCGCCACCGCCAGCGCGCTGCCGAGCAGGTCCGGATTGGCGGCGCCGAAGTCGAGCCCGCCGTCCTCGCCGGCCAGCACCGCGTCGCCCTGCGCCAACAAGGCCTGGCGCACCACCGGCACGCGCAGCTCCACGCCGAGCAGGCTGGACAGGTCCGAACGCAGCGCCACGTCGTCGGCGCTGTCATTGGCACGGCGCTGGTAGCCCAGCGCCTGCAGGCGCGCGCCGAACGCCGCCTCGACCTGCGCGCGCAGCGCGGCACGCTGGGCCTCGCTGCGGGCCAGCACGCGCCAGATCCAGCCGAGCCGGTCGTTCATCGCGGTCGCCACCGGCGCGGCCCCCGCCGGCGCCAGCTGCCGCATCGCCGCGATCACCTCGGCGACGCCGGCATCGCCCTTGCGGAACGCCGCGTCGATGGCGTCGGCATAGGCGAGCTTCTCGGCATCGTCGAGCGCGTCGACATGCTGACCGAGCGTGGCCAGCTGCGCCCTGGGCAGGCTGAAGCGGTAGTAGCCGGCGCCGTCGGCATTGGGCATCACCCAGCTGTTCTTGTCGGCCCCCTTCAGCACGATGCCGCCATCGCTGCCGGTGATCATCTGGCAGGCGCGCTGCACGCCCCGAGCGGTGCCGTACCTGACGCACACCGGCACGCCCCAGCGCTGCGCGGCGTCGCCGGCCGAGCCGAGCGGAAGGTAGCGCTGCTGGTGGATCTGCAGCGTCGTGCCGTCGAGCCGCGCCTGCAGGTAGGGCACGCCCGGCTGGTCGAGGAAGCTGCGGAAGGCGGCCTTGAAGTCATCGCCCTTGCCGGCGGCGGCGGCGATCGCCTCGATCAGGTCGTCGGCGGTGGCGTTGCCGAACGCGTGGTCCTGGATGTAGCGGCGCATGCCGGCGCGGAACGTATCCGGGCCGACGAAGGCCTCGAACATGCCCAGCACCGCCGCGCCCTTCTGGTAGGTGATGCCGTCGAAGGCGGTCTCGATGTCGCCGTTGCCGGTGATCGGTTGGCGGATCCTGCGCGCGCTGACCAGGCTGTCGTTGTCCATCGCGTGCTGCGCGCCGGCGACGCGGTCCAGGTCGGCGCGGTAGTCCGGGCGCAGCTGCATCGTGACCTTCTGCTGCATCCAGGTGGCGAAGGCCTCGTTGAGCCACAGGTCGTCCCACCAGGCCATCGTCACCGTGTCGCCGGTCCACTGGTGCGCCAGCTCGTGCGCGGTGACGTTGAACGAGCCCTCGACGTTGCGCCGCGGCGAGTCCTCGTCCAGCAACAGCAGCCAGTCGCGGAAGGTGACGAAGCCGGGATTCTCCATTGCGCCTGCGGAGAAGTCCGGCGCGGCCACCAGGTCGAGCTTGTCGAACGGATAGCCGAAGCCATAGTAGTCCTCGAGCGCGGCGATGATCGCGGGCGTCTGGTCCAGCGCGCGCCGGATGCGCGTCCCCTGGCCCTGCGCGGTGACCCCGCGCAGCGGGGTAGCCTGGCCGCGCTGCGGCGTGGCCGGCATCGCCGGCGCGTCGACCACGTCCCACGGACCGACGCCATAGGCGACCAGGTAGGTCGGCAGCGGCCGCGTCGTGGCGAAGGTCACGGTCTTCCAGCCCTTGCCGGCCGGCGTGGTCGACACCGCCTGGGTGTTGGCCAGCGCCTGGTCGGTCTCGGGCACGGTCAGGCGCAGGTCGAATGGCGTTTTCAGCGCCGGCTCGTCGAAGCCCGGGAACGCGTAGCGCGCGCTGACCGGCTCCATCTGTGTCATCGCATAGGCATGGCCCTGGTACCTGACCTGGTACAGACCCTGCAGCTGCTGGTTGAGCGGCGCGCTGTAGGCGATCGCGAGGGTCAGCTCCTGCGGTTGCAGCACCCGGCCGAACTCGATGCGCACCACCCCGGCCTGCGCGTCGGCCTCCACGTACTTGACCACGAACGGCTTGCCACCGGCCGGGCGCAGCGTGGCCTTGGCGACCTTCAGCGCCTTGCCGTGCAGCCAGACGTGGTCGGACGCCTGCTCGAGCCGGAAGCGGATCGTGGCCGAACCACTGAAGTCCTTCTGCTCCGGATCGATCTTCAGATCGAGCGCATAGTGCTCCGGCACCGCCCAGCCCGGCAGGCGGCCGGTAGGCGCGGCATCAGGCGCCTGCGCCAGTGCGGTGGCGTAGCACAGCGACAGCAGGGAGGACAGCAGGTAGCGGGACGAGCGAGCCATCGCGAGGCTTCCGTAACGGGAAACTGCCGAGTTGACCACGCGCTCGCGGGGTTGTCATGTGACCGGAGCCATGCGGGCGGCCCTGGCTTAGGTAGAGCGGAGCTTGCTCCGCTGGGGCGTTCCCAGGGAAGGCTCCAGCGGAGCAAACTCCGCTCCACGGGACACCGCCGCGGCAGGTCAGCCAGCCACGCCCAGCGCCGCGAGCACTTGCGCCGCCAGCGCCTCGGCGTTGTCGCCGTCGGCCAGCAGATGCAGTTCCGGCTGCTCCGGCGCCTCGTACGGCGAATCGATGCCGGTGAAGTTCGGGATCTGGCCGGCGCGCGCCTTCGCGTACAGCCCCTTCACGTCGCGCGCCTCGGCCACCGCCAGCGGCACATCGACGAACACCTCGACGAACTCGCCCTCGGCGAAGCGCTCGCGCGCCATCCGCCGCTCGGCGCGGAACGGCGAGATGAAGCTGACCAGCACGATCAGGCCGGCATCGGCCATCAGCCGGGCGACCTCGGCGACGCGGCGGATGTTCTCCACGCGGTCCTCGTCGGTGAAGCCGAGGTCGCGGTTCAACCCGTGCCGCACGTTGTCGCCGTCGAGGATGAAGGTGTGATAGCCAAGCGCGTGCAGGCGCTTGTCCACCAGGTTGGCGATGGTCGACTTGCCGGCACCGGACAGGCCGGTGAACCACAGCACCTTCGGCGTCTGCCCCTTGATCCGGGCGCGCGCGGCGCGGTCCACGTCCAGATGCTGCCAGTGCACGTTGCCGGCGCGGCGCAGCGCGAAGTCGAGCGTGCCGGCGGCGACGGTCACGTTGCTCTGGCGGTCGATCAGGATGAAGCCGCCGAGCGCGCGATTGCGCGCATAAGGTTCGAACGCGACCGGCTCGTCCAGCGACAGATTGCAATAACCGACCTCGTTGAGTTCCAGCCGTTTGGCGGCCAGACGCTCCTGGGTGTTGACCTCGACGCGGTGCTTGATCTCGCTGACGCTGGCCGTGACCGTGCGCGCGCCGATCTTCAGCCAGTATGGCCGGCCCGGCAGCAGCGCGGCATCGTCCAGCCACAGCAGGTGCGCGGCGAACTGGTCGGCGAGCTCGGGCGGATCGCCGGCAGCGGCGATCACGTCGCCGCGGCTGATATCGATCTCGTCGCCCAGGGTCAGCGTCACTGCCTGTCCGGCGCGCGCGCGATCAGCCTCACCGTTGACGTCCAGCACCCGCGCCACCCGCGAGCGCCGGCCCGAGGGCAGTACCACCACCGCATCGCCCGGACGCACCTCGCCAGCGGCAATCGTGCCGGCGAAGCCGCGGAAGTGCGGGTTCGGCCGGTTCACCCACTGCACCGGCAGGCGCAGCCCGCTGGCGGCGCCGTGCGCCTGCACCTGCACCGTCTCCAGGTGTTCCAGCAAGGCAGGACCGCGATACCACGGCGTGTTGGGCGAGCGCGCGGACAGGTTGTCGCCCTCCAGCGCCGACAGCGGGATCGCCTGCACATGGGCGATGCCCAACTGCGCGGCCAGCGCGCCGTAGCCGGCGGCGATCTGCTCGAAGGTCTCGCGGTCGTAGTCGACCAGGTCCATCTTGTTCACCGCCAGCACCACCTGCGGGATGCCCAGCAGCGAGACGATGTAGCTGTGCCGACGGGTCTGCGCGAGCAGACCCTTGCGCGCGTCCACCAGCACCACCGCCAGGTCGGCGGTGGAGGCACCGGTGGCCATGTTGCGGGTGTACTGCTCGTGGCCTGGGCAGTCGGCGACGATGAACTTGCGCCGGTCGGTATCGAAATAGCGGTAGGCCACATCGATGGTGATGCCCTGCTCGCGCTCGGCGGCCAGTCCGTCCAGCAGCAGCGCGTAGTCGATCCGCTCGCCCTGGGTGCCATGGCGGCGGCTGTCGTGCTCCAGCGCGGCGAGCTGGTCGTCGAACAGGCGCTTGCTGTCGTACAGCAACCGCCCGATCAACGTGCTCTTGCCGTCATCGACGCTGCCGCAGGTGATGAAGCGCAGCAGAGGTTTGGATTCGTGCTGCTTGAGGTAGGTTGCGATGTCAGGTGATCGGGACCGGGGACCCGGGACCGGGGGCCCGGGAAAGCCGGCATCGATCCGCTCGTCGCCGCTGTTGCTGTTACCGGGTCCCCGCTCCCCGGCCCCCTGTCCCGGCTTCACCCTCCCCATCAGAAATACCCCTCCAGCTTCTTCTGCTCCATCGACGCGCCCGGCTCCTGGTCGATCACCCGGCCCTGGCGCTCGGAGCTGGTCGCCACCAGCATCTCGGCGATGATCGCCTCCAGCGAATCGGCCCGCGATTCGATCGCGCCGGTCAGCGGGTAGCAGCCCAGGGTGCGGAAGCGCACCGACTTCAGCCGCGGCACCTCGCCCTCGCGCAATGGCAGGCGCTCGTCGTCGACCAGGATCAGCGTGCCGTCGCGCTCGACCACCGGCCTTTCGGCGGCGAAGTACAACGGCACCACCGGGATGTTCTCGCGGTAGATGTAGAGCCAGATGTCCAGCTCGGTCCAGTTCGACAGCGGGAACACCCGCACGCTCTCGCCGGCGTGGATGCGGGCGTTGTAGACGTTCCACAGTTCCGGACGCTGGTTCTTCGGGTCCCAGCGGTGCCGGTCGTTGCGGAACGAGAACACCCGCTCCTTGGCCCGCGACTTCTCCTCGTCGCGGCGCGCGCCGCCGATCGCCGCGTCAAACTTCCACTGGTCCAGCGCCTGCTTCAGGCCCTGGGTCTTCATCACGTCGGTGTGGACCGCCGCGCCGTGGCTGATCGGACCGATGCCCTGGGCGATGCCGTCCGGGTTGACGTGCACGCGCAATTCCACGCCGGTCTCGGCCGCGCGGCGGTCGCGGAAGGCGATCATCTCGCGGAACTTCCAGCGGGTGTCGACGTGCAGCAACGGGATCGGCGGCGGCGCCGGGGCGAACGCCTTCAGCAGCAGGTGCAGCAGCACCGAGCTGTCCTTGCCAACCGAATACAGCAACACCGGGTTGCGGAACTCGGCGGCGACTTCGCGCAGGATGTGGATGCTTTCGGCCTCGAGCCGGTCGAGGTGGGACAGGGAGGAGGCGCTCATCGAACCACGAAAGCAGGCGATCAAGGGCAGGAACCAAGCGTAGCAACGGCCACGCCCAGCCATGCGATTCAGGGCCCGCAGTGTGTCGCCGGGCTGTCACACGGCGAAATAAGCTGCGGATATAAGCGGATAACGGCTGATCCTTTCTTGGTAGAAAAACGCATCCCTAACATGGTTCACCCCCATACCCCGGACCGGGAATGACCGCCGCTGCCGCCTCCCTGCCTCCCAGTCCTCTGCCCGAAGACCGCAGGGCGCTGCTGGCGCGGCTGGTCGAGGGCCTGGACGGCGCCTCGCTGTGGTGGCTGTCGGGCTACACCGCCGGACTGGCCCAGGGCCATGGCACCCCGCCTCCGCTGGCACTGGTGCCGGGAAGCACCGCCGCGGCAGCCGCGGCCGGCCAGCGCCTGAGCGTGCTGTACGGCAGCCAGACCGGCAACGCCCGCCGCGCCGCCGAGCAACTGGCGGCCGAGGCCGAGGCGGCCGGGTTGGCGGTGCGGCTGGTCCGCGCCGACACCTACCCGACCCGCGAGCTGGCTGGCGAGCGCCTGCTGTACGTGGTCATCAGCACCCAGGGCGAGGGCGATCCGCCGGACGATGCGATCGGCTTCGTCGAGTTCCTGTCCGGCCGCCGCGCGCCGAAGCTGCCAGAGCTGAAGTACGCGGTGCTCGGCCTGGGCGATTCCAGCTACGCCGACTTCTGCGGAATCGCCCGCCGCATCGACGCGCGTCTGGCCGAGCTGGGCGGCACCCGCCTGCAACCGCTGGGCGAGGCCGACCTGGACATCGATACCGTCGCCGCGCCGTGGCGCCAGCAGGCACTTGCGCAGGCCCGCGAACACCTCGACACCGCCCCGGCCGGCAACGTCACCCCGCTGCGCCATGCCGGGCCGGCGGCGCATGCCGGGTCGCCGGCCCAGCCGTTCGCCGCCGAAGTGCTGGCCAACCAGCCGATCAGCGGCCGCGAATTCAAGGGCCCCGCATTCCGCGCCTACGGCCCGGCCTCCAAGCAGGTGCGCCACATCGAGCTGTCGATCGCCGGCAGCGGCCTGGCCTACGAGCCGGGCGACGCGCTCGGCGTGGTCCAGCGCAACCCGGCGCTGCTGGTCGAATCGGTGTTGCAGGCACTGCGACTCGACGGTCACGCCGAGGTCACCGTCGGCACGGAGACTCTGGCCCTGTCCGAGTGGCTCGCCGCCCGGCGCGAACTGACCAAGCTGTCGCGGCCGTTCCTGGCCGCGCATGCCGAACGCAGCGGCGCCGAGGAACTGAAGCGACTGCTCGACCCTACCCAGACCGCCGGCCTGGCGGCGCTGCTGGCCGACCACCAACTGGTCGACGTGCTGCGCCGCTGGCCGGCGGATTGGGACCATGCCGGGCTGCTGCACGCACTGCGCCCGTTGGCCCCGCGCCTGTACTCGATCGCCTCCAGCCGCAAGCGGGTCGGCGAGGAAGTGCATCTCACCGTCGACGAACTGCGCTACCACGCCCATGGCCACGACCACGTCGGCAGCGCCAGCGGGTTCCTGGCCGCCCTGACCGAGGGCGACACCGCGCCGGTCTACATCGAGGCCAACGAACGCTTCCGGGTGCCTGCCGATGCCAGCCGCGACATCGTGATGATCGGCCCCGGCACCGGCGTGGCCCCGTTCCGCGGCTTCGTGCAGGAGCGCGCCGAGAGCGGCGCGCGCGGGCGCAACTGGCTGTTCTTCGGCGCCCAGCACTTCAACCGCGACTTTCTCTACCAGAGCGAGTGGCAGGACGCGCTGCGCCGCGGCGAGCTGCACGAGCTGGACCTGGCGTTCTCCAGGGACCAGGCCGAGAAGATCTACGTCCAGCACCGCCTGCGCCAGCGCGGCCGCGAGCTGTACGCCTGGCTGCAGGAAGGCGCGCATCTTTACGTGTGCGGCGCGATCGGCATGGGCAAGGACGTGCATGCCGCGCTGCTGGAGATCCTCGCCGAGCACGGCGGATTGCAAGCCGACGACGCCCGTGACTACCTCACCACCCTACAAACAGAAGGACGCTACAGCCGCGACGTGTACTGACCCGCGTCTGTAGGAGCGACTTCAGTCGCGATGGGCGTTACCGGTAGAGCCCATAGCGACTGTAGTCGCTCCAACAGACGCGGGTCAGTAAACGTCGCGG
>JASGDF010000018.1:0-3591 GCA_047607345.1 Pseudomonas sp. | reverse complement strand
GGCGGTGGCATCGCCATCGCGCCCGCCTCCCACGCGCCGGCGGTCGTATCGACGACCAGGCACAGGCACAGCAGCAGGCGGGCGCGATGGCGATGCCACCGCCCGCGCCGGCCGCCCGCACCGGCTGCCACGACGCGGCGATGACCGGGATGGCCGCGTCCGGCAACCACGCCGGCATGCCCATGCCCGATCACGGCACGGGGCCGAAGCACGGCGCCTGCTGCAAGGCCGGCAGTTGCGACTGTTTGCAGCACTGCAACGCCACGCTGGCGCTGCCCACGCCGGTGCAGTTGCCGGCCGTGGGCGGCGAGGCGCCGAGCTGGACCCTGCGCGACCGCCGCGGCGAGCCGGCGCCGTATCGCCCGATCCGACCTCCCATCGCCTGACATGGCGCCGGCTCCTGTGGGAGGGACTTCAGTCCCGACGGGGCCGTCCAATCCGCGTCGGGACTGAAGTCCCCCCCACGATCCATCCCCCTCTCCACATCTGCGACCCGCTTCGCGGCCGATGCCGCCATGCGGGCCCTGGAGTACGCCATGTCATCCGACTTCCTAGAACGTCCGGCCCTCGGCCGACGCCGCTTCGTCCAGGGCCTGGCCGCCGGCGGCGTCGCGCTCGGCGCCGGCCTGTGGCGCCCACCCGCATTCGCCGCCGGCCGCCCGGCCGAGGTCCCGGTGCTGCGCGCCACCGAGCTGGCGCTGAGCATCGGCACGCTGCCGGTCGACTTCACCGGCCGTGCTCGCCAGGCCATCACCGTCAACGGCTCGCTGCCGGCGCCGACGCTGCGCTGGCGCGAGGGCGAGAGCGTCAGCGTGCGCGTCGCCAACACCCTGCGCGACACGCCCAGCTCGATCCACTGGCACGGCATCCTGCTGCCGGCCAACATGGACGGCGTGCCGGGCATGAGCTTCGACGGCATCGCGCCGGGCGAGGCCTACCAGTACCGCTTCCGGCTGCGCCAGTCCGGTACCTACTGGTACCACAGCCACTCGATGTTCCAGGAGCAGGCCGGGCTGTACGGCGCGCTGATCATCGACCCGGTCGAGCCGCCGCCGTACCGCGTCGATCGCGAGCATGTGCTGCTGCTGTCGGACTGGACCGACCTCGACCCGGCCGCGCTGTACCGCCGGCTGAAGAAGATGCCGAGCTACGACAACACCTACCAGCGCACGGTCAGCGACTTCCTGCGCGACGCGCGCGAGGACGGCCTGCGCGCGACCCTGGCCGACCGTGGCATGTGGGGACGGATGCGGATGACCCCGAGCGACCTGTCCGACGTCAACGCCAACACCTACACCTACCTGCTCAACGGCACCGCGCCGGCCGGCAACTGGACCGGCCTGTTCCGGCCCGGCGAGAAAGTGTTGCTGCGGCTGATCAACGGCGCGGCGATGACCTACTTCGACCTGCGCATCCCCGGCCTGAAGATGACCGTGGTCGCCGCCGACGGCCAGTACGTGCATCCGGTGACGGTGGAGGAGCTGCGCATCGCCACCGCCGAGACCTACGACGTCATCGTCGAACCCACCGGCCAGGACGCCTTCACCATCTACGCGCAGGATGCCGGCCGCACCGGCTTTGCACGCGGCACGCTGGCGGTGCGCCACGGGCTGGAGGCGCCGGTCCCGGCCAACGACCTGCGCCCGCTACTGACGATGCAGGACATGGGCCACGACATGAGTGGCCACTCCGGCCACGACATGAGCGCGATGAAGGGCATGGAAGGCGGCTGCGGCGCGAACATGGGCATGGGCATGAACATGACCGGCATGGACCACGCCGCGCACGCCAAGCCGGCTGCCAAGGCGCCACGGCATCCGGCCAGCGAGGACGGCAACCCGCTGGTGGACATGCGCAGCAGCGCCACCTCGCCGCGCCTGGACGACCCCGGCGTGGGCCTGCGCGACAACGGCCGCCGCGTGCTCGCCTATGCCGACCTGCGCAGCCTGTCCGGCGACCCTGACGGACGCGAGCCCGGCCGCGAGGTCGAGCTGCACCTGACCGGGCACATGGAAAAATTCGCCTGGTCGTTCGACGGGATCCCGTTCGCCGGTGCGGAACCATTACGGCTGAACTACGGCGAGCGCCTGCGCATCGTGCTGGTCAACGACACGATGATGTCGCACCCGGTCCACCTGCACGGCCTGTGGAGCGATCTGGAGGACGCCGACGGCGCGTTCCAGGTGCGCAAGCACACCGTCGATATCGCGCCCGGCACGCGCCGCAGCTATCGCGTGCGCGCCGACGCGCTCGGCCGCTGGGCCTATCACTGCCACCTGCTGTACCACATGGAGTCGGGGATGATGCGCGAAGTGCGCGTGGAGGAACGCGCATGAAGACCATCCTGGCAACCACCGCCCTGGCTACCGCGCTGCTGTCCGCGCTGGCGCAGCCGGCTTTCGCGCAGCAGCACGCGCACGCCAGCCACGATCACGCGGCGATGCAGGCGCAGGCCGACGACGAGGACAAGGCCGAGGACGACACCGACGCGCAGGCCGAAGCGGCGTCCACCGACGACAAGCAGCACGACGCGTCCCAGCATGCCGCGATGGGACACGCCGGCATGGACCACGCCGCGACCAGCGATGCCACCGCGCAGCCACGCATGCCGATCCCGCAAGTCACCGACGCCGACCGCGCCGCGGCGTTTCCGCCCACCCACACGCATACCCATGCGAGCAGCATCAATCGCTACGTGCTGGTCGACCGCCTCGAAGGCTGGGATCGCGACGGCAGCGGCGGCCAGGCCTGGGAAGCCAGCGCCTGGATCGGCGGCGACATCGACCGGCTGTGGCTGCGCAGCGAAGGCGAGCGCGAGGACGGCCGTACCCACGCCGCCGACCTAGAGGCGCTGTACGGCCATGCGATCTCGCCATGGTGGGACCTGCTCGCCGGCGTGCGCCAGCAGCTCCGCCCGGACGGCAGCAGCTGGGCCGCGTTCGGCGTGCAGGGTCTGGCGCCGTACAAGTTCGAGACCTCGGCGATGTTCTACCTCGGCGAACGTGGCGAGGCCCTGCTGAAGCTGGAGGCCGAGTACGAGGTGCTGCTGAGCAATCGGCTGATCCTGCAACCGCGGATCGAGACCACGTTCGCCCTGGATCGCGACAGCGCCGAGCACAGCGACGGCGACAGCCTCGAGGCCGGGCTGCGGCTGCGCTACGAGATCAGCCGCCGCTTCGCGCCCTATGTCGGCTGGGAGCACGAACGCCGCTTCGGCGATGGCGCGGACGTGGCGCGCGCGCATGGCGAGTCCGTACGCGAGAGCCGCTTCGTGGCGGGCGTGAGGGTCTGGTTCTAGGACGTGTGTTGCCCCGTCACCGCAAAGCCGAGCTTGCTCGGCTGAGGCTTCCCCGGGACCTGATCAGCGTCAAGTTTCAGCAGCTTTCTGGATATCGTCGTCCCCGCGAAAGCGGGGACCCAGTGCCTTGCCGCAGCAACGCCTCAAGTCGCTGGATCCCCGCTTTCGCGCACTGCTGTCTGGAGAAATCCTGCTCGTCGCTCCCGCGCAGGCGGGAGCCCAGTGACTTGCGCGGCCATCTGCACGAAAGTCCCTGGATCTTCGATCCCCAGCCCTCGCGCACCGCGCGAGGG
>JASGDF010000017.1:0-47286 GCA_047607345.1 Pseudomonas sp. | reverse complement strand
GGAGGAGCGGATCTTCAGCGAGCAGTTCGTGGTCTGAAAGCCGTGATTCGTGATGCGTGATTGGGGATTCGTAGGAGCAGTTCCAGCCGCGATGGGCCTTTCCGGTAAAGCCCCATCGCGGCTGAAGCCGCTCCTACGAAAAGCAGTTACGCTTTCATCGAGTCCCGAATCCTGAATTCCACCCCCATGGCCGACAACACCCCACGCCTGCTCACCGTCGCGGTCACCTCGCGTGCGCTGTTCGACCTGGAGGAGGGCCACGCGCTGTTCGAGCGCGAGGGCCTGGATGCCTATGCCGCCTACCAGCGCGAGCACGAGGACGACGTGCTGGCGCCGGGCGTGGCGTTCCCGGTGGTGCGCAAGCTGCTGGCGCTCAACCAGGGCGCGCCGCCGGACACGCCACGGGTCGAGGTGATCCTGCTGTCGCGCAACTCGGCCGATACCGGCCTGCGCATCTTCAACTCGATCCAGCATTACGGGTTGGACATCGTGCGCGCGACCTTCACCTCGGGCGAGGCCACCTGGCCCTACGTCAAGCCGTTCGGCACCGACCTGTTCCTGTCGGCCAACCCGGACTCGGTGCGGCGCGCGCTCTCGCACGGCATCGCCGCCGCGCACATCCTGCCGCGCAGCCCGGGCGAGCAGGCTGCGGCTGCGGTAGTGCCTGCAGAAGCGGCACGCATTGAGAAGTCTGCGGGTTTTTGCGCGGGACGCGCACAACTGCGCATTGCTTTCGACGGCGACGCGGTGATCTTCGGCGACGAGGGCGAGCGGATCTCGCGCGAGCAGGGTGTTACCGCGTTCGGGCTGCACGAGCAACAGCGCGCCCGCGAGCCGCTCAGCGGCGGGCCGTTCCGCAACTTCCTCTCGGCGCTGCACGCACTGCAGGCGGCGTTCCCGCCCGGCGAGGCCGCGCCGATCCGCACCGCGCTGGTCACCGCGCGCTCGGCGCCGGCGCACGAGCGGGTGATCCGCACGCTGCGCGAGTGGGGCGTGCGCCTGGACGAGGCGCTGTTCCTCGGCGGGCGCCACAAGGGGCCGTTCCTGGAAGCGTTCGGCGCGGACATCTTCTTCGACGATTCCCAGCACAACATCGACAGCGCCCGCCAGCACCAGAGCGTGGCGGCCGGGCACGTGCCGCACGGTGTCGCCAATGACCCACCGAAGTGAGCGCCGCCCGCCCGGCGTGCCTTACGTGCGCCGCGGCTGGCGCTACGTCGAGCTGCAGTTCCGCGGCGAGGTGACCCAGACCCGGATGCTGCGCTGGTGCCCGCACTGGCTGCAGGTCGGCTATACCCGCACGATGCTGGCGGCGCTGCTGGTCAATCCGCGCCCGGCGACGATCGGCATCGTTGGCCTGGGCGGCGGCGCGCAGGCCAAGTTCTGCCACCGCCATCTGCCAGGCAGCCGGATCGAGGCGGTCGAGAGCGATGCGCAGGTGCTGGCGCTGCGCGAGGCGTTCCAGGTGCCGGCCGACGATGCGCGCTTCTCGGTCGCGTTGGGCGACGGCGCGGCTTGGCTGCGCACCCGTGCCGGCCGCTACGACCTGCTGCTGGTCGATGCCTACGACGTGGACGGCATCCCGCCGGCGCTGTCCACGCCGGCGTTCCATGCGCGTTGTGCGGCCGCGCTGGCACCCGGTGGAATGATGGCGACGAATCTGTACGCGACCGACGTACGCACGCACGTCGAGCGGATGCGTCGCGCGTTCGACGGCAACGTATGCGTGCTCGACGAACCGGGCATGGAGAACAAGATCGCGTTCGCCTGGCGCGGCGAGCTGCCGGTCATCGACGCGGACGCCGCGCTGCGCGCACTGCCGTGGCTGGCGGCCTGTCAGCTGGCCGCGCCGATCCGGCGGCTGGCGCGGAAGCTGGCCGGCCGTCCGGCTGCGACGCTGATGCGCGACATGCCAGATCCGGGGCGCTGAGATCGTGCAGCGTGCCGCAGTGTTGGCGGCTCGCTCGGGCGCAGCGGCGATTGTGGGTCACGGGTCCAGCGGCAGCACGATATTGGCCAGTCGCCAGCGCAGTCCGTCGCGATGGAAAACGAATACGACCGGGTTGCCGCTCGGGGTATGAACCGTGGCGGAAAAACGCGAGGTCGAGTCGAAGTGCCCTTCGTAGCGTGCCAGCGGCCGGTCCGGCTTCGGCGCGGCGTAGCTGTCACCGCCGACGGTGTCGCCGCTGCCGCGCTTCCATAGCGTGCGCCCCTGCAGCAGCGCGCCGATGCCGAGCGGGGTCACCATCGTGTCCACGCCGGCACTGGTGAGGCCGCCGATGGCTTGTCGCGCGAACCTGCCGAATGGGTTGGATTGCAGTTCGGGGCCGGCCCGGCGCAGCAGCGCGTCCTCGAGCTGGATCTTGAGGCTGGCGCGCAGCGAGGGGAAATCCACATGGCGCTCCAGCGCCGCGGTGTCCTGGCGCGCTATCGCCTGGTCGATGGCACGGATCGCCAGATAGGGCCCGGCCGCGATGTAGCCGGCCACGGCCAGCAAGGTCGCCAGCGGCAGCGTCCACCACCATTTTCGCATCGGCGTTCTCCTGGCCATGTCGCGGCAGGATACGCACGCGGCCGGTCGGATATGGATGTGGCGCGCCAGGCTGTTCAGGCCTCGGCGTGCCGGGATGCGCTCGGTCGAGTTTCCGTAGGAGCGACTTCAGTCGCGACGGGGCCTTTGTGCGAGTCCCTCGCAAGAGCGCTGTGTTTCCATGTGCGGGGTTCAAAGGGAAAGCCCGGTTGCGACTGAAGTCGCTCCTACAGGAAGCTGGGGTATCGCCGCTTGCGTTCAGAACTCCAGGTCCAGCGCCGCGCACAGGTAGTCGACGAACGGGCCGAGCGTGGCCAGGTCGGCGGCGATGCTCTGGCGCAGGCGCGGGCTGGTCATCGTGGCATCGTCGAGCGAGCGCCACATCACCCAATTGCGCTGCTTGAGGTCGTCGAGGAACTCGAATTCAGCCGGGAAGCCGCGCGGCGGGCGCACCATCTTTTCCTCCTGCGCCAGCGCGAATCTGCGCAGCAGTTTGGGATCGTGCGCGGCCGCCTTCCAGCTGCCCGGATTGTCGAAGATGAACTGCCGGATGCGGCGCTGCACCTCCGGCTCGGGATGCCAGATGCCGGCGCCGACGAAGCTCTCGCCCGGTTGCAGGTGCAGGTAGAACGAGGGCGCCGGCACCTCGCGGCGGCGCGCGTGGAACAGCCGCGCGCCCTGCCAGCTCTTGTAGGGCGACTTGTCGCTGGAGAAGCGCGCGTCGCGGTAGATGCGGAACAGCGATCCGCCTTGGGTGCGCGGGTCGGCGCGGAAGTGCTCGCTGACCTCGGCCAGCGCCGGTTGCAGGTCGGTCAGCAGGCGCAGGAATGGCTGCCGCACGTGCGCCTCGTACTGCGCCTTGTGCGCGGCGAACCAGGCCTTGTCGTTGTGGCGTGCCAGGCCGCGCAGGAACTTGAAGCTGGCGTCGGTGAAGTAGCTGGTCATAGCGTGCGTTGCAGGTCGTGGCCCCAGGCGGCGAGTTGGTCGAGCAGGGCCTGCTTGGTAGCATCTTCGGGGTGAGCGAGGCGTAGATCGGCGATCTGGGCGTGCAACTGCTCGAAGCTCAGCTCCGACAGGCCACTGTCCGTCGACAGGCGTTGGCGGCGGTAGTCGTCCCAGCGCGCCTGCTCGTCGAAGGACAGGCTCTGCGGCCAGTTGCGCGCGCGGTAGCGAAACAGCAGCTCGGGCATGCGCGCGTCGCGGAAGCGCGAGGCCAGCGCCGGCAGGTCGGCCGGCGCGCTGGCGCGCACCAGCGGCATCAGCCGGCGGTCGCCCTCGGCGAGGAAGCCGTCGTACAGCGAGGCGTCCGCGTCGCTGGGCGTGGCGGCGCGCTCGCTGCCGTAGACCCGGCGTACCTTCTCGGCCAGTTCCGGGCCGGCCTCGCGCAGCCGCGCGGCCTTGGCCTGCGCCACGGCCGGATCGATGCGCAGGCGCTCGAAGTCCGGCGCGCGCAGGTGGTTCCAGGCCACCAGCGCCGGCACCTTGTTGGTATGCACTTCCTTCAGCGCGATGCGTTGCTCGCCCTCGGGCAGGTCGGCGGCCGGTGTGTACAGGCGGTCGGCGATCTGTTCCGGCGTCATCCGCAGCAGCGGCTCGATCTCGCCGTCCAGGTCGAACACGATCACCCGGCTGTCGATACGCGGGTGCCGGGCCAGCGGCAGCACCGCGGCCGCGCACATGCGCGCGGCCGGGTAGCGCTGCGAGACGTGCAGCACCGGATTCGGCGCGATCACGTCGAGCAGGCTGGCGGCATGGCGCTTGTCGCGCAGCCGCAGCGCGTATTCCCACATCTTCGGCTGATGGCGCTTGAACAACCGCGCCATGCCGATCGTGGCGTACACGTCGGACAGTGCCTCGTGCGCGTCGCCCTCGCGCACGCCGTTGGCCTCGGCCAGGTGTTCGAGCTTGAACGAGGGGGCGCCGTCCTCGCGCCGCGGCCAGGCGATGCCGTCCGGGCGCAGCGCGTGCAGCAGGCGCAGCATGTCGAGCAGGTCCCAGCGCGAGTTGCCGCCGCGCCACTCGCGCTCGTAGGGATCGTGGAAGTTGCGGAACAGCCCGTGGCGGACGAACTCGTCGTCGAAGCGCAGGGTGTTGTAGCCCAGCGTGCAGGTCTGCGGCCGCGCCATCAGTTCGGCGATGCGCGCGAACGCCTCGGCCTCGTTGACGCCCTCGCGCAGCGCCTGCTGCGGGGTGATGCCGGTGACCAGGGTGGCGTAGGGCGAGGGCAGCAGGTCGTCGGCCGGCTGCACGAAGAAGCTGGCCGGCTCCTCGACCACGTTGAGCTCGGCATCGGTGCGCACCGCCGCGAATTGCGCGACGCGGGTCCTGCGCGGGTCCTGGCCGAAGGTTTCGAGGTCGTAGAACAGGAAGGTATCGGGCATGTCGGAGCGATTCTGGATGGCCCGGTCATTCTACGGCGGCTGTCTGTGGGAGGGACTTCAGTCCCGACGGGCTTTACCGGCAAAGCCCGTCGGGACTGAAGTCCCTCCCACAGACAAGTTCAATGCGCCCCTTCCAGCGGTGGCAGTCGCGCGTGTACCGCCTGCTCCAGCGTGCTCCAGTCGATCCGTGACAGATCGTCGCGGCCGCGCGTGGCCTCGGTCAGGATCCCGCGCTGGATCTCGCTGCGTTGCAGCGCGAGCGCATAGGGCGTGCGCAGGAACGTCACCATCGTGTAGTGCGGCACGAAGCGGGTCGGCCAGCGCGCCTGCAGTTCGCGCTCCAGCGCGCGCTGCAGCAGGAAATCGGCATCGTCGACCCGGTCGCGCATCTCGATGTAGTTCTCCAGCGCCATCTGCTGGATCGCCTGCGTGTTCGGCCGGCGCTCGCGCTCGAACGCGGCGAACGCGTGGCCGACGTCGGCGTGCGCGGACAGCATGTCGGCCAGAGCCACGCAGTCCTCGAACGCGCAGTTCATGCCCTGACCGTGGAACGGCACCATCGCGTGCGCGGCATCGCCGATCAGCGCGGCGCGGTCGCCGAGGTGCCAGCGATCCAGGTGGAGCGTGCCGAGCAGGCCGGGCGGATGCTGCTCCCAGTCCTGCTCCAGGCGTGGGATCAGCGGCAGCGCGTCCGGGAACTCGCGCGCGAACAACGCCCGCGCCTCCGCGCCGCTGCGGGTGGTGGCGAAGCTGGGCTCACCCTCGTTGGGCAGGAACAGGGTGACGGTGAAGGTGCCGCCGTCGTTGGGCAGGGCGATGCACATGTAGTGGCCGCGCGGCCAGATGTGCAGCGCGTTGCGCTCGATCCGGAAGCCGCCGCCGTCGATCGGCGGGATCTCCAGTTCCTTGTAGGAGTGGTCGAGGAACGCGATGCGTTCGCCGAGCGGGCTGCTGCGATTCATCGCCGCGCGCAGTGCCGAGCCGACGCCGTCCGCGCCGATCAGGCTGTGGAAGCGGATGTCGTGCAACTGGTCGTCGCGGTCGTCGATGAAGCGCGCGAGCCTGGCCTCGAAATCCACCGTGTGCAGGCGCCGGTGGAAATGCACCGTCGCGCCGGCCTGCTCGGCCAGCTCCAGCAGCGCCAGGTTGAGGTCGGCGCGGTGGATCGACCAGATCACCTCGCTGTCGTCGCGGCCGTAGCGCTGCAACTGCGCGTCGCCGCCGGCCGGATGCACCATGCGTCCGCGCATCATCACCGCGCGCGCCATCACCGCTGCCTCGGCGCCGGCCTGGCGCAAGGCATGGCGGCCGCGCTCGGCCAGCGCGAGGTTGATCGAGCGACCGGATTCGTAGCCCTTGACGCGCGGATCGCCGCGGCGCTCGTAGACGGTGATGTCCCAGCCTCGCCGGGACAGCAGGATCGCCAGCAGCGAACCGGCCAGGCCGGCGCCGACGAGGGTGAGGGAGCGTGGGTTGGAGTTCAACGGAATTTCCGGAAGATGGGAATGTCCTGTGGGAGGGACTTCAGTCCCGATGGGCTTTACCGGCAACGCCCGTCGGGACTGAAGTCCCTCCCACAGGTCCGCGCCTAATGCCGGCTCGCCCAGGCTTCGACTTCCTCGACGAAGCGGTGCAGGTCGGCGAAGCGGTTGTACATCGGCACCGGCGCGATGCGGATCACGTCCGGCTCGCGCCAGTCGCCGAGCACGCCGGCCGCTTGCAGGTACTCGAACAGCGCGCGGCCGCGCTCGCGCCCGCCGATCACCCGCAGCGATAGCTGGCAGCCGCGCCGTTCCGGCTCGGACGGGGTGGCGATGCGCAGCACCTGCGGCAGGCGTGCGTGGATCAGCGCTTCCAGCAATCCGGTCAGCTGCTCGGACTTGCGCCGCAGCGCCGGCATGCCGGCCTGCTCGAACAGCGTCAGCGAGGCGCGCAGCGGGGCGATCGCCAGGATCGGTGGATTGCTCAGCTGCCAGCCCTCCGCGCCCGGTGCCGGCACGAACTGCGGAGCCATCCGGAAGCGGGTCTGCTTCTCGTGGCCCCACCAGCCGGCGAAGCGCGGCAGCCCGGCGCGCGCGTGGCGCTCGTGCACGAAGGCGCCGGCGACCGCGCCGGGACCGGCGTTGAGGTACTTGTAGTGGCACCACACCGCGAAGTCGGCGCCGTCGTCGTGTAGCGACAGCGGCAGGTTGCCGACCGCGTGCGCCAGGTCGAAGCCGACCGTGGCGCCTTGGGCGCGTGCCAGCCGCACGATTTGCGCCAGGTCGAAGGCCTGTCCGGTGCGGTACTGCACACCGGGCCACAGCACCAGCGCCAGGCGCGGGCCATGCTCGGCGATGGCGCGTTCCAGCGCGGCCATCGAGACCGTGCCGTCCGCTTCGTCGGCCTCGAGCTCGATCAGGTCGGTGGCCGGGTCGAAGCCGTGGAAGCGGATCTGCGATTCCACCGCGTGGCGATCAGATGGGAACGCGCCGGCCTCGATCAGGATCGCCGGGCGCTGCGCGGTCGGGCGGTAGAAGCTGACCAGCATCAGGTGCAGGTTCACGCTTAGCGAGTTCATCGCCACCACCTCGATGGGCTGCGCGCCGACCAGCCGCGCCAGCGGCTCGGTGACCAGTTCCTGGTAGGTCATCCACTGCGCCTGTCCAGTGAAGTGGCCCTCGACCGCGAGCGTGCCCCAGTGATCGAGCACCTCCTGCACCAGCGCCCTGGCGCCGCGTGGTTGCAGGCCGAGCGAGTTGCCGACGAAGTAGGTCTGATCGCCATCGCCGTGGCGCGGGAACAGGAACTCGGCGCGCAGGTGGCGCAGCGGGTCCGCCGCGTCCAGGGCGTGGGCGTGAGAGCGCGAGAGCGTGTCGGTCATGGAGGGCGCCATCTGGAATTGTAGGAGGGACTTCAGTCCCGACGGGCCTTGCCGGTGAAGCCCGTCGGGACTGAAGTCCCTCCCACGGGGTTAGCCCGACGCATAACGCGCCGGCAGCGGATGCACCTCGCCGCATGCCGCGCAGGTGCGCAGCGCCTCGGAGCGGTAGAAGCGCTCGAACACCGGCGGGAAATCGCGCTCGATGTTCTTCAGCGGAAAATACTCCTCGTACAGCAGGTGGTTGCACTGCTCGCAGAACCACAGCAGCCCGTCGCGCTCGTGCGGCAGGCGCCGGCGCTCGATCACCAGCCCGATCGAATCGGGCATGCGCTGCGGCGAGTGCGGCAGCTTCGGCGGCAGCAGGAAGATCTCGCCGGCGCGGATCGGGATGTCGCGCGCGCGACCGTCCTCCTGCACCTTCAACACCATCTCGCCTTCGAGCTGGTAGAACCACTCCGGGCCTTCCTCGTAGTGGTAGTCGCTGCGCGCATTGGGTCCGCCGACGATCATGATGATGAACTCGCCCTGCTCGATGCACTTGTTGCCGACCGGCGGCTTGAGCAGGTGCCGGTGTTGCTCGATCCAGGCCTGCAGGTTGAGGGGCGAGGGCAACATGACAGGGCTCCGTCGAGGGTCAGCGTTCTTGGCGATCGGCCTGGATGCGCGCCAGCGCGGCCGGATAGCGTTCGTCGAGGTGTTCCGGCCCGGCGATGTCCATGCCGAGGTCGTGTACCCGGCCGTCGCGCAGACTGTAGACCCATCCGTGCACCGCCAGCGCCTGCCCGCGGCTCCATGCGTCCTGCACGACGGTGGTGCGGGCCACGTTCACTACCTGCTCGAGCACGTTCAGCTCGCACAGGCGCGCATGCCGCAGCGGCAGCTCGCCGGCATCGTGCAGGCAGCCGGCATGCTTGTCGGCGACGTCGGTGACATGGCGGATCCAGTTGTCGACCAGGCCCAGCCGCTGCTGGGTCAGGCTGGCGTAGACGCCGCCGCAGCCGTAGTGGCCGACCACCAGGATGTGCTTGACCTGCAGCACGTCGACCGCGAACTGGATCGTGGACAGGCAGTTCAGGTCGGTATGCACGACGACGTTGGCGACGTTGCGATGCACGAACACCTCGCCGGGCGCCATGTCGATGATCTGGTTGGCCGGCACGCGCGAGTCGGAGCAGCCGATCCACAGGTATTCGGGTTTCTGCTGCTGGGACAGCCGCGCGAAGAACTCTGGGTCTTCCTTGCTGATCCGTTCGGACCATTCGCGGTTGTTTTCGAGCAGTTGGGTCAGGGAACTCATCGGAGGTGCTCCAGAGGCCGCGAGGCGGCTGGATGAAAGGGGAAATCAATCTGGCGCAGTATCGCGGCGCGGGCGCCAGCGCTGCATCCACGCGGCGACGTCGTGCGCCTGCTGCGACGGCTGGCGCGCCAGCGCCGCGACCACCGCATCGGCGTTGGCCTGCGGGTGGTTCTGGCTCAGCTTGAGCGTGAGCTGGGTCGCGCTGGCCTCGAAGCGGAAGCCGACGATGCCGCGCAGCTGGTGCATGTGTTCGGGGCGGTCGGTCTCAAAGCGCCAGTCGCTGCTGACGCTCGCCTCGAAGGCATCGCTGAGCCGGCTCACCAGGTCCGCCAGTGCGGCGGACTCATGGATCGGCCGCAGCCGGCCGTGCAGGTGGGCGACCGCGTAGTTCCAGGTCGGCACGCGCGCGGCGGCGTCCTTGTCCGGGTACCAGCCGGCGGAGACGTAGGCATGCGGACCGTGCACGACGACCAACCCCTCGCCCTCGTAGGTGGCCTGAGGATTGGGCCGCGCCCAGTGTCCTTCCAGAGCCACGCGGTCGCCCTCGCGCGCATACAGCACCGGCAGGTGGCTGACCTGCGGCAGCAGGCTGCTGCCGGGCGTGATCAGGGTGACGAACGGGTCGCGCCCGATCAACTGGTCGAGCGCGCTCAGGTCGGTCCCGGCGAAGGCGCGGGGCGTGTACATCTCAGGCGCGGTGGCCGAGCGTGACGGTCATCAGGCCCGGCAGGTCCTCGTCGTTGGCGGCCTGCGGCGGCGCGATCTGGTCCAGCGAGAAGCCGCGCGCCAGCGCATCCTCCTCGTCCAGGCCGTCGAAGGCGACGAACTCGGCGTCGAACAGCGCGGCGCGCGCGCTGTCCTCGCTGTCGTAGGCCAGCACCTTGCCATCGCTGTCGAGCACCTCGGCGGTGCCGGCCTCGTTGACCCGCAACCGCGCCCAGATCAGCAGCCGGCCGAGGCTGGCCAGCCACCACTGGTCGTACCCGTCGTTGGATTCGTTCATTGCATCACCTTGGACAACAGGCCGAGCAGGGCGGCCATGCCCAGCCCGGCGAAAATGGTCAGCAGCGCCAGCCAGGCCGGCGTCGCCAGGCCGGACAGGCTGCCATCGCGCTCGCTCCGGTAGCGGCGGGCCAGCAGCCAGTGCAGCGCCGCCGGCTTGAGGAAGGCGCCGGGGCCGAAGGCCTCGGCCAGCGCCGGATGGCGGTCGCGCAGGTGCACCAGGGTCAGCGGCCAGAAGATCACGAACGCGCAGAATCCGGCCACCGCCACCCCGACGAAGCACAGCGCCAGGAACAGGGTCATGGCGGCGGGCTGCGCATCGGCGCTGGCGCATTCACCTCAGAACTCCGCGCTGCCCGGCGCGCGCGGGTAGGGGATCGCGTCGCGGATGTTGGACAGGCCGCAGACGTAGACCACCAGGCGCTCGAAGCCCAGGCCGAAGCCGGCCGAGGGCACCGCGCCGTAACGGCGCAGGTCGCGGTACCACTGGTAGTGCTCCGGGTCCAGGCCGAACTGCGCCATGCGCTTGTCGAGTACGTCCAGGCGCTCCTCTCGCTGCGAGCCGCCGATGATCTCGCCGATACCGGGGGCCAGCACGTCCATCGCCGCGACCGTCCTGCCGTCGTCGTTCAGGCGCATGTAGAACGCCTTGATGTGCTCGGGGTAGTTGGTCACCACCACCGGGCGACCGACGTGCTCCTCGGTCAGCCAGCGCTCGTGCTCGGTCTGCAGGTCCAGGCCCCATTCGACCGGGAAGTCGAACTTCCTGCCGGATTTCTGCAGGAGAGTGATCGCGTCGGAGTACTCGATGCGCTCGAACGGCGCGTTGATGAACGCCTCCAGCTTGCCGACCGCGTTCTTGTCGACGCGCTCGGCGATGAACGCCAGGTCGTCGGCGCGCTCGTCCAGCACCGCCTTGAACAGGTACTTGAGGAACTGCTCGGCCACGCGCGCGTCCTCGGCCAGATCGGCGAAGGCGATCTCCGGCTCGATCATCCAGAACTCGGCCAGGTGGCGGGTGGTGTGGCTGTTCTCGGCGCGGAAGGTCGGGCCGAAGGTGTAGACCTTGCTCAGCGCCAGCGCGTAGGCCTCGACGTTGAGCTGGCCGGACACGGTCAGGAAGGTTTCCTTGCCGAAGAAGTCGCGGCCGAAGTCGACCTCGCCGTTGCCGGTGCGCGGCAGGTTGGCCAGGTCCAGCGTGGACACGCGGAACATCTGCCCGGCGCCCTCGGCGTCGGAGGTGGTGATGATCGGCGTGGAGATCCACAGGTAGCCGTTCTCGTGGAAGAAGCGGTGCACCGCCTGTGCCAGGCAGTTGCGGATCCGGGTGACCGCGCCGAACAGGTTGGTGCGCGGGCGCAGGTGCGCGACCTCGCGCAGGAACTCCGGCGACATCGGCTTGGGCTGGATCGGGTAGGTCAGTGGGTCCTCGACCCAGCCGACCACTTCCAGCGCGCTGGCCTGGATCTCGAAGCTCTGGCCCTGGCCCTGCGAGGCGACCAGCGTGCCGGTGGCGATCACCGAGCAGCCGGCGGTGAGCCGCTTCACCTCGGACTCGTAGTTGGGCAGGTCGGCCGGCGCCACGACCTGGATCGCGGCGAAGCAGGAGCCATCGCTGACATTGACGAAGCTCAGGCCCGCCTTGGAATCGCGCCGGGTGCGTACCCAGCCACGGACCGTCACCTCGCCGCCGGCCGGGATCTTCCCGGCAAGCGCATGTTCAACGCTGACCACCGTCATGATTGTTCCTTTGCCACGGCAAACCGCCTGTAGGGCCGGCCAGTTTAAAGGTGGAGCCGGGCCGGCGCGAGTTGCCTGAACGGGGCTGGACTTGCCTGGCCGGTTCCGGATCCCCATCTAGCGGAAATTCCCGTGGGAGGGGCTTCAGCCCCGACGGGCTTTCCCGGCGAAGGCCAGTCGGGGCTGAAGCCCCTCCCACAGGTTCCGCTCCTATAATCCCCATTCCCTCCCGGGTCCGTTCGGAGTCATCTCATGGCCGTCACCCTCACCCCCATCGCCCTCGAGCGCGTGCGCCGCTTCGTCGAGCAGACGCCCGGCGCGCTGGGCCTGCGCTTCGGCGTGACCCGTACCGGCTGCTCGGGCTGGGGCCACGTCACCGACCTGGCGCGCGATCAGCGCGAGGACGACGCGGTGTTCGAGCAGGACGGCGTGCATATCTACGTGGACGCGCAGAGCCTGCCGCTGGTGGACGGTACCGTCATCGATTTCGGCAAGCATGGGTTGAGCGAGGCGTTCACGTTCAACAATCCCAATGCCGCGGCCGAGTGTGGCTGTGGCGAGAGCTTCACGACGAACGAGGACCATCGCCCGGCAGAGTCGGGTGTTGTGTAAGTCTTTGATTGTCCGTTCGCAATCAGTCTTTTGAGGTCATCTTTTCCTGCTGGATGTTGACCGGTTGGGGTACATGCGGGGGTACCTGAGGCACTGGGGATTTCCGGTACCCCCAGTATCACGCTATTGCTTGTATTTCGGGGAGTAAATGTGCGGAAGCCACTCGAAACGTGGGGTCATTTGCGCGGGTTTCGGGTGGCGTCGTGCCTTTTCTCCGGCTGGATGTGCTTGTGGCCAGCTCGGTGACTGTGTAGGACGCAGATGCCCCTTCCAATGATGGCTGGTGCATCCGCTTTCGACCCAAAGCGGTCATCGGACACTGTTGTTTCAGCGGTACTACGTCTTTCCTCTGGGGCGTAGGTCGAGGCCCCTGACGGCAACGAATGCCCCATACCCCAAGCTAGCCGTCAATACTTTTGCTTCGACATCCAAACGGGCGATTACCTCTTCGAATTCCATCCGGTTTCCAGTATCCGGATCCTTCCAAGATCGATCTGTCGCGATCGATATCAACAGGCAGCCAACGCGTCGGTGCTCCGGCGCCATGTACTTCCCAACCAGCTGCATATGGAGTGCATTCCGAAGATCGGGGAAGGTGTAGTCTTTTTCTCCGATCTTGAGCTCGATCACCGCCTCAAGATGTGCTGCGGTAGAGGCCAAGCGGATATCGGATTCTTTTTCATCGCCCGTCACGGCTTCCTGATTGACCATGTAGGCGCCCCGGGCCACCTTCTGCAATTCTGCCGCCAGTGCACGGCGCAGCAACCGCTCGATGGTGATCGTCGCCCAGAGCTCCCGCGGTGACGCGTCCTGGAGCAGAAGATCCTCGATGTCGGCAAGCCTCGTGTCGAGCAGGGCCGCGATCTCCACGAGGCTGGTTGGCGAGAAATCATGCTCCCGCTCCAGCTGTACGACATCGGCCTCGCTCAGTACAACGGCATCCCAGTCTTCCGCCAACTTCTCCAGGGCAACCGCCCGGACGCGGTCGCGGTAGTGCGCAACTTCCGGGTCATCGGCGAACTGCATCTTGATGTCCCATGCGCCGGGCCCCTTGATGCCCAACAGCGTGCTCCCCAGCATGCTCCGGGCGCGCTGGGCATGATCGCGGGGACCCGGCGAGTGGACGCCCTCATGATGCAGGTCGTCCTCGAACCTGATGTGGCGATTGGCCAACCTGACGAGCCGCAGCAGCAGTTCAGGCGACACCTCGAACTTGGACAGATCCAGATCGGATCCGTGACCGAACAGCGACGAGAACCAGCCGACCACCTGCGATTGCTGGGCAGGCAAGATCGAGCCGGACAGCCGTTCCATTTCTTCGACGCATACTGCAGGATCCAGGCGTGCGAGGATCGGCAGCCAGAACAGGATTTCTGACGGTTCCGGGGTGCTTTGCAACTTCGATATGCCTGTTGCCCGTATGTACGCAACGTCCTGGTCATCTCCGTGGTCAAGAAGAAGCTTCGCTGCGCGACCGACTTTGTCGGCTTCCAAAATGGCAGCGTCCTCCTTGGCAAGCGAGTCTTTCAGCCAGGATCGAATGCGCCCGAGGAACAGCGAGATGACTTCGGGAGACGCATGGGAGATATCCTGCAAGAGCATCGAATGCTTCGCGTCCGCGTCCTTTAATTCGTCCATGAGCTCATTGCCGATCGTTGTATCCACAACGGCCGGATGTGCCTGAGAAACATCTTCGAGCCAAGCTGGCAGTCGATTCAGATCTAGCAATGCGTAACGGCAAGCAAGGTCGGCTTCTTCCACCGTGAGTTTGGACGCCCACGAGTCGCCTTCCGGCTCGGCATAGAGACCAGCAAGACCCATGCGCCATCGCATCAGATAGCTGTTTCTCTGGTCTGCCGGTCGCTCCGACTTCAAGGTGGGTCGATCCTTGCGCCATGCTGCTGCGAGCGCGACCCTGAAGCGATCCGCCATGCCCTTGTCGAAGACGCGCTCGATGAACCCCGGATTCCATCCGGCGAACGAGCGATCTTGAGCATCCTTCTCCATGGCACGCCAAAGGTTCCAACTGGTGTTGTCGATGCGGCCTTCTGAGAAGGCGGTCACCGGATCATTGTTCAGCTCTCGCCAGAACAGCTTCCAGCTGGCCAGATTCTTGGCGTGCTTTCGTTGGGATTTTTCCCTGCGCTTTTCATCTTCAATCTGCCACGCGGGGGGAGGGCCCGGGTTCTCCACCGCGTTCAGATACTCCTTGGCGCGGTTCTCCAGCACTTCGCTGTCGCTGGACATCGCAACGAGTTGCTTCAGCCATGCCAGGCGATTCGGGTGGCTACCCGAGTAGCGGAGGGTGGTTTCCAGGGCGAGTTCGCGATCTGAAGGCGGCTTGGAGGGATCGGAAAGCGTGCGCAGCAGCCAGTCGGCATCCTTCTGGAGTTCGATCTGGTATGCGCCATGCGATTGAAACTGATGGAGGCGAAGGAACGGTTCGCATTCGTCCTTCGGGTAGTGCTCCCTGACCAGACGGTCGTTGGCCCAGAACACGCCCGCCCGGACTTCGCCCGGCGCGTCGGTGAGGACAGCTCTCAGGGTCTTGGTGTCTTCGGTTGCATCATGATCCAGCTTCGCCAGCAATCCGGCCAACGCGACGGCATCGAACAGATCAGAGCCAGTTTCTCCCATCTCCAGTCGGCGTCGGCTGGCGACCAGCAGCGCCGGCATCATATCCTGGCGAGCGGATGTAACTCGATAGTACTGGTCGTGCCAGCGGCAACTGTTGGACACCAGTTCCGCCAGTCCGTGTTGCAGCTCAACCAAGGCCGTAGGCTCCAACTTCGCCTTGGCGATTGCCAATGGCAACATGGTCGAGACGCCCCCGACCTCACGCGATTTCGGAGACAGGCGTGCAAGCGTCTTGACGAGTTGCGGAACCGACAAGTGCTGGGGGAACAGGTGGTGGATGACTGACCGTGCCAGTTCCTCAGGCCAATCCGGTGATGCCGAGGCGATCAGATCCAGCAACGCTGGCAGGCGCGAATCCTGAAGTTCCGAGAGGGCCAGAAGCCCATTCAAGCGGTCGCGCGCATCGTTGTCGGGATCCGTTGCAACGCCATAGGCGATGTCTGCGCAGCCGGTCATCTTTCCAGCGCCGATCAGTTCAAGCAACGTCTCCCGAACTTCGGGATTCCTGACGCCGCTCGCCCACAGGCGGATGATGACGTCGTTGAGGTCTTTCGTCGCCAGGCGTTGTACCTGCAAGTCCGGAATCCGCTGACCTCTCCAGCCGCCGGCGCCGTACATGTGAACGTATCGTTCCAGCGCCTGCGTCCGCAGGGCCAGGTTCAATGAACCGGGATCGCCATATCGCAGCAGGACGCTCGGCTCATGCTCGAGCAGTTCCGAACAAACGGGCGAAATGTGGGGCGCTAGCCAGGCGGCAACAGGCTGCAGCGAAGGCTTGACGATCCGCTGGCCCTCCGGCGTTGTGGCGAACAGCAGGCGCATCAACGCCCGGATCGGGAGTCCGCGGTCCACGAGCAGCTTGAGCTGTTCCGCCGCCAGGAACTCGACGATGGATCGGTTGTGGAACCGAACGCGTCCGTAGGTCGCGAAGCCGAACAGGGGGCGTTCGAGCAGCGTTTTCACTTCATCGTCCGACCAATCACCCAGGATCTTGGCCGGATCCAAGGTGGCGTCCCCTCGGCCGCGGTCATTGTCGCTGCTGTGCCAGAGGGTCAGTTTTCGCGAGAGCAGGGCAGCCAGGGCCAATCGGGCCGCCCCGTCGCGTGCCCGCTGCGGCGGCAGCTGCGTCCGTTCCGCGCGGTCGCTGCGGGCCCGCAGCTTGATATCGATGCTGTTATCCACTTGCTCGCGGTGGGTGCGAATGCGTCCGTGCACCTTCCAGTCGCCACAAAGCTCCAGGAAGTCCAAAGGACGCTTCGCGAAGTCGTGGGCATGGTGGGCATTGACGGCGCCCAGCAGCGCCTCCGGGTCCCTCACGCCTTGGGCGGCTGCGAGCACGCGCATCTGCCTCTCGTCCAGCGCAGAAAGGGCGACAAATCGCCATTCCGGCGTTGATCGCTTGGCCGGCTTCTCTTTGTTCACGCTCATCGCCACGTTGGCGAAGTAGTCCTCCGGTACGAATACATCCGGAGGCGGTTGGACCGGAAGCCACTTCCGGACGACATTTAAGTCGAATGCGGTCGGGCGCGTCGTCAGCACGATGCACGCTCGCTCAAGGTTGTCACCCAGGGCTGCGGCGAACTGCTTCAGTGTCGTTTCGAAGGAGCGCTGAGTGAGCTTCAGCTCGTCGACCGAGTCCAGGAAGAAGAATCCGCGTTCGGTTTGCGCTGCTTTCCAGTTGTCGAATCGCTGCTGCTCCTCGGCGGAGAATTGCCTTTCCAGCGGGTCCGTCGCCAGCGTGGCCAACTCCACAAAGAACGCCGATCGCCCTTCCTCCCAAAGCCTTTGTTGCTGGCGCTGGCACTCGTACGTCTTGCCCATGCCCGCTTCAGAGACGATCAGGACGCGTTCGGACTCCAGCAGGGTGGACCAGCCTGTCCTTCCCCCGATGGCAAGATCGGCCAGGAGCTCGGCAGTCTCGATCTGGGTGTTTTCATCGGTGGGTAGATCAAAAAAACTGCGATTCAGCTCTTGGCCAGTCATCGCCATGGGTCAAGTGATGAGAGAGATACCGTAGATAGTATCCGCCAGACTGGCCCTGCGGCTCCATTAATGACTGCGCTACCTAGAGCGTGTTATGAACTTTGAGTGTTGGCGGCTATCGTATCGGGATGAAGCCGCCACGCCCGTATCCGACTGACGTTTCCGATGAAGAATGGGCGTTTGCGGCACCCTATCTGACCTTGATGGACCCGCAAGCACGGCAGCGCAAGTACGATCTTCGCTTGATGTTCAACGCCTTGCGCTGGATGGCTCGGGCGGGAGCGCCATGGCGCCTGATTCCCCATGAATTTCCGCCGTGGGAGGCGGTCTACCAGCAGACCCAGCGTTGGCTTCAAGCCGGTTGCTTCGAAGCGATGGTCAACGATCTGCGCTCGGTGTTGCGAGTGGCTCAAGGCAAGCAAGGTCAGCCCAGTGCCGTGATCCTGGATGGACGTACCTTGCAGTCCACCTGCGAGAGTGGACCGCGAGCTGGCTACGATGGCTACAAGCGCAAGAAGGGCAGCAAGGTCCACATGGCCGTGGACACGCTCGGACACCTGTTGGCAGTGCAGGTCACGCCGGCCAACGAGCAAGAGCGCGCCCAGGTGCGCTCGCTGGCGCAGGAAGTGCAGCACGTGACCGGCGAGACGGTGAAGCCCGCCTTCGTCGATCAAGGTTATACAGGCAAGGATCCGGCCGAGGCGGCGCAGGCAGAAGGCATCGAGTTGCACGTGGTGAAGCTGCCAGAGGCCAAGAAGGGCTTCGTACTGCTGCCGCGTCGCTGGGTGGTGGAGCGCAGCTTCGGCTGGCTCAATCGGTTCCGGCGCCTGGCCCGCGACTACGAACGCTTGCCGGAAACCCTGGCGGGCCTGCACTTCGTGGTCTTCACCATTCTCATGCTCGGCAATGCGGCTTCACTGCTTCAAAGTTCATAACACGCTCTAAGCGGCCAATCACGACCAGGATGACGCAGCAAAGTGGATAGATCAGTCATCCGCAGATATCAAGCGTCCGCTTCTGGCCGATTGCAGCCGCAGAGTCTCGTATCTACAGACTGGCCTTCAAGTCAGCCAACGTTGCAAGTAGTACTAGTGGATCAAGTGGCGACGGTTCGAAACCTACTTGCCGATAGAACGCTGCCGCATCTTCGGATAGCGCATGCACGAGCATCCCGCGGATGCCGATTGCTTCCGCGGCTTGCAATACCCTCAAGGCGGCATCACGCACCAAAGCTCGGCCAATGCCTTGCCCTTGCAGCGACTTGTCCACGGCAAGGCGGCCTAGGACGACAACGGGAATCGGATCAGGCATGTTGCGTCTGAAGCGTCCCGTTGCTGTCTCCACGGCAACAGCACTGGATGCCAGTGCGTAATACGCCAGTACACGGTTTGCATCGCAGGCAACGAATGTCCGCGATGCGCCGCTCAGTTGGTTCTTCAATGCATGTCGATGCAGCCATCGATCCAGGTTTCCGACACTGGAGTCAAATGCAGTCAGCTCATGGCTCGGCATCAATGGCTCAGGAGCCGCAAGGCTCACTTTTGTTCCCACGGTGGCGATGTTTGCATCGTCTTGTGCAGCTTGGCGTTCGGCTCGGGCGGCATGTCCAAGCGCGCCAGGAAGCTTGCATAAGCTTGGGGGCTGACCAGAAAGGTCGTCTGGTCGAGTAGGGCATCCTCGGCAGCAGCGCGGGCTGCTGCCAACACGAAATCAGTCCGATTTTTGCCTAGAGCTTTGGCGGCACGATCAATCAGGCTGCGATCTTCAGGCTTGATTCGCAGGTTCAAGGTTTCACGTTTGGCAGGGGTGATCGGGGTGACGGGCATGCCGCATGCTCCCTTGCTGTCGTGGATGGCGGAGTCTAGCACGGGATGTAATGACGAGGTCATTACATCCCGTGCGCTGGCTATGGCGGGTCATCGGCTGCCAGTGTTCGATAACGTCTCAATGTGCCGGGGTATCAGTGGGGGATGGGCAGCCAGCGAAAATCCTAATGTGTTGATCTTGCAAGGAAAGAATTCCTTGGTGCAGAAGCGGCGAGAGCTTCACGACCGAGGCCACGCATAGGCGGGCATGTCCGGGAGCGCGCCGCGCGCCCGGTGATGAGTTGATGGCATGAGCAGATTTCCTGCCGCTATCAACGCGGATCTCCAGGTGCTGTTCGACGTTTCCTCAGGGCCTGCGGCGTGTGCCTTCGGCCCGCCGGTTGTTTTTCAATATCAACGATTTGGCGTGCCCGGCGGGCGTGATCCCTGCGTGCGGGCGCCGTTTTCGCAGGCCAGGCATATGCGGAAATCTTTGATGCAATGCCGTTATTCTCAGTTGGGTAGGCGGTCGCCCGGGGCGTAGGTTGCGATGCAACACGCCGCGTTGGTACCCGTTAGTCCGGGGACTTCGCGGAACGCGACCCCCGTTTCCGGATGCCTGCCTTGCTGACGCGTACGTCCAAGCCGTTCCCGCCGATCCGCCTTGCCGCATTGGGCGCCGGGCTGCATGCACTGATCGTGCCCGTGCTCGCACTGCTGGCATGGGGGCTGGCTGCACGGCGGGGCTGGTTGCCGGAGCAGGTGCTGCCCGGGCCCGGGCAGGTGCGCGATGCCCTGCTGCAGACATGGGACAGCGGCGAGCTGCTGTCCGCGGTGGCCATCAGCCTGCAGCGCGTCTTCCTCGGCTTCGCGCTGGGCGCGGGCCTGGGCCTGGCGCTGGGCGCGGCGATGGGACTCTCCCGGCGCGTGCGCGAATACCTCGATCCCAGCTTCCGTGCGACGGTGTACCTGCCGTTGCTCGGGTGGGTGCCGTTGTTCGTGATGCTGCTGGGCGTGGGCGAGTCGCTGAAGATCGCGCTGATCGCCAAGGCCGCGCTGGTGCCGGTGGCGCTCAATACCTACGGCGGCATCCGCAGCGTGCCGCGGCAGTATTTCGAGTTGGCCGATGTCTATCGCTACAGCCTGCGCCAGCGGTTGTGGCGGGTGGTGTTCCCGGCGGCGCTGCCGCAGGTCTGGAGCGGGCTGCGGATGGGCCTGAGCGTGTCCTTCCTGATCCTGGTGGCGATCGAGTTCATGGCCGCCTCGGAGGGGCTGGGCTACCTGATGGTCAGCGGCCAGCAGTTGTTCCAGATGGACCTGGTGCTGGCGATGGCGCTGGTGATCGGCGTGATCGGGCTGCTGCAGGACCGGGTCCTGGCTGGCATCGAGGCCTGGCTGCTGCGCTGGCGCCGGCCGGTCTTCGGGGAACGGGCATGAGCGCGCGCGCCGAATCGCTGCCTGCCGCGCGCCCGCGCGCCAGGCCGGTTGCGGGCGATGCCGGCCGCCGCCTGCGCCGGGCGCTGGCCTTGCCGCTGGCGTTGCTGGCGGCGTGGTGGGCGGTGTTCGCGTTCGGGACGGTCGCGCCGGGCCTGTACGTGTCGCCGGGGCGGGTGCTGGAGACCGGCTGGAAGCTGGCCGGAACGCCGGTGCTGTGGGGCGCGCTGGGCAGCAGTCTGGCACGCGCCGCCGCGGGCTTCCTGATCGGCGCCGCCGGCGGCGTGCTGGTGGGCGTGGCGCTGGGCGTCTCGCCGCTGGCGCGGCGCCTGTTCGGGCCGAGCCTGCATGCGCTGCGGCAGGTGTCGCTGTTCGCCTGGGTACCGCTGATCATGGTCTGGTTCGGACTGGGCGAATCGAGCAAGGTCGTGTTCGTGTCGATCGCCGCGTTCTTCCCGGTGATGCTCAACAGCGCCGAGGGCGTGGCCGGCATTCCGCGCGAGCAGTTGGAGGTGGCGCGGGTGGCGACCTTCTCGCGCACGCAGACCTTCTTCCGGCTGATCCTGCCCGCAGCGGCGCCGTCGATCCTGACCGGCGTGCACGTCGCGCTGGTCGCCGCCTGGGGCGCGACGCTGGGCGCCGAATACCTGATGACCAGCGGCCCGGGCATCGGCAAGTTGCTGATCGACGGGCAGGAGACCTCGGCGATGGACGTCACCCTGGTCGGCATGGCGCTGGCCGGGGTGGTCGGCCATGGCCTGCACCTGGCGGCCACGCGCGCGGAGAGTTGTTTGCTGCGCTGGCGTGCGCCGGCATCCGCGGCGGACTGAGCCGCGCGTCGTCGGCGCATGCGGCGCCGGCCGATTCCCTTTCAACCGCGGGCGGCGCCGCCGCCCATCGCGAGGAGCACCATGAGCAAGACCAGCAAGCGGCAACTCAAGCTCGCCATCGGCCTGCAGGGCGGCGGCGGCCACTGGCGCGATCCGGACGTGCGCGCCGACGGCAGCGTCAGCATCGATGCCTACACCGAATACGCGCGGATCGGCGAGGCCGGCAAGTTCGACTTCGGTTTCATCGCCGACTCGGCCTACATCACCCGGGATTCCACCGATCACTTCCTGAGCCGGCTGGAACCGCTGTCGGCGCTGTCGGCGATTTCGGCCCGGACCTCGCACATCGGCCTGCTGGGCACGTTCACCACCTCCTACAGCGAGCCGTTCACGACCGCGCGGCAGCTGGCCTCGCTGGACGTCATCAGCGGCGGGCGAGCCGGCTGGAACGCGGTGACCTCGGCGCTGGAGGGCGTGGCCCGCAACCACGGCCACGACACCCTGCACGAGCACGCGCTGCGCTACCGCATCGCGCGGGAGTACATCGAGGTGGTGAAAGGGCTGTGGGACTCCTGGGAGGACGACGCCTTCGTCCGCGACAAGGCCGCCGGCGTGTACGTGGACCGCGACAAGATGCACACGCTCGACCACGTCGGCGAGTTCTTCAGGGTGCAGGGGCCACTCAACATCGAGCGTTCGCCGCAGGGCCGGCCGGTGGTGTTCCAGGCTGGCGCCTCCGAGGTAGGCCGCGATCTGGCCGCGCGCCACGCCGACGGCGTGTTCTCCGACTTCGCCGCCACCGGCGACCTGGCGCGCGCCAGGGAGTACTACGACGACCTCAAGAACCGCGCCCGCGCCTACGGCCGCGATCCGGACCACGTCCTGGTGTTTCCCTCGATCCGCCCGATCCTCGGCGACACCGAGGACGAGGCGCGCGAGCGCTACCAGCAACTGATCGAGGAGCTGGACGTCGATTTCGCGGTGAAGTACCTGAGCCGCTACTTCAGCTTCTTCGACTTCGGCCAGTTCCCGCTGGACGAGCCGCTGCCGGACCTGGGCGAGATCGGCAACAACAGCTTCAAGTCCACCGCCGAATACTACAAGCGGATCGCGCGCGAGCGCAGGCTGACGCTGCGCCAGCTGGCCTTCATCGCCACCGCGCCGCCGGACGACTTCGTCGGCACGCCGCTGCAGGTGGCCGACAAGCTCCAGCGCTTCTTCGAGCAGCGCGCGGTCGATGGTTTCATCGTCGGCGGCTCGCACGCCTCCGCGCGCGAGTTCGTGGGCAAGGTGGTGCCGCTCCTGCAGGAGCGCGGGATCTTCCGCCGCGAGTACGAGAGCAGCACGCTGCGCGGCAACCTGGGACTGCCGTTCCCGCAGAATCGCCATGCCGCCGCGCGCGCGAAGCGTCCCGCCGGCCAGGCGGTGCCGGCATGAGGCTGGTTCTCGGACTCGCGAGCTGGGGGCTGGCGGCCTGGCTGCTGCTCACGGCAGGTGCCGCCGCCGCGCAGGCCGGACCGAGCGTGATCCGCATCGGCGCGCCGTCGGTGGTGACCGAGAAGGACAACTACTACGGCTCGCTGGGCATCGCCCGTTACAAGGGCTGGTTGGACGAGGAGTTCAAGAAGGACGGCATCCGCATCCAGCTGGTCGGCTACCGCGGCGGCGCGCCGCTGGTCGGGCAGGCGCTGGCGAACGGCCAGATCGACTTCGCCTGGCAGGGCGACATGCTGTCGTTGATCGGAAAGTCCTCTGGCATAGACAGCCGCATCGTGCTGCCGATGAGCAAGCTGTCCAACGCATATCTGGCGGTGTCGCCGAAATCGACGATCAAGTCGATCAAGGACCTGCGCGGCAAGCGCGTGAGCTACGCCAAGGGCAACCAGATCCAGTTGCAGGTGATCCATATCCTGGCCGCGAACGGCATGACCGAGCGCGACATCCGCTCGGTGGCGCTGGACCCGGCCACGGCCGCTGCGGCGCTGGCCTCCGGCGACGTGGACGCGGTGTTCGGCGGAGCCGACCTGATCGCGCTGCGCGATCGCGGCCTGGCCCGGCTCGTCTACGACACCCGCGGCCGTTCGGTGGACGCGACCTCGTTCAACTCGCTGCTGGTGCGCGAGGACTTCGCCCGCGCCCACCCGGACCTGACCGCGCGCCTGGTCAAGGTGTTGGTCCGCTCGCTGTACTGGGCCTCGCAGCCGGGCAACAGCGAGGACGTGTTCCGCATCTGGTCGCTGGGCGGGCCGGCGGTGTCGCGCCACTACATCCAGGAGGAGTACCAGGGGCGGCCGCTGCCGCACTACCTGAGCCCGCTGTTCGATCCGCTGTACGTCGAGCACTACCGCAAGACGCAGGACTCGCTGGTGCAGCTGAAGCTGTTGCGCGGGCCGAAGGTCGACATCGAGCGCTGGATAGACCGGCGCTACCTGGACCAGGCGCTGGCGCAGCTGGGCCTGAAGGACTTCTGGCCGAGGCTGGACGCCGCCGGCCGGCCGATCGCCGCAGGCAAGTAGGGGAGAGGGACATGGCACAGGCAGGCATCGCGGCGGCGGCCCGCGCGCAGGGCGGGGTGGTGGAGACGGTCAGTTTCCAGGACATGGCGCGCCACCCGCGGCCCGAGCCGCCCAGGTTCGCCAGCGTCGAGGACGAACGCCTGCATCGCAGGCAGAAGCTGGCCGCGGCCTTCCGGATCTTCGGCAAGCTCGGCTTCGACGAGGGCGTGATGGGGCATTTCTCGGTGCGCGATCCGGAGAATCCCGATCATTTCTGGATCAACCCGTTCGCGCTCGCGTTCGGGCTGATCCGGGCCAGCGACCTGATGCGCGTCGACTATCGTGGCAACCTGATCGAAGGCAGCGGCTACCTGCATCCGGGCGGCCTGCCGCTGCACTCGGCGCTGCTGGCGAACCGCCCGGACGTGGTCGCGGCGGTGCATACCCACTCGCCGTACGGGAAGATCTGGGCGAGCACCGGCCGCCTGCTGGAGCCGATCTCCAACGAGGCGGCGGTGTTCCACGGCCGGCACGCGATCTACGACAGCTTCGAGGGCGGGGAGGGCATCAATCTCGCCAACGCGCTGGGGAGCGGCGGCCGCGCGGTGATCATGAAGAACCACGGCATCCTGACCGTCGGCCAGAGCGTGGACGAGGCGGCCTATCTGTTCATATCGCTGGAGAAGGTGTGCCGGGAGCAGATCTACGCCAGGCTGCTCGGCCAGCCGCAGGCGATAGACGGCGCGCGCGCCGAGGCGATGGCGGCGGGCTTCGGCGCCTACAGCGGATGGCTGAATTTCCAGAACATGTACCAGGAGATCGTCCGCGAGCAGCCGGAGCTGCTGGATTGATTCCCGTGCGGGTTATGCCCTGGCGGTTTTTCCAGATTGCGATATCTCATTTATTTTTAACGGGTAAATAAGCCCGATATCGTCGCTTCATATTCGCGCTCCGCGGAAATAGATTGATTCCGGCCCGGCACCGGGGAGGTGGCGGGACTTTCCAGTCAAGACACACCGGATAATTGAAATGTCTACGAGATATTCAGCGCTGTTTCTGGCGATGGGTTTGTCTGTCCATGCGATCGCGGCGGCCCGTGCGGAGGAGACGGCATCGGCGGATGCCGGGGACAAGCAGCGCTCGGCGGTCACCCTCGACGACGTCGTGGTGACGGCGGAACGGCGCGAGACCGAATTGCGCAGGACGTCGGTGTCGGTCAGCGCGATCGGCGCGCAGCAGCTGCAGGAGCGCGCGGTGCACACGCTGCTGGACCTGGCCGGGCAGGCGGCGGGAATCACGTTGCCGTCGCTGTACTCCAACCAGCAATACGTGTTCATCCGCGGCATCGGCAACTCGCGGCCGGCGGGCAATCCGTCGGTTGGCATCTACCTGGACGATGTCTACCTCGCGCGCCAGTTCGGCAACTCGTACCTGGATCTTCCCGACATCGAGCGCGTGGAGGTGCTGCGCGGGCCACAGGGCACGCTGTACGGGCAGAACACCAGCTCCGGCGCGATCAAGATCACCAGCAGCGAGCCGGCCGACGCGTTCTTCGGCTCGGCCTACGCCGGCGGCGGCAACTACGGGGCCTTCGAGTCGAAGCTGTACCTGAACGGGCCGCTGGTCGAGGACACGCTGAAGGCCAGCCTCGCGCTGTCGCGGCGGCGCAACGACGGCTATTACTACAACTACACCCTGGACAAGCGGGTCAACCGCTACGACACCACCCAGGCCCGGCTGAAGCTGTTGTACACGCCGAGCGATTGGCTGCGCCTGGACTTCTCACTGGACGAGACGCGCGACGAGTCCGACAACACCGTCGCCACCCCGATCGTCACGCCGCGGTTGCGCAGCCGCACCACGCTGTCGGGCTGGGACACCGCGACCGACCAGAAGCACGGCGGCGCCTCGCTCAAGCTGACCGCGGATCTGGATCCGCAACTGACCTTCAAGTCGATCACCGCCTACCGCAGGCTGGAGGACGACCAGCCCTGGTCCGATGGCAAGCAGACCTACGCCAGCGGCAGCTACAAGTTCCAGCAATACATCGACTGGCGGCAGTTCTCGCAGGAGTTCCAGCTGCTTGGCGAGTACGAGCGATTCGACTTCATCGTCGGCGCCAATGCCTACGACGAGCATTTCGACTTCGACCGGTTCTGGATCTACAACTACGGGAGCACCACCTACTCGGTGAATCGTGCCTGGAACACCAACAAGAGCGTCGGCGTGTTCGGCCAGCTGCGCTATCGGGTCAGCGACCGCCTCGGGATCATCGCCGGCGCCCGCTACTCGCGCGAGCGGCATGAGCAGGACGTCGATGCCTGGCAGAGCAACGCCGGCCGGGAACTGCTCGCGCAGACGTTCGCGATCAGCGGCCAGCGGGTCGACTTCGACGCGCTGACGCCCAAGCTCAGCCTCGAATACGGCTGGAGCCCGGACCTGTTCGGCTACGCGACGCTCGCCAAGGGGCAGACCTCCGGCGGCTGGAACTACGCGCCGGTGGCCTCGGCGACCCTGGCCACGGTGCCGATCGATCCCGAGGAGGTGACTTCCTACGAACTCGGGCTCAAGTCGACCGACTGGGGCGGCCGCGCGCAGACCAACCTGTCGCTGTTCTACAACGACTACACCGGCTACCAGACCAACCTGACCAACCCGGTGATCGACGGCGTGCAGCTGACCGGCACGCTGCTGTCGAACGCGGGCAAGGCGCATACCTGGGGCGTCGAGCTGGAGTCCTTCCTGCAATTGAGCGCGAACCTCAAGACCAACCTGGCCGCGTCCTACCTGCGTACCCGCTTCGACGAGTTCCTGCCGGCCGGCACCAGTTCCACGACCGACTACACCGGCAACGAGCTGCCCTATGCGCCGCACCTGAGCGCGAGCGTCGGCGCCAGCTACGATACCGGCCTCGGCAGCGGCAGCCTGCGCCTGAACGGATCGGTGCGCTGGTCGGACAAGTACTACACCGGGCCGGAGAACACCTATGCGGTCCCGCGCTCCACGCTGGTCGACGCGGGCGTGTCCTATTACCTGGCCGACAGCGGGCTGACCTTCTCGTTCACGGTCAAGAACCTGCTGGACAAGGACTACATCACGCCGGCGGCGACCTACTACACCTACAACAACCCGCGCGTGTGGACGGCGGGGGTCCGGTATGACTTCTGAGGCCACGCGCGCGGCGGCCAGGCTCGCGCTGTTGCCGCTCCCGCTGCTGGCGGCTGCAGGTGCTTTGGCGCGGCCGCTGGTGCAGCGGCTGGGGACGCTGCGCGGCAAGCCGGTGGGCATCGCGCAGTGGATCGATCGCCGCTACCCGCACCAGGCGCTGCGCGAGCTGGGGCTGGAGCGGCGCTGGCCGGCGCCGGACCCGCAGGGCCGGCCGCGCGGCCCCGCCTCCATCACACAAGTCAACGGGAGAACGCAATGAGGCAGGTTTCGGCAACACGGGCGCGATCGGCGAGCAGGCAGCGCGGCCGTGGCGGCACATCGCCGGGGCCGGATCGCCTGGCGATCGCCTGTGCGCTGCTGCTCGCGCTGCCCGCGGCGCATGCGGCCGCACCGGACGCGGACGTGGCCGCGCCGGATTCGGAGCAGGCCGCGCTCGCGCTGCCGGAGGTCAAGGTCACCGCCGAGCGGCTTGAAACGGCCTCGCAGAAGACCCCGGTCACGGTCAACGCGGTTGCCGCGGAGGAGCTGCGGCGGCGCGGCGTCGCCAAGCTGGCCGACCTGGCCGGGCTGGCGGCGGGCGTCAACATCCCCAACCAGTGGCCGAATACCCAGAGCGTGTTCATCCGCGGCATCGGCTCCTCGCGGCCGATCGGCAACCCTTCGGTCGGCTGGTACCTGGACGACGTCTACATCCCGCGCTCGTTCGGCAGCAGCTTCATCGGCAGCCTGCCGGACATCGAGCGCATCGAGGTCCTGCACGGGCCGCAGGGCACGCTGTACGGGCAGAACACCAGTTCCGGCGCGCTCAAGCTGGTCTCCCGGCAACCGAGCGGGGACTTCGGCGCCTGGGTCAGTGCCGGGGCCGGCAACCAAGGCCAGGTCGAGACGCGCGGCTACGCCAACGGCACGCTGTCGCCCGGGTTGCTGGTGGGCAGCCTGGCGGTGGCGAGCAGCCATCTCGACGGCGACGTCGACAACCTCTACCTGGGCCGCTCGGTCAACGGCTACGAGAACCAGCAGCTGCGCGGCATCCTGCGCCTGACGCCGGAGAACGGCTGGGTGGCGACCCTGGCCGTCGATGGCCTGCACGGCACCGCGACCGCCGGCAGCACGCCGCTGAACTGGCCGGGGACCGGCGTGCGCAGGAACTTCTCCGACAACGGTTCGCACCAGCAGTACAACAGCGGCGGCGTGTCGCTGAAGCTGGAAGGCGGGCTGGGCGATGCGCTGTCGTGGAAATCCGTCAGCGCCTGGCGCGGCTTCGACGTGCACATGCCCTCGGACGATCCGTATCCCACGCCGGTGTCGGGCTTCTACCAGAACCTGGACCAGCGCCAGCTCTCGCAGGAATTCCAGCTGTTCGGCGACTACGACCGCTTCAGTTTCATCGCCGGCCTGATGCTCTGGCACGAGGTCTTCCGCATGGACCGGCTGACCTGGAGCAACAACGCCTACAGCATCATCGACAGTCGCAGCACGACCGACAGCGCCGGCCTCTACGGCCAGGGCACCTACCGATTCAGCGACCGGCTCGGGCTGACCGCGGGCCTGCGCCTGAGCAAGGAATGGCGCGACCTGGACAGCGCCGCCTACACCAGCGATGCGGCCTGGACGCGGCTGTCGCAGCGCTACGCGGTCAGCGGCCTGAGCAAGACCTACCAGTCGGCCACGCCCAAGCTGAGCCTGGACTACCAGTGGACCCCGGACCTGCTGGCTTATGCCAGCTGGGCGATCGGCGAGACCTCCGGCGGCTGGAACCCGGCCGCCGCCACCCAGGCCATTGCCGAGGTGCCAGTGGATCCGGAACGGGTGAGCGCCTACGAGATCGGGCTCAAGCGCAGCGCCTGGGGCGGTCGCTTTCGCGGCAACCTGTCGCTGTTCTACAACGACTACCGCGACTACCAGGCCTCGATCACCAACCCGACGATCAACGGCCAGCTGATCACCGGCGCGGTGATCGTCAACGCCGGCCAGGCGCATACCTATGGGGCGGAATGGGAGTCGGTGCTGCAGGCCAGTGCCAGGCTGCGGCTCGCCTTCAACCTGGCCTACCTGCGCACCCGCTTCGACGAATTCGTCAATCCCACCGGCGCGGCCAGCTCGGACTTCAGCGGCTATGAACTGCCGTATTCGCCGCGCTGGAGCGGCAGCCTGGGCGCGCTCTACGAGCAGCCGCTGACCAGCGGCGCGCGCCTGACGCTGGGCGCGAACGTGCGCGCCGAGAGCAGCTCGTTCTCGGCCGTGTCCGCGACCAACCTCCATACCAAGTTCCCGTCCACCCACTACCTGGACGCGAGCGCGTCCTACACCACCGCCGACGGTGGCTGGACCTTCTCGCTGACCGCCAAGAACCTGCTGGACAAGACCTACGTCCTGCCCGGCTACTACGTCCCGACCCTCGGCTACTACTCCGCCAACTACAACCGCGAGCGCCAGTGGCTGCTCAGCGTGCGGCGCGATTTTCGCTAGTGCTCTCACAGGAGAACCCGCAATGCCACGTTCCGAATCCCGCAAGCTGCACCTGGCGGCGTTCCTGTCCGGCATCGGCGCGCACGTCCAGGCGTGGCGGCATCCCGACGTCAAGAGCAACAGCGCGGTGGACATCGGCGCGTTCATCGAGGCGGCGCGGGCCGCCGAGCGCGGCAAGTTCGACTTCGGCTTCATCGCCGACTCGACCTACATCACCCGCGATTCCACTCCGTATTTCCTCAGCCGGCTGGAACCGCTGACGGCGCTGGCGGCGGTGGCCTCGGCGACCACCCGGCTGGGACTGGCGGCGACCATGACCACGTCCTTCAGCGAACCGTTCACCACCGCGCGCCAGCTCGCCTCGCTCGACGTCATCAGCGGCGGCCGCGCGGCCTGGAACGCGGTGACCGGCGCGCTCGAGGGGCATGCGCGCAACCACGGCGGCGACAAGCTCTACGACCATGCGCTGCGCTACCGCATCGCCGGCGAATACATCCAGGTGGTCAAGGGGCTGTGGGACTCCTGGGACGAGGACGCCTTCGTCCGCGACAAGCCATCCGGGCAGTACGTCGATTTGGACCGGATGCACACCCTCGACCACAAGGGCGAGTTCTTCTCGGTGCAGGGCCCGCTGAACATCGAGCGCTCGCCGCAGGGACGCCCGGTGCTGTTCCAGGCCGGCGCCTCCGACGCCGGCCGCGAGCTGGCCGCGCGCGAGGCCGACGCGATCTTCTCCGGCAGCGTAGAGAACGCGACCGAGGCCAAGGCCTACTACGACGACATCAAGCGCCGCGCGGCGGCCTGTGGACGGCGCCCCGAGGAACTGCTGGTGTTCCCGGCGATCACCCCGGTGGTCGGCGGCACCGAGGCCGAGGCGCTGCGCAAGCACCGCGAGGTCGCCGAACTGCTGGACATCGACATCGCGGTGAAGTATCTGAGCCGCTACTTCAGCTTCTTCGACTTCAGCCGGTTCCCGCTGGACGAGCCGCTGCCGGAACTCGGCGACATCGGCAAGGACAGCTTCAGGTCGACCGCCGAGCGCTATCTGCGCATCGCCCGGGAGGAGCGGCTGACCCTGCGCCAGCTGGCCCTGCGGGCGGCCAGTCCCGGCCTGCAGTTCGTCGGCACGCCCGAGCAGATCGCCGACCGGCTGCAGAAGCTGTTCGAGGAGCGGGTGGTCGACGGCTACATCCTGCACGCCCACCTGCAGCCGCTGGGGCTGGGCGAGTTCGTCGACGCGGTGGTGCCGATCCTGCAGCAGCGCGGCATCTTCCGGCGCGAGTACGAGGCCACCACGCTGCGCGGCCATCTCGGCCTGCCGTACCCGGTCAGCCGCTACGCGAAGGCCGTGGCCGCCAGGCCGGCGGTCGCCGTCGCACCCTAGCGCCGCGATTGCTTTCTCCTTGCGCCGTCCCTGCGCAGCGGACTTTTCCGCCGTGCCGCGCACGTCGCCGGGTCGCCGCCTGCGCGGGGACCGCGCCATGTCGCCTGCGGCACGCGACGCCAGGTCCTCTGGAGAGCCCCCATGCACTACACGCACCTCGGCCGCACCGGACTGCCGGTATCGACGCAGCGGGACGCGCTGGACGCGAGCCGAGCGCGACCGGCACGTTTGATGAGCAGTCTTTGGGTCGATATGTCGAAAGGCAATGTGCGGGCGCGCCGCGGCTGTGGCGTCGCCTGCGCAGGCCTTGGCGCGCCTGGCGCTCGCGCGATGGGGCGTGTCGCCAATGCCGTTGGGCTTCGATGCAATCCCGGTTTTGTCGTTTCCTCGCGTTCGGCCGCGGCGCTAGCGTCTCGGCACCGCACAGATCAGACAGGATCCGTTCCGCAGTGAATGCCGCCGTCCATCCCGACCAACCCGCCGCGTCCCGCTCGGCGCCGCAGTTCCGCGGTCGCATCTACGACAGCATCCTGGACACCATCGGTGCCACGCCGCTGGTCCGTTTCGACCGCCTCGCGGCCGCGCACGGGGTCGCCGCGCGTATCGTCGGCAAGCTGGAGTTCTTCAATCCGCTGGCCTCGGTCAAGGACCGGCTGGGGGCCGCGCTAATCGAGGATGCCGAGCGCGCCGGGCGGATCGCGCCGGGCAGGTCGGTACTGATCGAGCCGACCTCCGGCAACACCGGCATCGGCCTGGCCTTCGTCGCCGCGGCCAAGGGCTACGAGCTGATCCTGTGCATGCCGGAGAGCATGTCGCTGGAGCGGCGCCGGATGGTGCAATACCTGGGCGCGCGGATCGAGCTGACCCCGGCGGCCGAGCGGATGTCCGGGGCGATCCGGCGCGCGCAGGAACTGAACGCGCGGATCCCCGGCTCGGTGGTGCTGCAGCAGTTCGAGAACCCGGCCAATCCGGAGGCCCACCGCCGCACCACCGCCGAGGAGATCTGGCGCGACAGCGGCGGCGAGGTCGACGTGTTCGTCGCCGGCGTCGGCACCGGCGGCACCCTGACCGGGGTGGGCTCGGTGCTCAAGCGCTACAAGCCCGGCGTGCGCGTGGTGGCGGTGGAGCCGGCCGGCAGCGCCACGCTGTCCGGCGGCAAGGCCGGTCCGCACGAGATCCAGGGCATCGGTTCCGGGCACCTGTCCACGTTCCTGGATCGCAGCCTGCTCGACGAGATTTCCACCGTGTCCGACCAGGATGCGCTGCGCACCGCGCGCGAGCTGGCGCGGATCGAGGGCGTGCCGGTCGGGGTCAGCGCCGGCGCCGCGCTGTGGAGCGCACTGCAGGTCGGAAAGCGGCCGCAGTACGCGGACCGCACCATCGTCGTTGTGATCCCGGATTTCGCCGAGCGCTACCTGTCCACGGTGCTGTTCGACGACACGGATGCACAACAAGGAGGAACCCCCGCATGACATCGGCAACGCGCGTCCTGATCCTGCCCGGCCGCGGCGACTCGGGCGAGAAACATTGGCAAAGCGTATGGGAGCGCAACGATCCCGCGCTGCTGCGGGTGCGCCAGCGCGAGTGGGACAACCCGGACCGGGAGGAGTGGGTGGCCACGCTCGACACCGCGATCCAGGCCGCCGGCGCGCCGGTGATCCTGGTCGCGCATTCGCTGGCGGTGGCGGCGGTGGCGCACTGGGCCAGTCGCCACCACGGCCCGGTCGTCGGCGCGCTGCTGGTGTCGCCGACCGACGTCGAGCGCGCCGACTACCCGGCCGGCACCACCGGCTTCGCGCCGATCCCGCTGCAACGGCTGCCGTTCCAGAGCATCGTCGTGGCCAGCGACGACGATCCACGGGTCACCCCGGAGCGGGCTGCGTTCTTCGCCGAGGCATGGGGCGCGCAACTGCACCGGCCGGGCGCGTTCGGCCACCTCGGCACGGCGGCGGATCTGGGTGGATGGGAATACGGTGCGCGCCTGCTGGCGCGGCTGCGGCAGGCCAGGGCGGCATGAGGGAATGCACGATGGAGGGAGCGCGGCGCAGGCCGACGATCGTCGAACTGGGCGGAGTGGTCGGAAGGCAAAAGCATGGGCAACGGCATGAGGGTGTGACCAGGGTGTCTTCATCGAAACTGCTAGTGGTGGGCATCGGCGGGACGACGCGGCCGGGTTCCGGTACCGAGCGCGCGCTCGGCCTTGCGCTGCAGGCGTGCGGCGCGCGTGGCGCGGCGACGATCAGCCTGGGCGGCGAGTTCCTGGCCGCGCTGCCGCACTATGCGCCGGGCGCGGAGCTGGACGAAGTGCAGCAGGGCCTGGTCAACGTGCTGCGGCGCGCCGACGCGGTGATCCTGGCCACGCCGAGTTATCACGGCGGCATCTCCGGATTGCTGAAGAATGCGCTGGACACCCTGGAGGAACTGCGCGGCGATGCGCGGCCCTACCTGGACGGCCGTGCGGTGGGCTGCATCGTCACCGCCTACGGTTGGCAGGCCGGTGGCACCGTGCTGGGCAGCCTGCGCGCCACCGCGCACGCGTTGCGCGGCTGGCCCACGCCGTATGGCGCGGTCGTCAATACCCTGGAGACCCCGCTGGACGCGTCGACGCCGGCAGCCTCGGTGGGGGAGGCGCTGGCGAGAGTCGGCGAGCAGGTGGTGGAATTCGCCGAGGCGTTCCATGCGCGCCGGCGATCCCGGGCGGACACGCCGGCGCGCGCGGCGGAGGCCTGAGCGATGGGGGAAGCGGCAGCGACGGCGGGCAGGCATCGGCAGCGCGGCGAGGCCGTCGCGATCGGCGGGCAGGCGCCGGCGCTGCTCAACCTGCGCGGCGTCGGCAAGCGCTATCGCGGACGCGGCGGACAGCACCAGGAAGTGCTGCGCGACATCGACCTGGACGTGGCCGAGGGCGAGTTCGTCAGCGTGATCGGTGCCAGTGGCTGCGGCAAGTCGACCTTGCTTCGGCTGATCGTGGGACTGGACGCCGAGCATGCCGGCAGCATCGAACTGGACGGCAAGCCGGTGACCGGCACCAGCCTGGAGTGCGGCATCGTGTTCCAGGAGCATCGCCTGCTGCCGTGGCTGACGTTGGAACGCAACATCGAGCTGAGCCTGCTCAACGCCGGCGTGCCCAGGGCAGAGCGCCTCCGCCTGGTGCAGGAGCACGTCGAACTGGTCAGGCTCGGTGGTTCGGAGAAGGCCTGGCCGCACCAGCTTTCCGGCGGCATGGCGCAGCGCGTGGCGATCGCCCGAGCGCTGGTGAGCCGGCCGCGGGTGCTGCTGCTGGACGAGCCGTTCGGTGCGCTCGACGCGATCACCCGCGCTCACCTGCAGCGCGAGCTGCAGCGGATCTGGCGGCAGCAGAACATCACCATGATCATGGTCACGCACGACATCGAGGAGGCGGTCTTCCTGGGTCAGCGCGTGGTGGTGATGGAGCCGTCGCCGGGGCGGATCAAGGCGGTGCTGCCGGTCGCGCTGGACTACCCGCGCGACCGCGTCGGCGACGCTTTCGTGCAGGTCAAGCGGCGCGTGCGGCAGGCGTTCGGCGAGGACCCCGACGGCTGTTGATGCCCTGGTGCAGCGCCGCGTGAACGCGAAGGCGAACCAGAAGGACTACGCGCTGCCCAGCGGCTACGGCGCGGCGCTTGGCTACCACAACGTGCTGTGGAACCGCGGGCGCCAGCCCAGCCTGGGCATCCGCCGCGACTTGTTCTGAATATCCACCCTCGACCCGTTCCGGGAGCCGGACCCATGATCGACCTCAACAAGCTTCCCCGCCCGCAGCCGCGCAGCTTCGCCTCGCATGCCGAGCAGCGCGAGCACCAGAAGCAGAAACTGGCCGCGACCTTCCGCCTGTTCGGCAAGCTCGGTTTCGAGCAGGGGGTGATGGGCCACGTCTCGGTGCGCGACCCGGAATTCCCCGACCAGCTGTGGATGAACCCGTTCGCGCAGAGCCTGAACCTGATCAAGGTCAGCGACCTGCTGCGGATCGGCTTCGACGGGCGGCTGCTGGAGGGCGAGGGCTACATCCACCCCGGCGGCATCAATACCCACGTCGCGATCCTGAAGGCGCGCCCGGAACTGAATTCGGTCGCGCACGTGCATTCGATCCACGGCACCGCCTGGTCGGCGCTGGACCGCCTGCTCGACCCGATCTCGGCTGAGGCCGCGGTGCTGTACGGCCGCCATGCGATCTACGACACCTACCGCGACGGCGAGCGCGAGAACCTGGCCGCGGCGCTCGGCGACAACCGTGCGCTCATCTTCAAGGGCCACGGCATCTTCACCGTCGGCCATAGCGTGGACGAGGCGGCCTACCTGTTCATGCTGACCGAGAAGGTCTGCCAGGTGCAGCTGCTGGTCGAGGCTACCGGCAGCAAGCCCTGGCGGATCGACCCGCAGACCGCCGCGCGGATTTCCGACGGCAACGGCCCGGACAAGTCGCAGCTGAACTTCCAGCCGTACTTCGACAGCATCGTCCACGAGCAGCCGGACCTGCTCGACTGACATGTGGCGCTATCTGGCAAAGCGGCTGGCGCTGATGGTGCCGACCCTGCTGGGCGTGCTGACGCTCAGCTTCGCGGTCACCCAGTTCGTGCCGGGCGGCCCGGTCGACCATGCGCTGGCGCAGCTCTACAACGAGGGCGCGCGCTCGGACGCGTCGGGCGAGGGCGCCGAGAGCGGCAGCCTGTTGAGCTACAGCGGCCGCCAGGGCATCGACCCGGCCCAGGTCGCCGACCTCAATGCCCTGTACGGCTTCGACAAGCCGCTGCTGACGCGCTACCTGCACATGCTCGCCCGCTACGCCCGCTTCGACCTGGGCGAGAGCTACTTCCACCACCAGGCGGTCTGGCCGCTGATCGTCTCCAAGCTGCCGGTGTCGCTGTCGCTGGGCATCTGGACCATGCTGCTGGTCTACCTGATCTCGATCCCGCTCGGGGTGTCCAAGGCGCTGCGCTCCGGCAGCGCCTTCGACACCACCAGCACCCTCGCGATCCTGGTCGGCTACGCGCTGCCGAGCTTCGTGCTCGGGGTGCTGCTGATCGTGCTGTTCGGCGGCGGCTCGTTCTGGGAACTGTTCCCGTTGCGCGGGCTGACCTCGGAGGACTGGAGCACGCTGTCGCCGCTGCACAAGCTCGCGGACTACCTGTGGCACATCGCCATGCCGGTGACCGCCTCGGTGGTCAGCAGCCTCGCGCTGAAGTCGCTGCTGACCCGCAACCTGTTCATCGACGAGCTGGACCGGCAGTACGTGCTGACCGCCCGCGCCAAGGGCCTGTCGGAGCGCCGCATCCTGTGGAAGCACGTGTTCCGCAACGCGTTGCTGCCGTTGATCACCGGCTTTCCGGCCACCTTCGTCGCGGCGTTCTTCACCAGTACGCTGATGATCGAGACGCTGTTCTCGCTCGACGGGCTGGGCCTGCTCTCCTACGAGTCGATCAACGCGCGCGACTATCCGGTGGTGCTGGGCACGCTGTTCGTGTTCGCGCTGATCGGGCTGTTCGCCAAGCTCGCCAGCGACCTGGCCTACGTCGTGGCCGACCCGCGCGTGCGCTTCGGCGCGGGGCAGGGCTGAGATGGCCGGCGTCCTGGCCGAGGGCGGGGCCGTGGCGGCGGCGCCGGCAGGCCCCGGTCGCCTGCTGTGGCGCCGTTTCCGCCGCAACCGCCTGGGCTACTGGAGCTTGCTGCTGTTCCTGGCGATCTACGGATCGAGCCTGGCCGGCGAGCTGCTCAGCAACGACCGCCCGCTGCTGGTGCGCTACGAGGGCCGCTGGTACCTGCCGCTGCTGAAGGACTACGACGAGCGCGCTTTCGGCGGCGACCTGCCGATCCGCGCCGACTACCACGACCCGCTGATCCGCGCGCAGCTGGACAGGCCCGGCAACTTCGCGCTGTTCCCGCCCAATCCCTGGTACTACGACACGCTGGACTACTACACGCCGCTGCCATACCTGCCCAGCCCGCCCTCGCGCGAGCACTGGCTGGGCACCGACCTGGGCGGCTACGACGTGGTGGCGCGGCTGCTGTACGGATTCCGCGTCTCGATCAGCTTCGCGCTGGCGCTGACCGTGGCCGGCGCGCTGATCGGCATCGCCATCGGCGCGCTGCAAGGCTACTTCGCCGGCCGCACCGACCTGTTCGGCCAGCGCCTGATCGAGGTCTGGGGCGCGATGCCGGAGCTGTACCTGGTGATCATCTTCGCCTCGATCTTCGAGCACAGCCTGCTGGTGCTGCTGGTGCTGCTGACCCTGTTCGGCTGGATCCACCTGTCCGACTACGTGCGCGCCGAGTTCCTGCGCAACCGCCAGCTCGAGTACGTCAAGGCGGCGCGTGCGATGGGCCTGTCGCACTGGCAGATCGTCTGGCGCCACATCCTGCCCAACAGCCTGACCCCGGTGGTGACCTTCCTGCCGTTCCGGATGAGCGCGGCGATCATGACCCTGGCCAGCCTGGATTTCCTCGGCCTGGGCAGCATCGCGCCGGACCCGAGCCTGGGCCTGCTGCTGGTACAGGGCAAGGAGACCCTGAGCGCGTGGTGGATCGCGCTGTCGGCATTCGCGACGCTGGTGCTGACCCTGCTGCTGCTGACCTTCATGGGCGAGGCGCTGCGCGATGCGATGAAGCAGCAGGCCAGCAGTGCGCCGGAGGCGGGCTGAGATGGCCGCGCCGTTGCTGGAACTGCGCGGGCTGTCGGTCGGCTTCGGCGAGCGGACCGTGGTGCATGGCCTGGACCTGAAGGTCGGCGCCGGCGAGCGGGTGGCGCTGGTCGGCGAGTCCGGCTCGGGCAAGACCGTCACCGCGCTGTCGGTGCTGCGGCTGCTGCCGCGCGCCCGCGTCGGCGGGCAGATCCTGTTGCAGGGCAGGGACCTGGCGCGCTGCGACGCGGCGCGGATCCGCCAGGTGCGCGGCGCCGAGGTGGCGATGATCTTCCAGGAGCCGATGACCGCGCTCAACCCGCTCTACAGCATCGGCAGCCAGATCGCCGAGACCCTGGCCCTGCACGAGGGGCTGGGCGCGCGCGCCGCGCGCCACAAGGCGATCGCGCTGCTGGCGCGCACCGGCGTGCGCCAGCCCGAGCGGCGGATCGACAGCTTCCCGCACCAGCTGTCCGGCGGCCAGCGCCAGCGCGCGATGATCGCGATGGCGCTGGCCTGCCGCCCGAAGCTGCTGATCGCCGACGAACCGACCACGGCGCTGGACGTGAGCACGCGCCAGCGGATCGTCGACACCTTGCTGGAATTGCAGCGCGAGGAGAACCGCCGCGGCGGCGACGGCATGGCGATCCTGCTGATCAGCCACGACCTCAACCTGGTGCGCCGCTTCGCCCAGCGCGTGGCGGTGATGGAGCAGGGCCGGCTGGTCGAGTCGGGCGAGACCGGACGGCTGTTCGCCGCGCCGCAGCACCCCTACACGCGGATGCTGCTCGACAGCGTGCCGCGCGGCAACGCCGCCGCGCCGGCGCAAGCGGCGCCGGTGCTGCTGGAGACGCGCGGGCTGAGGGTCGAATATGCCAGAAAGCGTGACGGATGGCGCGGCTGGTTCTCCAAGGAGCGCTTCGCCGCGGTGGCCGGGGCCGACCTGCGCCTGCGCGAAGGCGAGACGATCGGCATCGTCGGCGAGTCCGGCTCGGGCAAGTCGACGCTGAGCCAGGCGATCCTGGGCCTGGTCCCGGCGCACTCGGGCGAGATCGTGTTCGGCGGCCGACGCCTGGTCCGTGCCGGGGATTGGCGCGGCCTGCGCAGCCAGTTGCAGGTGGTGTTCCAGGACCCGTTCGCCTCGCTGTCGCCGCGGCATACGGTGCGGCGCATCGTCGGCGAGGGCCTGGCGCTGCACGTGCCCGGACTGGATGCGGACGAGCGCGAGCGGCGCGTCGCCGCCGCGCTCGAGGAGGTCGGCCTGCCGGCCCGCGCGATGGATGCCTACCCGCACGAGTTCTCCGGCGGCCAGCGCCAGCGCATCGCCATCGCCCGCGCGCTGATCGTGGCCCCGCGCGCGGTGGTGCTGGACGAGCCGACCTCGGCGCTGGACGTGTCGATCCAGCGCCAGGTGCTCGGCCTGTTGTCGCAGCTGCAACGCAAGCACCGGCTCAGCTACGTGCTGGTCAGCCACGACCTCGGCGTGGTCCGGGCGATGGCGCACCGGATCTACGTGATGAAGGACGGCGCGATCGTCGAATCGGGCGACACCGAGGCGGTGATCGCGCGGCCGGCGCATCCGTATACCCGGGAACTGATCGGAGCTTCGCTGTAGATGACGCGTTTGCTCCCGCCGATGCTGTGGCTGGCCGTACTGACGGGCCTGTGCATCCCGTCCGCCGCGCGCGCCGCACACGCCTTCGCCCAGTTCGGCGCGCCCAGGTACCCGGCCGGGTTCGACCACTTCGACTACGTCAATCCGGCCGCGCCCAAGGGCGGCCGGCTGACGCTCTCGGTGATCAGCCAGAACGCCAGCTTCGACAAGTACAACCCCTTCAGCCTGCGCGGCCGCGCCGCGCCGGGCGTGCTCGAGCTGATGTTCGAGACCCTGGCGGTGTACAGCCTGGACGAGCGCAACACCCAGTACGGCCTGCTGGCCGAGGACATCGCCCCGGCACCGGACTTCGGCGCGGTGACGTTCCGGCTGCGGCCGCAGGCGCGCTTCTCCAACGGCGATGCGGTGACCGCGCTGGACGTCAAGCACTCGCTGGACACGCTCAAGAGCGCGGCGGCCAGCCCCACGTTCCGCGCCTACTTCGCCGAGATCGAAAGCGCCGAGGTGCTCGGCCCGCGCACCGTGCGCCTGCGCTTCAAGCGCAGCGGCCGCGACCTGGTGTTCGTCGCCGGCAACCTGCCGGTGTTCTCGCGCAAGTGGGGCCTGAAGGCCGACGGCAGCCGCACCGGCTTCGAGGCCCTGGGCCTGGAGCCACCGGTGTCCAGCGGCCCCTACCTGATCGAGGGCGGCGGCCGCGGCCAGGACGTGCGCTACCGCAGGAATCCGCATTACTGGGGCGATGCCGTGAACGTGCGCAAGGGCATGTTCAACTTCGGCCGCATCGTCTACAACCTCTATGCCGACGCCGATGCGCGGCGGGCGGCGCTGCGCGCGGGCAAGTACGACTTCCTCAACGAGACCCAGATGTGGCCGTGGCGGGTGATGTACTTCGGCAAGCACTTCGACAGCGGCGAGCTGGTCCGCGAGATCGTCCCGCACCAGAACCCGCCGGCGATGAACGGCTGGGTGGTGAACCTGCGCCGCGAGCGCTTCCGCGACGTGCGGGTGCGGCAGGCGCTGGACTACCTGTTCGACTACGAATGGCTCAACGAGCGTTCGTTCAGCGGCCGCTTCGTGCGCATGGACAGCTATTTCGCGCGTACCCCGCTGGCCGCGCGCGGCCTGCCCGACGCGGCCGAGCGGGCGCTGCTGGAGCCCTACCGCAACGAGCTGCCGGCCGCGGTGTTCGGGCCGATGTACGTGCCGCCGAGCACGCGCCCGCCGTCGAGCATCCGCGCCAACCTGCGCCGCGCGCTGGCGCTGTTCGCCGAGGCCGGCTGGCACCTGCGCGACGGTGTGCTGCGCAATGCCCGCGGCGAAGCGTTCGTGATCGAGATATCGATCAGCGCGCGCAAACAGAGCGTGCTGGACTCGGTGTACATGAACATGCGCAAGGCCGGCATCGTGGTGGAGCGCCGGCTCAACGACGTCGCCACCGAGCGGCGCAAGCTCAACGCCTTCGACTTCGACTACGCGACGCTGTCGCTGCGCGAGTCGCGCATGCCCGGCGAGGAAATCTGGCGAAGCTTCAACAGCGCCGCCGCCGACGTGCCGGGCTCGGAGAACATCGCCGGGGTCCGTTCCGCGGCGGTGGACGCGCTGACCCGCCAGCTGATGGCGGCCGACACCGAGCAGGCGCAGCAGGCCGCGGCGAGGGCGCTGGACCGGGTGCTGATGCACCAGCACTACTTCATTCCCTGGCGCTACCTGCCCGACCACTACCTGATCCACCACCGCCGCCTGCGCCGGCCGGCGCGGCTGCCGCTCTACTACGCCGCCCAGGAATGGGCGGTGGCGACCTGGTGGGACGGCGATGCGGCAGGCCGTCCCACACCCCGATGATCTTGACAGCAGGAGAGACCGCGATGAGCAGTGGCAAGCAGAGGAAGATCCGGCTGGGCGCCGGCCTGCAGGGCGGCGGCGGGCACTGGCGCGATCCGGCGGTCGCCGACGGCGCCGTGTCCGACATCCGCTCCTACGTCGAATACGCGCGGATCGCCGAGCGCGGCAAGTTCGACCTGGGATTCATCGCCGACTCGGCCTACATCACCCGCGACTCGACCTGGCCGTTCCTGAGCCGGCTGGAGCCGCTGACCGCGCTGTCGGCGATCTCGGCGGTCACCACCCACCTGGGGCTGGTGGGAACGGCGACCACCTCGTTCAGCGAGCCGTTCACCACCGCGCGCCAGTTCGCCTCGCTGGACAGGATCAGCGGTGGGCGCGCGGGCTGGAACGCGGTGACTTCGGCGCTGGAGGGGCTGGGCCGCAACCATGGCCACGAAAAGCTCTACGACCACGCGCTGCGCTACCGGATCGCGGACGAATACCTCGAAGTCGTCGAGGGGCTGTGGGACTCGTGGGACCCCGACGCCTTCGTGCGCGATCGCGAGAACAACCGCTACGTCGACTTCGACAGGATGCACGTGCTCGACCACAAGGGCGAGTTCTTCAAGGTGCAGGGACCGCTGAACCTGGAGCGCTCGCCGCAGGGCCGGCCGATCCGCTTCCAGGCCGGAGCCTCGGAGCCCGGGATCCAACTGGCGGCGCGCCACGCCGATGCGATCTTCTCGGACAATCTCTCACGCTCGTTCTCGCTGGAGGACGCCGCCGGTTACTACCGCAAGGTCAAGGACCAGACCCGGGCGGCCGGACGCGAGCAGGAGCACATCCTGGTCTTCCCGGCGATCAACCCGGTGGTCGGCGATACCCAGGAGGAGGCGGAGTTCCTCTACCAGGAGAGCATCAAGTACACCGACGTCGAGCATGCGGTGAAGTACCTCGGCCGCTTCTTCAGCTTCTTCGACTTCAGCCAGTTCCCGCTGGACGAGCCGCTGCCGGACCTGGGCGACATCGGCGAGAACAGCTTCAAGTCCACCGCCGAGTTCTACAAGGAACTGGCGAAGAAGGAGAAGCTGACGCTGCGGCAGCTGGCGTTCCGCGCCGCCAACCCGCGCGGCGGCTTCGTCGGCACGCCGCAGTTCATCGCCGACCGCTTGCAGCAGGTGTTCGAGTACCGCGCCGCCGACGGCTTCATGATCATGGCGGGGGGACACCGCAACCTGGGCAATTTCGTCGACAAGGTGGTGCCGCTGTTGCAGGAGCGCGGGTTGTTCCGCGAGGACTACGAGAGCACGACGCTGCGCGGCAACCTCGGCCTGCCGTTCCCGGCCAGCCGCTACGCGGCGGGCTAGTCTTGCTCTGCTCGCCCATGTCTATCTGTCTATGTAGGAGCCGGTGCCACGGGCTTCAGGCTGCCACGCCGAAGTCGGCCTGCGATTCCACCCGCTCGCGGATCTCGGCACTGTCTAGGCCCGGGATCAGCGCGCGGATGAAGGCGATCGCGTAGCTGCGCAGATAGCTGCCGCGGCGGACCGCCACGCTGGTGGTGATCGGCGCGATCAGCGCGCCGGTATCGAGGCAGGCCAGCTTGTGGTCGGCCACGGGGTCGAACGATTTCTCGGCGATGATGCCCACGCCCAGCCCCAGCGCGACATAGGTCTTGATCACGTCCGAGTCCACCGCCGAGATGATGATGTCCGGCTCCAGGCCGCGGTTGCGGAAGGCCTGGTTGATCTTCTCGCGCCCGACCATGCCTTCCTCGAAGGTGATGATCGGGTAGGCGGCGATCTCCTCCAGCGACGGGAAGCGGATGTCCAGCAAGGGGTGCCCCTGCGGGACCACGAAGCGGTGCGACCAGGAATAGGCCTTGAAGGTGACCAGGTCCGGCGGCCGCGGCAGCCCGTCGGGCAGCAGCCCCAGGTCGACCTGCCCGGACTTGATCAGCTCGATGATCTGGGTCGGGGCGGTCTGGTGCAGGGTCAGGCGCACCTGCGGGTAGTCGTTGCGGAAGGCCATCACCAGTTCCGGCAGGCGGTAGCGCACCTGGGCGTGGGTGGCCGCGACGGCGAGGCTGCCGCCATCGATGCGCAGGTATTCGTCGGCGGCTTTCTTGAGGCTGTCGCGGTCCTTGAGGATGCGCTCGACGATCTGCGCGATCTCCTGTCCCGGCTGGGTCAGCCCGATCAGGCGCTTGCCGTGGCGCTGGAACACGTCGATGCCGAGTTCGTCCTCCAGCTCGCGGATCTGCCGGGACACCGCCGACTGTGAGGCGTGCAGCACCTCGGCCGTCTCGGTCAGGTTGAACCCGTGGCGGATGGCCTCGTGGATGGCTCTCAGTTGCTGGAAGTTCATGGGGTGCTCAGGACCGTCCAGCCGAGACCGCCGGGCGATGAATGGGAGATGTCCCGATGATGTCACTGTCGGCGCCCGCGGCGGGTCGTTCGCTTATGGGGAATCGGGATGAGCAGCGGCGCGGGGGGAATCAGCGTATGCGCTGGCGCAACGGCGCCCGTCATCGGATCGATCGCGGCCGTCGCCTCGTGCTCCAGGTTCCGGCAGGGCGGTCCCTGGCCGGCGGCGTCCGGAGCAAGAACGTCGTTGCACCTACCCGCTGCAATGGTTATCTGATGATGAGCGGCGGATATTTAGGCGGAGCCGGGCGAATGGCTAGATTGCTCAGGATGATTTCCTGATCAACGGATCGCAACCCGCATGGGCAACCTCGTCGACAATGCGTTCCCGGTACTCGCCTTCCCGGACGAGCAACGCCGGCTGTCGCCGGCCAGGGCGAAGGCCATGGTCTTCGCCGATCCACGCTCGCATGCGCTGCAGGCCTATCTGGAGCGGGTCGCGCCGAGCGGCCTGCCGGTCCTGATCCGTGGCGAGACCGGCACCGGCAAGGAGCTGATCGCGCGTCACCTGCACCACTTGAGCGGGTGCAAGGGCGATTTCGTCGCGGTCAACTGCGGGGCGATCAGCGAAGGGCTGGCCGAGAGCGAGCTATTCGGCCACGAGGCCGGCGCGTTCTCCGGCGCGGCCGGGCGCCGCATCGGCTGGCTGGAGGCCGCCGACGGCGGCACGCTGTTCCTCGACGAGATCGGCGACCTGCCGCTGCAGCAGCAGGTCAAGCTGCTGCGCGCGCTGCAGGAGCAGGAGATCGTCCGGGTCGGCGGGCGCCGGCCGGTCCGGGTCGACTTCCGGCTGGTCACGGCCACCAACGTCGATCTGGAGCAGGCGGTGGCGGCGGGCAGCTTCCGCCAGGACCTGTACTACCGGATCAACGTCGCCCGGGTACATGCGCCGCCGCTGCGCGAGCGCCCGCTGGACATCGTGCCGCTGGCCGAGCATTTCCGCGCAGGCTACTGCCGCAGGCTCGGGTTGGCGCAGCCGATGTTCTCCGAGGCCGCGGTCGAGGCGCTGCTGGAATACCCGTGGCCGGGCAATATCCGCGAGCTGGAGAACGTGGTGCAGCTTGCGTTGCTGGTGGCGGACGGCCCGCTGATCCAGGCCACGGACCTGCAATTGCCCTGCGCCGGTCATGCGCCGGCGACCACCGCCGCGCCGGTGCCGGCCTTGCCGCAGGAGACGATCCGCGAGCAGTTGCACCGGCTGTTCGAGCTGCCGGGGGAGTCGCTGTTCAAGGACATCGAGGCGCTGCTGGTGCGCGAGGCCTATGCCTGGAACGGCTACAACCAGGTGCGCAGCGCGGCGATGCTCGGGATCACCCGCAACAGCATGCGCACGCTGCTGGCGAACCATGGCCTGCTTGGCGGCGGCGCGCGCCAGGACCCGTTGCCCGGCTGAGCCGGGTAGCTCGCCGCAGTTGCAGCAGTGGCCTTGGCATGCCGAGGCCAACAGGACTCGTCATCCCCGCGTAGGCGGGGGTGAGGGCGGGTGGCTTGCGAGCCATTGGCTCGCACCCGGCCGAACGCCCTCGCGCTGCGCGCGAGGGCCGGGGATCGCAGATCCAGTGCCTTGCCTCAGCCAAGGCACAAGTCGCTGGGTCCTCGCCTGCGCGTGGACGACGGCGGGGTCTTGCTGGCGACTCCGAATGCCCGCAGCCGCGGAAGCAGCTGTTCCCCGAGGTGGATGGCCTGCTCCAGGTGCGGGTAGCCGGACAGGATGAAGTGGTCCACGCCCATCGCGCGGTATTCGCCGATGCGCGCGGCGACCTGGTCGTAGCTGCCGACCAGCGCGGTGCCAGCGCCGCCGCGGGCCAGGCCCACGCCGGCCCACAGGTTGGGCGAGACCTCCAGTTCGCGCACGCCGTGCCCGCGCCCCTGCAGCAACCGGTTCTGGCGGCGCTGGCCGACCGAGTCGTAGGCCTCGATCTGGTCCTGCGCGGCGTGGATCACACCAGCGGGGAGGTCGGCGACCAGGCGCTGCACATGCGCCCAGGCCTGGCCGGCGGTCGGCGCGGCGAACACGTGCAGGCGCAGGCCGAAGCGCAGCGCGCGGCCGTGGCCGCGTGCCAGCCGCTGCATGCGCGCGATGCGCTGGCGGATCTGCGCCGGTGGTTCGCCCCACATCACGTAGACCTGCGCCTGCGCCGCGGCGATGTGCTCGGCCATCGGCGAGGCGCCGCCGAAGCACAGCGGCGGCATCGGCGTGATCGGCGTGGGCAGGCACGGAGCGTCGCCGCGGTAGTAGCGGCCGCGGTGGTCCTGGCCACGGCCGGCCCACAGCGCGCGCAGCAGTTGCACGAACTCGGCGGTGCGCGCGTAGCGGGCGTCGTGGTCGAGGTGGTCGCCGAGCGATTTCTGCTCGAACGCACTGGAGCCGGAGACCAGGTGCAGCAGCAGGCGTCCGGGCGCCAGCGCCTCCAGCGTCGCGCACTTCTGCATGACGTAGCCGGGCAGCTCGGTGCCGGGGCGGTGGGTCAGCAGGAAGCGCAGGCGCGGCACGTCCGCGGCGAGCGCGGCGGCGACCAGCCAGGGGTCCTCGAAGCCGCTGGCGACCGGCAGCATGATCGCGTCGAAGCCGGCCTGTTCGGTGGCGCGCACCACCAGCCGCAGATAGTCCAGGCTCGGCGGACGCGTGCCCGGCGCGGGCGCATCCGGGCGCGGCAGGTGGCTGTTGGCGAAGTGGGCGCCGTCGCCGTTGGTCGGCAGAAACCAGTGGATGCCGGGCACGGCCGGTTCAGGCGGCGCCATGGCGTTGCTCCCGCTCGATCGCGCTGGCGAGCGCCGGCAGCACCTGTTCGGCGAAGCGCAGCAGCTGCGGCACCTGCGGGTACAGGTCCAGCACGATGTGCTCCACGCCGAGCGCGTGCAGTTCGCGTAGGCGGGCGGCGAGCTGGCGCGGGGTGCCGACCAGTTGCGCCGGGCGCGCCGGATCGGGCTGGCACAGGTTCGGATAGATCTCGAAGCGGCGTGGCGAATCGACGCCGCCGCGGCACAGCCGCGCCACGCCGCTGGAGGCGGGCGACGTCGGCGCGGCGCGGACGCCGTCACCGGCCCATTGCCGCCCGGCCTCGGCCCAGGCCCGTTCCTCGTCGGGGTCCACGATCACCCCGAGGGTGCAGGCGAAGCCGAGCGTGCGTCCGGCCTCGGCGGTATGGCCGCGCAGGCGCTGGATCATCGCCTCGATCCGGCGTGGCTGCGGATCGCCGAGCAGGCACAGGTCGGCGTAGCGGGCGATCTGCGGCAGATCGGCGGCGCAGTCCAGCAGCAGCGGCGGGCGTGGCAGCGGGCGCTTGTCCAGCCCGGCCCGTTCGAGCCGGAAATGGCGGCCGGCGAAGTCCAGCGGCGCGCTGTCCGGGCACAGCAGGTGGTCGAGTATCCGCAGGTATTCACCGCTCCACTCGCGGCGCTGGTCGCGGTTGAGGGACGCGCCGGCCACCGGCTGCGTGGCGTCGGCCAGGTGCAGCCGCAGGCGGCCGCCACTGAGCGCCTGCAGGCTCTGCGCGCTGGCGGCCAGCGCGGTCGGGAGCAGCAGCCCGGCGCCGACGCTGACCTCCAGTGCGAGCCGGCGGGTGTGCGCGCTGAGCTGCGCGGCGATGCCCAGCCCGTCCAGCAGCCGTGGCCCGGTGGCGATGAACAGGCCTTCCAGGCCGGCGTACTCGGCGGCCTGCGCGCACTGGATCCACTGCGCCGGTGCCGGCGCGTCGGCGGGATCGGCGCGGCTGGGGAACAGGGCGAGGCTGAAGGACGGTCGCATCGCGGTCGCGGCGCTTGTGCGGGGGGCTATGCCGCCGGCGCGACACCGGGGCGCCAGCCCAGCGCCGGGGCCAGTTCCAGGGCGACGTGGCGCAGCCGCGCGATCGCTTCGCGTTGCAGGGTGCTGCTGGTCTGCACCTGCACGATCAGCTCGTCGGCCTGCGCCAATGCCGGATGCTGGCGCAATTGCGCGGCGATGTGCTCGACGCTGCCGTGCAGGATGCCCAGGCGTTGCAACTCGGCGCCGAAGTCCGGCGCGAGCGCGGCCGGATAGACGCCGATGCGCTGCTGGCGTTCCACGTAGCGGCGGATGTCGATGTGCAGGGTCGAGGCCGGATCGCCGGCATCGGCCTGCGGGAACACCGCCAGCACCAGCGCCACGCGCGGCGCGCGCGCGGCTGCCGCCGGC
>JASGDF010000016.1:0-14360 GCA_047607345.1 Pseudomonas sp. | reverse complement strand
GTACGCCCAGGCCGGCGACGCCAGGCCCAGCGCGCAGGCCAACCTGGCCGGCGGGCATGCCCCGGCCTGGCACGCGGCCGGCGGCGGGGAGGAAGGCCACCGCCATGCCGGTGCGTTGTGGGGCGTGCAGTCCAAGGAATGGGGCGGCAGCGGCCACAGCCGGCTGGTGTTCGACGACAGCGACCAGCAACTGCGGGTGCAGCTGGCTACGATCTACCCCTCGACCGGGGCCTGTGGCCGGATCAGCCGCGCATGCTACGAGGGCGCCCCGAGCGCTGCGAGCGGCGTGTTGGCGATATCCATATCGAATGGCTCATGGCAGGGTAATCGTGATGTGGGCGGTCCGTTGCGGCATCTGCACTACGTCGTTGTAGGCGGCCATCTGCTTTTCGGTCTGGTGGCCGAGGTAGGTGCGCAGGCCGAAGAAGCCGAGCAGGCCAAAGCCAGCCACCAGCGCGGCTGGTAGCCATAACGGTACTACGCGACGCAGGCTGTGGCGGACGTTGTCCGGCGGCAGCGCATGCGGTGCGAAGCCGTGGCGCTTGCCCTTGAGGTAAATGATCTCGTCGCCCAGGCGCGCGGTCAGGTAGCCCAGCTTCTCCACGCCTTCCAGGCGGTACTTGCCCTCGAAGCCGAGCAGCAGGCAGTAGTGGTAGACCTCCAGCGACGGCAGGCGCGCGGCTCCCTGGCGGCGCAGTTCTTCGAGTCTTTCGAAGAAATGCTCGCCGGCCAGATGCTCGCCGAACAGGCGCAGCTGTAGCGGATTGCGTTCCCAAGCCTCCTGCAGGTGCGTGGGCTGCGACAGGATCGCTTCGTCCACCGCGGCGCAGAACGCGTACTTCGCGGCGTAGATGTCCTCGGCGGAGATGCCGAGCTTGATTGCGCCGCGCTCCATGCCATCAAGGAACTTCTGCACGGTCGACACGAACGACTCGCCATCGGCCGGCAGTTGCCCGCGCTTGAGCAGCAACAGCAGGTAGAAGCCGTCGGCCATCAGGTCTTGCAGGGTCTGCGGCGTGGTGGCGGCCGCGCCGGGCGCGGCCATCTGCCCGTGCGAGAGCAGCGATGGCATGGGGCCGGGTGTGGGGGGGAGTGTCTGGTTGATCATGATGTCACCGCAATCAGTTCCATCTTCAGGTCATGGACGCTGGCAGGCACGTAGATCATGATTGATTGTGCCTTGAGCATCCGCTCGTAGAGCGCTCCGCGCGTGTCGAGCTGGAAGTAGTGGTTGCCGGGGCGCACCGGGATCGCCGCTGGCACCTGCGCGGCATGGCTGAGCTTGACCCCGGGCAGCGCGGACAGCACGCACTTCTCCACGTCGTCGGGCGCACCCACCTTGAAGCGCACCGGCACGCTCTGCACCAGTTCCTGCGCGGGCAGGGCGGCGGCCACCGCGAGGTAGAACGTCGCACCCTCGTCGATGCGCTGGGAATCCAGCCGCCCGAGGTGGAACGAGGGCTTCACCTCGGTCAGGGCGATCTGGAAATAGCGCGTGGAGATCACCGTATCGAGCAGGTCGCGCGCGATCTCGAACAGCCGCTCGAACTCGCCTTGTGGCTGCTCGTGGCGATAGTGCGGCAGGTCCCCGAGCTGGTAGCTGCTGGAGAAGGTCATCAACGCTCCGGCCATGCGTAGCAGCTCCTGGTGCAGGCGCTCAGGATGCAGGCGCGGATGCTGCAGCAGGTGGGCAAGCGCCCCGAACGAACTGTTGATCGTGTGCAGCAGCCAGAACGATGCGATGTCGCCGGAGCGGAACTCGATGATGTTCTGCGAGGTCTGCCGATGCACGCCGTAGAGGGCATCGACCTTGGCCTGCAGCGAGTCGAGCAGACCGCGCAGGTAGCGCACCAGCACCGGCGAGGCCCGCAGGCTGACGCAGGGCGGGATGAAGTCCTCGTCCAGTTCGAACCCGCCGGTCGAGGTCCGGCGGATGCGCGCCACCGGCACCGAGGCATAGGCATCGCGCGGCTGGTCGTCGGTCAGCAGCCGCACCGACTTGCCGAGGTAGGCCAGCTCGGCGTCGGCGGCGTCGGTGAACAAGTCCTGGGTCGGATGATCGGCCTGAAGGTAGCGCGCCGTCTGGACCGAACCGGCGCCGGCGCAGTTGTCGCCGTCATCGCGCAACAGGGGCAGCGCGAGGTGGATCGTGGTCGCCTGCATGCCTGCCGGCAGTTCCTTCAGCGAGATCGCATCGGGCAGGGCGTCGTGCGCGGGTGCGTCATAGGGCTCGCTGTCGGCGAACACCACTGAAAGGTCGAGCGGCCGCAATGTGCCTCCGGCCAAGGCCTGGGGATCGAAGCGGATGCGGCGGCATCCCCACGCATAGGGGTGCAACACCGCCGACAGGTCCTGCAGCCGCGCCTCGTGATAGGCATCCTGGCGCTGGAAATGCTGGGGTCGCAGGAACAAACCCTCTCCCCACAATACCTTGGACATCCTGCTTACATGTGACACGGTTCGATCCTTGACGGGCGCTGCCTGACACCATCGCCACAGGGGCGAGGCCTGGCGAGCGGGGTGCATGGCGTTATGTGGAGGAAGGTCACGTCACAGGAGCACGATACCAAACCGCAGTGCGGTTCCACCGTCCTTTCCGTTGCGACGCTCACTTGGCGCAACGCGCCGAGGCGAGGCTGGCTGGATCACCGGACAGCGGGGTCAGCAGTGCCGTGCTACCGGCCGTGGTCAGCGCGCAGGCATGCACGCCGATAGTGATGCCGTCGTGGGGCAGTTGCTTGGCGTTGGCGTCGAATGTCAGCCGCCAGCGGTTCTCAGCGGGGGCGCGGAACAGTGCGATCACGCCGATCGCGCCTGCGCCGGCGGAGAGTTTTTCGTCCAGGTTCTGCCGGGCGCCGGGCGTAAGGACGATCTCGTTCACCGACAACAGGTCGGCACCCAGTGCTGCCTGTTCGCCGGCCTGGTCGAGAAACGCACTGAACGGGGCTGCCTCGAAGCGTTGTGCATTGCGCAGATGATAGATCTTGAGGATGGCCGCGGTCGGGCGCTTGTCGTTGCCGGCGTTGAGGTTGTTGCCGGCGAAGATCCGTATCTGGATCGTAGCCGGTTCAGATGGTTTGGCGTCCTTACGCAGACCGACCACCTGGAGGGTTTTGTTGATGCCGCCACGTAAGCCTCCTCCGGCGCAGCCAGAAAGTGTGATGCATGCCGCAAAAAACAGGAGGGCGAGATATGCTGGACGGAAGCGGGTTCGCGGCATGCTGACAAATCCTTTGGGCGTTGGGACATGTTTGTCCGCGAATCACGCGCGGTAATTGCCACGCTTCACGCCTGACCGACGGTGCTATCTGCACTATACCGGCCAGCTGATGAGGTTGTACACTCGAACAGACCTGAACTTGTGTTAACTTTGCAATGCATATCGGCTTAGCACTGGATGTCTGAAGGGGACACTTCCAGTCATACAAGGAGAACTGACGTTGAGGAACAAGACGGTCACGGCTCGGTCGCTGCTGGGCACGCTACTGGTGATGGCGATGGTTGGTTGTGCCAGCCGTTCCGAGGTCAAGGCACCCCCTCCGCCGTCGTTCGACGCGGTGCTGGCGCAGGCCGAGGCCAAGGTGGGGCCCGCTGGTTCCGACGCGGCCATTGCCACGTTCGAGGAGGCGGCCAGGATCGATCCAACCCGGAAGGAGCCCTGGGTTCGCATTGCGCAGTTGCAGTTCGACCGCAGCAACTACGCTCGCGCCATCGTCGCCGCCGAGGAAGTGCTGCAGCGCGATCCCGACGATCTGGTCGCCGACGGCGTGATCACCGTGGCCGGTTTCCGCATTGCCAACCAGTCACTGCAACGCCTGCAGAGCCGGGGCGTGCTCGCTTCCGATACCGCCCGCAAGGAAGCGGAGACGCTGGCCGCTACTTTGCGCACGACCCTGGGCGACAGCATTCTCGCGCCCGAAAAACCCAAGCGTGAGCCTCCGCGGCGCCCTACGCGCCCTACGCGTCCCGCCACGCCTGCAACGCCGGCCCAGCCGACTCCCAAGCAGGAGAGCAAGCCGGCCAGTTCCGATCCCTTCAAGAACCTGGGCGGCAACTGATCGCCGTTTGGTCCCACCCCCTACTCTTAGTGTAAGGAGACGTCTGCATGGCCAAGAAGGACAGCATCCAGAAACGACTTCAGAAGATCCGGCCGCCGCGCGTACAGCTCACCTATGACGTGGAGAAAGGCGACGCGATCGAGCAGAAGGAGCTGCCATTCGTGGTGGGCGTACTTGGTGATTTCAGCGGCAATCCTGAGCAGCCATTGCCCAAGGTCAAGGACCGCAAATTCGTCAATGTCGACCTGGACAACTTCGACGAGGTGCTGGAAGGTGCCGCGCCGCGCGCGGTATACCGGGTTCCGAACAAGATTGGCGACGGTGGCGGCGAGTTTGCCGTTGAGTTGAAGTTCAAATCCATAGACGATTTCCGGCCGGAAGCTGTGGTCAACCAGATCGAACCGCTGCGCAAACTGCTCGAGTCGCGCACCAAGCTGGCCGACCTGCGCAACAAGCTGGCTGGCAACGAGAAGCTGGAGGACCTGCTGACCGATGTCCTGAACAACACCGAGCAGCTCAAGCAGCTTGGGCCGGACAAGGGGGAGTAAGCATGAGCGTAGAAGCCACCAGGACGAATGAGCAGGCCGGTGTCGCCGAGGCGGGCCTGCTCGACCAGATCGTCGAGCAGAGCAAGGTCGCCAAGTCCGAGACCGAGCACAACCGCGCCAAGGACATCATCTCCGAGCTGGCCAAGGAGGTGCTGGAAGGTACGGTGGTGGTGTCGGACAACCTCAACCTGACACTGGATGCGCGCATCGCGGAGATCGACCGGATCATTTCCGAGCAGCTCAGCGCGGTGATGCATGCGGCCGAGTTCCAGCAGCTGGAGAGCACCTGGCGCGGACTGCACTACCTGTGCCAGCAGACCTCCACCGGGCCGGCGATGAAGATCAAGGTCTTCAACTCGCCGAAGAAGGACCTGGTGCGCGACTTCAAGTCGGCGATCGACTTCGACCAGAGCGCGCTGTTCAAGAAGGTCTACGAGGAAGAGTTCGGCACCTTCGGCGGCGCGCCGTTCGGTGCGCTGGTCGGCGACTACTACATCGGCCGCCAGCCGGAGGACATGTACTTCGTCGAGCAGATGTCGCACGTCGCCGCGGCGGCGCATGCCCCGTTCATTTCGGCGGCCTCCGAAACCATGTTCGGCCTGGAGAGCTTCACCGACCTGGGCAAGCCGCGCGACCTCGCCAAGGTGTTCGACACCGTCGAATACGCCAAGTGGAAGTCGTTCCGCGAGGCCGAGGACAGCCGCTACGTCGGCCTGACCCTGCCGCGCTTCCTCGGTCGCCTGCCGTACAACCCGAAGGACGGCACGACGGTCGAAGGCTTCAACTTCGTCGAAGAGGTCGAGGCCAGCGACCACAGCAAGTACCTGTGGTGCAACACCGCCTACGCGATGGCCGCGCGCCTGACCCAGGCGTTCGAGGACTACGGCTGGTGCGCCGCGATCCGCGGCGTGGAGGGCGGTGGCCTGGTCGAGGACCTGCCGACCCATACCTTCCGCACCGACGACGGCGAGGTCGCGCTGAAGTGCCCGACCGAGATCGCCATCACCGATCGTCGCGAGAAGGAGCTGTCCGATCTCGGCTTCATGCCGCTGGTGCACTGCAAGAACACCGACTACGCGGCGTTCTTCGGTGCGCAGTCCGCGCAGAAGCCGAAGAAGTACAACACCGATTCGGCCAACGCCAACGCCATTCTTTCCGCGCAGTTGCAGTACATCTTCGCGGTCTCGCGCATCGCCCATTACCTGAAGGCGATGATGCGCGAGAAGATCGGCAGCTTCGCCTCGGCGCGCAACGTAGAGGATTTCCTCAATCGCTGGATCTCCCAGTACGTGCTGCTGGACGACAACGCGACCCAGGAAGCCAAGGCTCAATACCCGTTGCGCGAAGCGACGGTTCAGGTTTCGGAGGTGCCGGGCAAGCCCGGCGTCTACCGTGCGGTGGCCTTCATTCGGCCACATTTCCAGCTCGATGAGCTGAGTGTTTCGTTGCGCCTGGTGGCCGAACTGCCGGCCGGTGCCAAGAAGGGCTGACGAATTGCGGTAGCTGTAGCGTCGAGGGACGGAGATCCTAGCTTTGCAGTAGACGCAGCCCGATATGCGGGCATCCAACCGCCGGGAGCGATCCCGGCAAACTCTCACGGAAGACCGGAACTAGGAGACCAGATCATGCAGCATGCTTTCCTCAACATCGACACCATCAAGGGCGAATCGCACGACGAAAAGCACAAGGACTGGATCGAGATCAAGTCGTTCTCGCAGGACCTTCTGCAGCCGCGTTCGGCCACCGCCTCCACCACCGGCGGCCAGACCGCCGCGCGCGTCAACCTTTCGCCGATCGAGGTCGTGAAGTCGATCGACCTGGCGACCACCGCGCTCAACCAGGCAGCAGCCAACGGCACCACCTTCCCGAAGGCCCGCATCGAGTTCCTGCGCGCCGACAAGGACGGCAATGCCATCAACTACTACCAGGTCGAGCTCCTGAACGTGCTCGTGCACCGCGTCACCACCACGGTTGACGAGGACGGCGTGCCGCAGGAGGTGGTGCAGTTGAGTTTCGGTGCCATCAAGTGGACCTATCAGCAGCAGAAGCCGGAAGGCGGTATCGGTGGCAAGGCGGTCGCTCAGTGGAGCGCCACCAAGAACATCCCGAACTACACCGTCTGAAGTGTGTCAATGCGATGGCGCCTGCGGGCGCCATCGCATCCAGCCGCGGTCGTGCAATCGAGGCGCGGCGTGAACAGGGGGGGCCGGGCGGGGAGTCCCGGCCTATGGCGGCAGGCATGGAATGCCTTGTTAAAGAGAACGACGATGAAAGGACTCGAACCCAGTCTGCTCGAGAAACTGTTTGACGACGCCCCCAAGTCCACGGCCGGCAACGGCTACAAGGCGGTGTCGCTGGAGCAGCACAAGGAGTCCATAGCGCGCGATCTGGAAGGATTGCTCAATTCGCGCGCGGCCTTCGACGAGGATGCCCTGGCCGAGTTCCCGCAGTGCTGCCAATCGCTGATGACCTACGGGCTCGGCGACTTCTCGGCGATGAGCCTGGCCAACGCCTACGACCGCGCCGCCATCTGCCGCTCGCTCGAGCAGGCCGTGGCGCGCCACGAGCGCAGGCTGCGCAACGTCAACGTCAAGCTCGAGGCCAGTGCACAGCTGGGCAGCGGCCTGCACTTCACCATCCATGCGGTGCTGGACATGGAACTGGCCCGCGAGCCTGTGAGCTTCGACGCGATGCTGCAGCCGTCCACCCTGCAATACCAGGTCAGCCGCATGCGCCGGCAGGCGGTCGCCTGACATGCAGGACCTGCTGCCGTTCTACGAGCGCGAGCTGGCCTACCTGCGCCGCTACGGCCGCGAGTTCGCCGAGCGCTATCCCAAGATCGCCGGTCGCCTGCAACTGTCCTCGGAAGGTAGCCAGGATCCTCACGTCGAGCGCCTGATCGAGGCATTCGCGTTCATGGGCGCGCGGATCTCCAAGCGCATCGAGGACGACTATCCCGAATTCACCGATGCGCTGCTGGAGGTGCTGTATCCGCACTACCTGCGTCCCTTCCCTTCATGCTCGATCGCGTACTTCGACATGGAGGGCGTGGCCGGGAAGCTGAGCGCGCCGGTGATCGTGCCGCGCGGCACGCTGCTGCAATCGCGCCTGGTCAAGGGCGTGAGCTGCCGCTTCCGCACCACCTACGACGTGGTGCTGGCGCCGGTCGGCGTGCGCGAAGTCCATTACCGTGCGGTGGCCGAGCCGCCGATCGCCACTGTGCTGCCCGCCGGAAGCGGTGGCCAGATATCGCTGAGCTTCGCGCTGCTATCCGATCAGGTGAGCTTTGCCGAGTTGGGTACAGATGCGCTGCGGTTCTTCGTCGACGGCGAGCCGTCGTTCTGCGCGGCGATGCGCGATGCGCTGGCGCTGGATGTGAAGGCCTGCTACGTCGAGGCGGACGGCAGCGGCCGCTGGCGCCGGCTCGATGCCAGCCCGCTGCGGCAGGTCGGGTTCGGCGAGGACGAGGCGCTGGTGGATTTCCCCGCGCGCTCGCATCCGGCCTATCGGCTGTTGACCGAGCTGTTCGGGTTCCCGGAAAAGTTCGGCTTCTTCGATCTTTCCCTGAAGCAGGCCGCGGCCGGCGCGAGCCGTTGGTTCACCCTGCACCTGGTGCTGAAGGCGGCGGCGCCGGACCGCGCGGCCAGCCACGTGCTAGAGGAACTCGGGAGCGAGCACATCCGCCTGGGCTGCACGCCGATCGTCAACCTGTTCGAGCAGCCGGGCGATCCCATTCGCGTGACCCAGCGCACGGTCACCTACCCGGTGGTGGCCGATGCGCGCCGCGCCTATGCCTACGATGTGCATTCGATCGACTCGGTGCATCGCGTGCGGCAGACGCCCCAGGGCGAGGTGATCCAGGAGTTCCGCCCCTTCTACTCACTGCACCACGGAGAGGACCCCGAGCGTACCGGTCAGTACTGGCTGGCGCGGCGTGACGAGAACGTCGCCCTGCACAGCCCCGGCTACGAGACCGAGATCAGTTTCGTCGACCTGGAGTTCAATCCCACCGCGCCGCAGACCGACGTGGTCAGTCTGCGGCTGACCTGCACTAACCGCGATTTGCCGACCCACCTGGCCTTCGGCGTGGCGGGCGGCGACCTGTCGATGGAGGGCGGCACACCGGCGCGCGCGATCGCCTTGCTGCGCAAGCCGAGCAAGCCCTTGCGCTTCCGCCAGGGGCGCGGCGCGCAGTGGCGGTTGATCTCGCATCTTTCGTTGAACCAGCTGTCGCTGACCGGCAGCGGTCTGTCGGCGTTGAAGGAGATGCTGCGGCTGTACGATCTCAGCGGTTCGAGCGTGTCCTCCAGGCAGATCGATGGCGTCGTCGCGCTCGAGCAGCATCCGGTGACCACCTGGATGTCGGGCCGGCATTTCGCCTCGGTCGTGCGCGGGCTGGAGGTGCGGATGAGCATCAACGAGAGCCATTTCGTGGGCACCGGCGTGGCCGCGTTCGCCCAGGTGATGGATCACTTCTTTGCACTCTACGTGCATGCCAACAGCTTCACCCGGCTGGTGCTGGTGGCCAGCGAGTCAGGAGAGGAGATCGTCCGATGCCCAGCGCGAAGCGGCGAATCGATCCTGGCGTAGCCCAGCAGCTCCTGGCCGAGCCGCATCGCTTCCAGTTCTTCCAGGCGATCCGGCTGCTGGAGCAGGTGTTCCAGCGCCAGGGCGCGCGCGCCAACCAGTCGGTCCCGACCAAGGTCCGGTTCCACAACACGCTGTCGCTGGGCTTCCCCGCCGCGGAGCTGGATCCGAGCAGCCAGGCCTATTCGCCGGAGGGCGAGCGGCTCGAGGGCGAGGCGCTGGAGGCCGCGCTGCAGACCGACCTGGAAGGGATCGGCGAGGTGCACCTGACGCCGCGGTTCATGGGCCTGCTCGGCGCCAACGGCGCGCTGCCCCTGCACTATACCGAGACCCTGCAGGAACGCGAGGTCTACCTGCGCGACCGTACCGCGCGCGCGTTCCTGGACATCTTCTCCAACCGCGCGGTGGCCCTGCACTACGCCGCATGGAAGAAGCACCGGCTGGCGTTGCAGTACGAACTGGACCGCCGCGAGCGGTTCATGCCGCTGATCCTGTCGCTGCTGGGCATGGGCATGCCCGGCCTGCGCGAGCGCATGATCGACGAGCGCAGCGAGATATTCGACCAGGCGGTGGCGTTCTATGCCGGCGCGATCCGGCAGCGGCCCGTGTCGGCGACGCTGCTGCAGCGCCTGCTCGCCGACTATTTCCGCGTGCCGGTCAGGGTCGAGCAGTTCGTGGGCGCCTGGTACAAGGTGCCGGCCAGCCAGGCCACCCGCCTGGGCATCGACAACGCGACCCTCGGCTCCAGCGCGCTGGCCGGGGACCGGGTATGGCAGCGCGACCTGCGCCTGCGCCTGGACATCGGCCCGCTGCGCCGGCATGAATTCGACGCGCTGCTGCCCGGTGGCGACGCCGCCGACGCGCTGGCCAAATGGCTGTCGCTGCTGATCGGCGGCGGCCTCGAATACGAGGTGCGGCTGGTGCTGCATGCCGAGGACGTGCGCCAGGCCGGGATCGGGCACGGCCACGCGGCACGGCTGGGCTGGGACGGCTACCTGACCACGCGCCAGGCCAGCGAGCACCGCACCGACGCCAGCTACGGCATCCATACACTGCAATGACCCGTCGCATCCGCCGACGCACCGGCATCCAGCAAGGAGCATCGTTTCGCGCATGAGCATCAACCTGAAGACCCTGATCGGAAAGCTCGACGACACCTGCCGCCTGGCGGCCGAGCGTGCCGCGAACCTGTGCATGGCGCGCGGCAACTACGAGGTCGACCTGGAACACCTGTTCCTGGCGCTGCTGGAGCAGCCGCAGAGCGACTTCGCGCTGATCGCGCGCCGCTGCGGGATCTCGCTGGAACTGCTGGAGAAGGACCTGTCCGACGAGGTCGCGCGCTTCAAGAACGGCAACACCCGCACGCCGGTGTTCTCGCAGCACCTGCCGACCCTGTTCGAGCATGCCTGGCTGATCGCCTCGCTGGATTCGCAGACCACCCGCATCCGCAGCGGCCACCTGCTGCTGGCGCTGCTGACCGAACCCGGCCTGTCGCAGCTGGCGTACCGGGGGTCCAAGCTGTTCGTGCGCTTCAAGCTGGATGAGCTCAAGCATGACTTCGCCAAGCTCACCGAAGGCTCGCAGGAAGCCGGCCAGGCGGTGCGCTTCGCCGGTGCGGGGGATGTGGAGCCCGCGCAGCAGGCACCGGAGCAGCCGGCGGCGGGCGGATTGTCCAGGACGCCTGCGCTCGACCAGTTCACCAACAACCTCACCGCGCGCGCGCGCGAGGGCCGCATCGACCCGGTGATCGGCCGCGACGGCGAGATCCGCCAGGTCATCGACATCCTGATGCGGCGCCGCCAGAACAACCCGATCCTCACCGGCGAGGCCGGCGTCGGCAAGACCGCGGTGGTCGAGGGGCTGGCCCGGCGCATCGCCGAGAAGGACGTGCCCGAGGTGCTGCAAGGCGTGGCGCTGCACGTGCTCGACCTGGGCCTGCTGCAGGCCGGGGCCAGCGTCAAGGGCGAGTTCGAGAACCGCCTGAGGAACGTGATCGACGAGGTCAAGAAGAGCCCGCACCCGATCATCCTGTTCATCGACGAGGCGCACACCATGATCGGCGCCGGCGGCACCGCCGGGCAGAACGACGCCGCCAACCTGCTCAAGCCGGCGCTGGCGCGCGGCGAGCTGCGCACGATCGCGGCCACCACCTGGGGCGAATACAAGAAGTACTTCGAGAAGGACGCCGCGCTGGCCCGCCGCTTCCAGGTGGTCAAAGTCGAGGAACCGAGCGAGGCGCTGGCCTCGGCGATGCTGCGCGGCATGGTGCCGTTGATGGAGAAGCACTTCGGCATCCGCGTGCTCGACGAGGCCGTGACCGAGGCCGTGCGCCTCTCGCACCGCTACATCAGCGGTCGCCAGTTGCCGGACAAGGCGGTCAGCGTGCTCGATACCGCCTGCGCCAAGGTCGCGCTCGGGCAGAGCGCGACGCCGGCGATCATCGAGGAGACCCGCAGGCACCTGGAGCGGCTCGGTGCCGAACTGGCGGCGCTGGAGCGCGAGGTCGCCGGCGGCGCGCGCCACCACGACGAGCGCCTGGACGAACTGCGGCGGCTGCGGCAGGAGGCCGAGGCGGTGCTGGCCAGCAACGAGCAGCGCCTGGCGCGCGAACGCGAGCTGGCCGCGAAGGTGGTCGAGCTGCGCCAGCGCATGGAGCAGGGCGGTAGCGTAGCGGCCGGCGCGCAGGCCAAGCCCGCGCGCGGCAAGAAGGCCGCCGCGGTGGCGGCATCGCCCGAGCAGGCCGAACTCGACGCGCTGCTGGCGCAGCTGCGCGAGTTGCAGGGCGAGACCCCGATGGTGCCGCTGCAGGTCGACGGCGGCGTGGTCGCCGAGATCGTCTCGGCGTGGACCGGGGTGCCGCTGGGGCGCATGGTCAAGGACGAGATCCGCGTGGTGCGCAACCTGAGCGCGCTGCTCAACGAGCGCGTGATCGGCCAGAACCACGCGCTCGACGCGGTCGCCCAGCGCGTGCGCACCGCCAGCGCCAAGCTGGAGGACCCGAACAAGCCGCGTGGCGTATTCATGTTCGTCGGGCCATCCGGCGTCGGCAAGACCGAGACCGCCCTGGCGCTGGCGGACATCCTGTACGGCGGCGAGCGCAAGCTGATCACGATCAACATGAGCGAATACCAGGAGGCGCACAGCGTCTCCGGCCTGAAGGGATCGCCTCCCGGCTACGTCGGCTATGGCGAGGGCGGGGTGCTGACCGAGGCGGTGCGGCGCAATCCCTACAGTGTGGTGCTGCTGGACGAGGTCGAGAAGGCGCATCCGGACGTGCTGGAGATGTTCTTCCAGGTGTTCGACAAGGGCGTGATGGACGACGCCGAGGGCCGCGAGATCGACTTCCGCAACACCTTGATCATCCTGACTTCGAACGTGGGTTCCTCGCAGATCATGCAGGCATGCCTGAACAAGGTGCCCGAGGAGCTGCCCGGCGCCGACGCGCTCGCCGAGGCGTTGCGCCCGGTGCTGATGAAGGCGTTCAAGCCGGCGTTCCTGGGCCGGATGAAAGTGGTGCCGTACTATCCGATCAGCGATGATGTGCTGGCGCAGATCATCGCGCTCAAGCTCGGTCGCATCCGCGACCGTGTCGCCGCCAACCACAAGGCCGCGTTCCAGTGGGACGACGGCCTGGTCGAGGCGGTGCTGCAGCGCTGCACGGAGGTGGATTCCGGCGCACGCAACGTCGACCACATCCTCGGCGGCACGCTGTTGCCGGAAATCGCCGAGAACGTGCTGGCGACGATGGCGGAAGGTGGCAAGATCAACGCCATCAAGGTGAGTGCCGGCAAGAACGGCGCATTCAAGTACAAATTGAACTGACCGCGGGATTCCCGCGCTTACGAAGGAGAGCAAGCATGGATTTCTATGGATTGGACCGCAGCAAGGCCCTGGCCCACTTCGACGGCATCGCGCTGGGGCGCGCCGGCCGCGAGACCGACACGGTGCGAGGCTGGAACCGCCTGCGGCCGGAGAACCTGTTCGACCTGCTGGATGGCGCCGCACCGGAAGCGCGCACCGAGGCCCGTACCCTGGCGGCGCTGATGACGCGTGCGCCGTGGCGCATCGACATCCAGACGCCGGCACAGGGCAAGGCCAACCAGCTGGTCAGCAACGTGCGCGAGGTCAGCCTGAGCGTGGCGGGGCGCGAATACCGCCTGCAACTGACCGAGGGCACGCAGCTGCAACTCGAGCGCATCAGCCAGGTCGGCTGATCCCTCCCATGCCGGGTGCGGACAGGGGGCGCACCCGGCGGTATCGAACGAGCAAGGAGCTGCTTCCATGGACGCGGTCGCGATAGTCCTGTCGGCGCTGGGCGCGCCGGGCCAACACGAACGCCTGCTGCGGCTGCATACGCCGCTGGGCGCCGACCGGCTGGTGCCGGCCACCTTCGCCGGGGTGGAGTCGGTGGATGGCGCGGGCTTCCGCTTCGAGGTGGAGGCGCTGTCGGTCGACGCCGGCCTGGCGCTGGACGCGCTGCTCGGCCGGCCGGTGCTGCTGGAACTGCTCACCGCCGATTCGCGTACCGCGCCGCGCCCGTTCCATGGCCACGTCACCCTGGCCGAGCTTCAGGGCAGCAATGGCGGCCTGGCCCGCTACCGGCTGGTGATCGAGCCGTGGCTGGCGCTGCTGGACCAGCGCGTGGACAGCTACGTGTTCCACGACATGAGCGTGGTGGACATCGTCGAGAACGTGTTCGCCGACTACGTGGGCCAGGGCGCGGTGGATGCGGCCTGGCGCTGGGACCTGGCCGACCGCAGCGTCTACCCGCGGCGCAGCCTGACCACGCAGTACCAGGAGAGCGATCTGGCGTTCGTGCGGCGGTTGCTGGCCGAGGAAGGCATCTACTACTGGTTCGAGCACGCCGGCGACACGAATGCCGAAGCGCTGGGCACCCACACGCTGGTGCTGGCCGACCACGCGCAGGCGATGGTCGATGCGGGCACGGTGCGTTTCCACCGCGGCGACGTCACCGAGCGCGAGGACAGCCTGCAACAGTGGTCGGTGTCGCGCCGCGCGCGCGCCAGCCGGCTGAGCCGGGCCAGCTGGGACTACCGCAGCCTGGACCTGCGGCCGGCCTCGGCGCAGGCCGAGGCGGAGGGGTTCGTGGCCGAGGACGCCGATACCAGCGGGCCGTATGGCTGGATCGACCGGGCCCAGGGCCAGC
>JASGDF010000015.1:0-54238 GCA_047607345.1 Pseudomonas sp. | reverse complement strand
GTCCGGTCGAAGGCGCCGCTCCGGTGGTGGCCGATGCCGCCGCGCCGGCGCCGGGTTCGACGCCGGCACCGCGCAAGCCGGTGCAGGTGGTCGCCACGCCGGTCAAGGTTGCGGCCGCCAACGACTCGTTCCTGTCGCGCCTGGGACGCAAGATCCGCTCGCTGGTCTCGGGCGGGTAAGCCCCGCCATCCGCCGCGACCCGTAGGAGCGACTTCAGTCGCGAGGGGCCTTCCCAGGAGAGCCCCTCGCGACTGAAGTCGCTCCTACATTGGTTTCGGCCATCTGCCGGGACCGTGCCCACGCTGCAACGACCGGTCGCTCCTGCATAATGAGGCGATGAGCGTCCTGCGATTCGACAATGTCAGCAAGCAATACCCCGGCGGCCATGCGGCGCTGGAGGACGTGAGCTTCGAGGTTGCCCAGGGTGAGATGCTGTTCGTCACCGGGCACTCCGGCGCCGGCAAGAGCACCCTGCTCAGACTGATCCACCTCAGCGAGCGCCCAAGCCGCGGCGCGGTGATCTTCGGCGAGCGCAATCTGCTGAAGGTGCGCGGCGGCAAGGTGCCATTGCACCGGCGCCAGGTCGGCGTGGTCTACCAGGATCACCGCCTGCTGATGGACCGGAGCATCGCCGAGAACGTCGCGCTGCCGCTGATTCTGCGGGGTACCCGACGTGGCGAGATCGGCAAACGGGTGCGCTCGGCGCTGGAGCGGATCGGGCTGGCGCACCGCGAGAAGGCGCTGCCCTCGCAGCTGTCGGCCGGCGAGCAGCAGCGGGTCGGCATCGCCCGCGCGATCGTTGGCGAGCCCAGCCTGCTGGTGGCCGACGAGCCGACCGGCAACCTCGACCCGGCCCTGGCCGCCGAGATCATGCAGTTGTTCGCCGAACTGCCGGCGCGCGGCACCAGCGTGCTGGTGGTCAGCCACGACCTGGCGTTGCTCAAGCAGATGCGCAAGCGCGTGCTGATCCTCGACCACGGCCGTCTGGTCGACGACATCTCGCCGCAGGACCTGGCGGAATGAATACACCCGAGAACAAGCCCGGCAACAGCGCGGCCCGCGCGCCGTCGCGACTGGGCATCTGGTTCGACCACCATCTGCACAGCATCGTCTTCAGCCTCGGCCGCGCGCTGCGCAAGCCGTGGGCGACGCTGCTGACGGTGCTGGTGATGGCGTTGGCGCTGGCCCTGCCGCTGGGGCTGTCGATCGCGCTGGACAACCTCAAGCACCTGGCCGGCAGCGTGCAGCAGTCGCGCGACATCAACGTGTTCCTGAAGACCGGCGTGGACGGTTCCGCCGCCGGCCTGCTGGCCGAGTCGCTGCGCGGCCGCGCCGACGTGGCCGCGGTGGCGCTGCGCACGCCCGAGCAGGGGCTGGCCGAGCTGCGGCAGAGCGCGAAGCTGGACGAGGCGATCGATGCGCTCGGCGACAACCCGCTGCCGACGCTGCTGATCGTCACCCCGGCCGCCGCCGGCGACGATGCGCGCCTGGCCGAGTCGCTGCAGGGCATGACCCAGGTCGATCAGGTCCAGCACGACGCGCTGTGGCGCAAGCGTCTGGATGGCTGGCTGAAGCTTGGTGAGCGGCTGGTGCAGGTGCTGTCGGCGTTGCTCGGCGCCGGCGCCGCGCTGGTGGTCGGCAACACGGTACGGCTGGATATCCAGTCGCGGCGCGAGGAGATCGGCGTGCTGCAACTGCTCGGCGCCAGCGACGGTTTCATCCGGCGCCCGTTCCTGTACCTGGGCGCGTGGTACGGGCTGGGTGCCGGCCTGGTCGCGCTCGGCCTGGTCGGGTTGTCCGGGCTGGCGCTGCGCGAGCCGCTGGCGGTGCTGGCCGACAGCTATGGCAGCCGCTTCGCGTTGCACGGACTCGACCTGCCGCATTCCGGCCTGGTGCTGGCCGGCACGTTGCTGCTGGGCTGGCTTGGCGCGTGGCTGGTGACCGGCCACTTCCTGCGGCAGACGCGCCCGACCGAGACCTGAGCATGCGCTCTCCCGATCTCAAGCATCTGGTCAGCGCGGCCCCTCGGGTGATGGTGGTGGACGGGTCGAAGCTGGTGCGCAAGCTGATCGCCGACGTGCTCGTGCGCGAGCTGTCGGCGGTGCAGGTGGTCGGCTGCGCCAGCATTGCCGAGGCGCGCGAAGCGCTGGAGGCCGGCGCGGTGGACCTGGTCACCACCTCGCTGGCGCTGCCCGACGGCGACGGCCTGGCGCTGGCGCGCAGCGTGCGCGAGGCCGCCGGGCAGGCCTACGTGCCGGTGATCGTGGTCTCCGGCGATGCCCAGCAGCACCTGGTCGAGCGCCGCTTCACCGAATACGTCACCGACTACTTCGACAAGGCGCTGGGCCACGAGGCGCTGGCGACCTTCATCCGCGGCTACGTGCAGCCCGAACCGGTCCCCGGTGCCAGTGTGCTCTACATCGAGGACAGCCGGGTCGTCGCCGAGGCGACCAAGCGCATGCTCGAGCGGCAGGGCCTGACGGTGCTGCACGTGCTGACCGCCGAGGAGGCGTTCGCGCTGCTGACCGCCGAGTCGCTGGGCCGCACCGGGCAGCGCATCGACCTGGTGCTGACCGACGTTACCCTGAAGGGTGAGCTCAGCGGTCGCGACGTGGTGCAGCGCATCCGCATCGATTTCGCCTATGGCCAGCGCCGCCTGCCGGTGCTGGTGATGACCGGCGACGGCAACGCGCACAACCAGTCCGAGCTGCTCAGGGCCGGCGCCAACGACCTGGTGCAAAAGCCGATCGAGGAGCGCCTGCTGGTGACCAAGGTGCTGTTCCAGCTGCGACTGGCGCGGCTGGAGGACCGGGCGGTGACGCTATGAGCGAGGACGCACAGGCGCGCATCCAGCTGGAGCCGTCGTGGAGGGGGCGGGTCGGCGACTGGCTGCTGCGGCCGGAGATGCAGCAGCTGTCGGCGTTCCTGCGCCAGCGCAAGGCGGCCGGCGCGCGCATCTTCCCGCCGGGGCCGAGGATCTTCGCCGCCTTCGATGCCACGCCGTTCGAGCAGGTCAAGGTGGTGATCCTCGGCCAGGACCCCTACCACGGCTACGGCCAGGCGCACGGGCTGTGCTTCTCGGTGCTGCCCGACGTGCCGGTCCCGCCCTCGCTGCTGAACATCTACAAGGAAATCCAGGACGACCTGGGCATCGCCCGGCCCGACCACGGCTACCTGATGCCCTGGGCCCGCCAGGGCGTGCTGCTGCTCAACGCGGTGCTGACCGTGGAGGAAGGCCGCGCCGGCAGCCACCAGGGCAAGGGCTGGGAAGGCTTCACCGACCACGTGGTCGACACCCTCAACCGCGAGCGCGAGGGCCTGGTGTTCATGCTCTGGGGCAGCTATGCCCAGGCCAAGGGCAAGGTCATCGACACCCGCCGCCACCGCGTGTTGAAGGCGCCGCATCCCTCGCCGCTGTCGGCGCACCGTGGATTCCTTGGCTGCCGGCATTTCTCGATGGCCAACGAGTACCTGGCGCGTACCGGCAATACGCCGGTCGACTGGGGACTGCCGCCCCGGGCCGCGCTGGGCGAGGCGGCCTGAGCCATCGCCCGGCGCCGATCCCGTCACGGTGGCGATGCCGGAACGGTGCTAGGGTGGCGGGGAAGCGGTTTCCAGAAGATCGTCTGCAGAACGCGCAGGCCGTACTTTTGGGAAACATTCCATGAATGGAACGCTGGAACTTTTTCTGTACCCGGCAGTCCAATAGATCGACTGCTAAGATTAGGTCCTATGAACCAGAACACTTCGACTGCTCTTGTCGCAAACAGCCTGCCGGTCCCCAGCGCGCTGGGTTCGCTGGATGCCTACATCAACGCAGTGCATCAGATTCCGGTGCTCTCGGCCGATGAGGAGCAGGTGCTTGCCCGCCGCTATCGGGATCACGAGGACCTGGACGCCGCGCGCGAGCTGGTGCATTCGCACCTGCGCTTCGTCGTGCATGTGGCCCGTGGCTACAACGGCTACGGCCTGCAGATGGGCGACCTGGTGCAGGAGGGCAACATCGGCCTGATGAAGGCGGTCAAGCGTTTCGACCCGGACATGGGTGTGCGTCTGGTGTCCTTCGCGGTGCACTGGATCCGCGCCGAGATGCACGAGTTCATCCTGAAGAACTGGCGCATCGTCAAGGTCGCCACGACCAAGGCGCAGCGCAAGCTGTTCTTCAACCTGCGCAAGTCCAAGACCCGCCTGGGCTGGCTGAACGCCTCCGAGGTCAGCGCGGTCGCCAAGGACCTGAACGTGTCCGAGCGCGAGGTGCTGGAGATGGAGTCGCGCCTGGCTGGTCGCGACATCGGCTTCGATGCGCCCTCCGACGAGGACGACGAGTATGCGCCGCCGTCGCCGGTGAACTATCTCGTCGCCAGCGACGAGGATCCGTCGATGGCTTACGAACGCGCCGACAGCGAGGATCACCAGCTCGAACTGCTGCGCGAGGGCCTGGCCGAGCTGGATGCGCGTTCGCGCGATATCGTGCGCCGACGCTGGCTGGATGCGGATTCCAAGGTGACGTTGCAGGAGCTGGCCGACGAGTACGGCGTGTCGGCCGAGCGTATCCGCCAGATCGAGGCCAATGCGCTGAAGAAGATGAAGGCGCTGTTCGTCGCCTGAGCACGCATGATGCGTCACAACGAAAACGGCCCGGGAAACCGGGCCGTTTTCGTTCGTTCGTTCGTTCGGGCGAGGCACATCCTGCGCGCTACACCCGCGCAGGGCGTCTCAATGCATGCAGACCATCATTGGCATGCCGCCGCACGTCATGGTCATCGGCATGCCGCAGCCGAGCATGCGCTGCATGCTCTCGCAGCACAGCTTGAGCATGTCCATGCTCATCATGCCGGTGGGCATCATCATGCAGACCATGCCCTGCGACTCCATCTTGCAGCTCATCTGCGGCATCATCGGCATGCCGCAGCAGGCCATCATCGGCATGTTGCCGCACATCATCCCGCACGGAGTGCCGCAGGACATCATCGACATCATCATGTCGCAGCAGTCCTTGAGCATCTCCATCGTGCAGCCCTCGGCGGGCTTCATCACGCACATCATGCCTTCGGCCGTCATGGCGCAGTCCATGTGGCACATCATCGGCATCATGGTCGCCATCGGCATGGCGGACATGCCCGGCATCGGCATGGTGTTCGTCGGCATCGACATCATGTTCATCGCGGTGTTCATGGCAAGCTCCAGCAGCGGTCGGGGGTAGCCTGATTGCATTTGGAAATTTGATCATGATCGCAAGTCATGAATGTTTCAGGCGCATGATTTGGAAGGGTAAAAACTTGTTATCCCGAGCCGGTGTGCGTTTTATTGGACGGGGTTATATGGCTATGCGTAGAGATTGTTTCTCCGGGTCGGAGCGCGCCCGCAAATTGCGTGTCCCGCTCCCACCCGTCATGCCCGCTCCGATGGATACGCCCGCTCCCGCGACGCTTCACGACTTCAGCGACTACCGCCGCCGCAAGGCGCTGCGCGACTGTGGCCGGGACAGCCGCCCGCGCGAGTTTCTGTGGGTGCAGCCAGCCAGCGGGATCGCGACGGTGGCGGTGTTCCGCCCCGCCCTGCCGAGCGCGCTGGCGGCCCTGCGCGCGGCGCGCGCCGGCTGAGCGCAGACGTCCGAGTGGCGGCCGCATCCGACGGGGATCGGGGCGGTGGCGATCCGGATGCCCTGGCGCCACGGGGGGCGTAACGGCTGGGCAGCGAGCCGGCGCTGCTGTATCTGGTCATGAGCTTGGCCGGCGAGCTCAATTACGGTTGAGCGCGCTGGTCGTGACCGATCGGATCTGCTCTGCAACGAGGCAAACCGTCATCGGATCTGCGATCCCCGACCCGCGCGCATAGCGCGCGGGTGTTCGGTCGGGTGCGAGCCAGTGGCTCGCAAGCCACCCGCCCTCTCCCCCGCCTGCGCGCACTACTGTCCGGGGAAATCCTGCTCGTCGCTCCCGCGCAGGCGGGAGCCCAGTGACTTGCGCGGCCATCTGCACGAAAGTCCCTGGATCTGCGATTCCCGGCCCGCGCGCATAGCGCGCGGGCGTTCGGCCGGGTGCGAGCCAGTGGCTCGCAAGCCACCCGTCCTCTCCCCCGCCTGCGCGGGGATGACGAGGGGAGAGATGGGTGCGCAAGCCACGATCCGAGTTCCGAGCCGGTCCGGATACGGGAAGTCCTTGCACCCAGCCTGGTACGCCCCCTTCCCAAAAGTTCTCCGGACAGCAGTGCGTGTTCGCGGGAATGACGGGCCACGCCCGGCTTGTTCGGGATGGCTCTAGGTTTTCGGTTCGTCCGACGGCGTTTGCGCGGGCGGGCGGCCGAAGATGATCCGTGCCGCGCGCTGGTAGCTCCAGTAGGCCATCGCCCAGTTCACCAGCACCACGAAGCGGTTGCGGAAACCGATCAGGAAGTAGACGTGGGCGGCCAGCCAGAACCACCAGGCCAGCAGTCCGGAGAGCTTGAGCTTGCCCAGATGCACGATCGCGGCCATCCGGCCGATGGTGGCGAGGTTGCCGTAGTCGTCGTAGCGGAAGGCCGGCGCGGGCTGGCCGGCGAGCCGCGCCTGTACCGCGTGGGCGATGTGTCGTCCCATCTGCTTGGCGGCCGGCGCCACACCGGGGACTGGCTTGCCGTTTTGCTGCACCGAGGCCAGGTCGCCGCCGACGAAGATCTCCGGATGGTCGGGCACGCTCAGGTCGGTGCCGACCTGGACCCGGCCGGCGCGATCCAGCGGCGTGCCCAGCGTGCGCGCCAGCGGCGAGGCGGCTACACCTGCCGCCCAGACTACCGTGCGCGCCGGCACGAATTCCTCGCCGAGCCGGTACCCGTGCGCGTCGATGTGGGTCACAGGGGTACCGGTATGCACTTCCACCCCGAGCCGTTCGAGCTGACGCTGGGCCTTGTCGGTGAGGTCGGGGGGGAACGAGGGCAGCACCCGTGGGCCGGCTTCGATCAGGCGCACCCGCGCAGCGCGGGGATCGATGTTGCGGAACTCGTTCTTCAGCGTGTGCCGGGCGATCTCGGCGAGGGTGCCGGCCAGCTCGACGCCGGTCGGGCCGCCACCGACGATCGCGAAGTTCAGCCAGGCCGCACGCGCGGCGGGATCGGTCTCGGCCTCGGCGCGTTCGAATGCCATCAGCAGCTTGCGGCGCAGGTACAGCGCGTCGTCCAGGGTCTTCAGACCGGGTGCGTGGGCGGCCCAGTGGTCGTTGCCGAAATAGGCGTGGGCGGCGCCGGTGGCCAGCAGCAGGTAGTCATAGCCGAGCCGCTGGCCGTCGGCGAGCACGACCTCGCGCTGCGCGGGGTCGACCGCGACGGCTTCGCCCAGCTGGACCTCGACGTTGCGCTGATCGCGCAGGATGTGACGCAGCGGCGCGGCGATGTCCGGGGCCGACAGGCCGGCGGTGGCGACCTGGTACAGCAGTGGCTGGAACAGGTGGTGGTTGTGGCGGTCGACGAGGGTGATGCGGATCGGTGCACTGGCCAGGGCGCGGACGGCCCATAACCCGGCGAAGCCGCCGCCGACGACGATCAGGTGGGGGAGTTTGGAGGTCATCTTGGTGTGTGGAGAGTATGGGAGAAGCGGTGGGGCGCATGCGCAGACGCGCGGCTGCCACGATTGGGCCTACCGTAGCAGTTCGCGCGGCGGGCCGGATCCGGGACAGGCCTTGGGACAAGGGAAGCAGGCGGGCAGTGGGAAGTGCGCTTCCGGTTGCAGGTCCCGGCGTCAGTGCGGCTTTACTTCGTCCAGATGAAACGGCCTCCATGCAGTTGGGTGGTTGCTGCGCCTTGTTCGGTATCTTTGTGCGCGTGTCCCCGCGGCTGCGTTCGATCACGGGGTCAGTACAGGTCCACCGGGTCGACATCGAGCGACCAGCGCACCCGCCGCGCCTGCGGCAGTGCGTAGAGCTGCGGCAGCGCCTGGTCGAGCAGCGCGTGCAGCGGTGGGCGCTGCGCGCACGACAGCAGCAGCTGGGTGCGCTGGAAACCGGCGCGGCGTGGCATCGGTGCCGGCATCGGGCCAAACGCCTGGACCGGGCCGTCGCCGAGCAGTGCGCGCGCCGCAGCCAGGAAGGCGTTGGCCGACTCGACCTGCTTTGCCTCGGCGCGCAGCAATGCCAGGTGCGCGAACGGTGGAAAGCCGGCGCCCTCGCGCTGTGCCAGTTCGGCCGTCGCGAAAGCGTGGTAGCCGCCGTTGACCAGGGTCTGCAGCAGCGGGTGTTCGGGGTGATGGGTCTGCAGCCAGACCTCGCCGGGGCGCTCGGCGCGGCCGGCACGGCCGGCGACCTGGATCAGCTGCTGGGCGAGCTTCTCGGAGGCGCGGAAGTCGGCCGAGAACAGGCCTTCGTCGATGCCGACCACCACCACCATCGTCAGCTTCGGCAGGTCGTGGCCCTTGGCCAGGATCTGGGTGCCGACCAGGATGCCGGGCGTGTCGCCCAGCCTGGCCAGCTGGCCCTCGAGCCCGTCGCGGCGCTGGGTGGTGCCGCGGTCGATGCGGACCACTGGCTGGTCCGGGAAGACTTCCAGTAGCCGCTGCTCCAGCCGCTCGGTGCCGATGCCCTGCGGCTGCAGCGCCAGGCTGGCACAGGCCGGGCACGCCAGCGGCGCGGCCTGGCGTGCGCCGCAGTGGTGGCATTGCAGGCGTCGGCCGCCGGCATGCACGGTCATCGGCGTGGCATGCAACGGCGTGCTGCAACGGTGGCACGGCGCGGTCCAGCCGCAATCGTGGCACAGCAGCACCGGGGCGTAGCCGCGCCGGTTCTTGAACACCAGCACCTGCTCGCCACGGGCCAGCGCTGCGCCGATGCCGCCCAGCACCTCCGGCGACAGGCCGTCCTGGAGCGGGCGCTTGCGCACGTCGAGCACGCGTACCCGTGGCGGCCGGGCCTCACCGGCTCGCTGCGACAGGCGCAGGTGGCGGTAGCGGCCGCCTGCGGCGTTGTGCAGCGATTCCAGCGACGGGGTGGCGCTGCCGAGGATCATCGGTACATCCAGCGCCTTGGCGCGTACCAGGGCGAAGTCACGGGCGTGGTAGCGGATCCCGTCCTGCTGCTTGTAGCTGGTGTCGTGTTCCTCGTCGACCACGATCAGGCCGGCATCCGGCAGCGGCGTGAACACCGCCGAGCGGGTGCCGACCACCAGCCGTGCCTCGCCGCGCGCCGCGGCGGTCCAGACCCGCGTGCGCTCGCCGTCGGAGAGCCCCGAGTGCAACGCGTGCACCGTCACGCCCAGCCGGGCGCGGAAGCGCGCCAGCGTCTGTGGGGTGAGGCCGATCTCGGGTACCAGCACCAGCGCCTGGCGGCCATGCGCCAGGCAGTCGGCGATCGCCTGCAGGTAGACCTCGGTCTTGCCGCTGCCGGTGACGCCGTCGAGCAGGAACGTGCCGAAGCCGGATCGGGCGGTGATCGCGGTCACGGCTTCGCGCTGCTCGGGATTGAGCGGCGGACCGGGCCGGATCGGGCCTGCCGGCACCGGTGGCAGCGCGACGCGCTCGGTGTAGCCCCGCCGGGTCAGGCTGCGCGCGGCCTCGCGCCAGCCTTCCAGCTGTTCATCGAGATGCGCCTCGTCGGCGTGGCCGGCGGCCAGCAGTGCGGCCAGCCGCGCGGGCCGGCTGCCTTGGCGCAGGCCGGGAAGTCCGGTACGTCCGGCCTCGGTCAGGCGCCATGCCGGGACCCGGGTCTCCGGCAGTGCCTCGCCGCGCCGTAGCGGACCGGGCAGCGCGGTGGCCAGCACCTCGCCGAGGGGGGCATGGGTATAGCGTGCCAGCCAGTGCAGCGAGCGTGCCAGCTCGCCGGTCAGCAGGGGGGCCTGGTCGTGCCAGGCCAGCGCCTCGCGCAAGCCTTCGGCGGCGGCCTGTTCGCCGAGCCCGACCACCACGCCGACCAGCTCGCGCGGGCCGAACGGCACGCCGATCCGGCGTCCGAGCGCGGTGTCCGGGATGTCGCCGCCGCCCGGCGGGAGGTAGTCGAACAGTTGTGGCAGCGGGACGGGCAGGGCGACCTGGAGGGTGCGGATCGGCATCGGTGCAGTTTAGGGCGTGTCATCTCGTCCTGAGCGGAGCGTGATGGTTGCCGGTGTGGCGTACCTGTCAAAAAACCTTGCGCAGTCTCGCGTGCTTGGCGTCGTTTCCTGAGCAGCGGTTTGAGTGTGACCTGTAACTTCATGCTGGGCTTGAAGAATCGACCTTATCCACATTGGCTGTGGATAAGGTTGTGGGTTTCCTTTGCAAGGGCGCCGGTGAAGGTGGATTCATGGGCCTCTGCCATATGTTGGACAAAATTTAGCCAAAATAAGAAAGTCAAATAAAAACAATGAGTTGCTAGTGAAATATCGCTGAAATGCCGATGTTGGGGTGGTCGGAAGCGGTTTCAGCAGGGTTGCATTCGCCGCTGTGCACAACCCGCGGCCTGTAAAGCCGGGAGGGAGCGGCAACTGGCCCGGCTGTCAAGGGGATCGCAAACGCCGCGCCGCCGTTATCATGCCGTCCGATGACGGAGTCCCCATGACCGCAACGCCACCTTCCGAGTCTTCCGTCACCCCTGCGGCCATGTCGGCGTTCCTGCGCGGTGTCGAACGCCGCGGTCTGGTGGTGGCACTGCTCCAGTGTGGTGACGAGGCCGTGGCCGGACGGGCGCTGGGTGCGGTCCTGCGGGCCTTCCGAAGTCACGCCGGGGAAACCCTGATGGCAAGTTGGCCGGTCCGCTTCTGGGGCCTGCTGGCGGTCGCGCCCGGTCTGAGGGCCGGGCAGGTCGAGGGTGCCTGGCCGGAGCCATTCGCGGCGCTGGCGGGAATTTCGGCTGATGATCGTCTGGCGTTGCTGCTGCGGATCGTGGCCGGTCTGGATGAACCGATGGCCGCCGATGTGCTCGGTATCACCGAGGACGACTATCGGCTGGCGTTGGCGCGGGCCTGTCCGCGCGATGCGACTGGCCGGCCCGATGCCTCGGCCTGGCGCGCGCTTGCCGAGGCGGCCCAGGCACAGGTGCGTGAGCTGTCGCGGGAGCGCCTGGAACGGGCGCTGCAATCGAGCGAGGCGGCCATCGCCGGGGTTTCTGTGGCGGCGCGGGAGAATGCGGCTGCCGATGCCGGTTCTGCTCCGAACCCATTCCGCGAGCGGGAGCGGCCTGGCAGGCTGGCGCGCAGGAGCGGTAGAAGGGGCTGGATCGCGCTGCTCATCGTGTTGCTGCTCGTGGGTGTGGCGGTATTGGCCTGGTGGTGGCGGCGACCGCCGGCGCTGCCGCCGGACCCGATCTCGCGGGCGCTCCCCGGTGCGTTGCATGTGGTCGATAGCGGCCCGATCAGGATCGAGGAATTGCCGTCCGACGACGACGCTCCGGCGTCCGCCGCGTTGCCGGCGCTCGCCCCGGCCGATGCGGCGATGCTGGCCGACCCCGAGCTGGCATTGGCCCGGCAGGCGGACTTCTATGCCTGGGTTGCCGCTGGCGCGCCGGTGCCGGTGGACGAGTCCGATGCCCGTCCGATCGCGAGCGAGCCGGCGTCGGCGGGCCTGGAGACGATCAGTGACGAGAACTAGCCAGCCGGTCTGCGGAGCCTGCGCGGACGGAAATGCCGAGCCGGAGCGTTGTGATGTGGGGCAACGGGGCCTGCGCCGGATCCCTGCTCATGCGGTAACGGCCGCGGCACTGCTGTTTGGCCTGTTCGCCGGCGTGGTGGAGGCGCAGACCCTGCCGGCACCGCTCGACGAGGCAAGCGTGGTGTCGGCGCCACGCGTGGACTGGCAGGCGATGAGCCCGGCGCAGCGGGCCGACCTGCGCGCGCGCTACCACGCCTGGCGCGAGCTGAGCGAGGCCGAGCGCGCGCAGCTGCGCCAGGCACAGACGCGTGTCGCCGCGCTGCCGCCCGATCAGCAGCGCGCGCTGCACACGCGGTTCGCTGCGATGGATCGGCTGCACCGCGATGGCTGGCGGCTCGGCCCGACGCTCGGTGCGCACTACGTGCAGTTGCAGCCGCTGTTCGGCTATGTGCCGCCGCAGCAGCGCGACGCGCTGCTTGGCCTGCTGCAGGGCCTGAATGCCGAGCAGCTGCGGCAGCTGGCGGTGATCGCCCAGCGCACTCCGCCGCAGAGCCGCGATGCGCTGCGCAACGAGCTGTTGGCACAAGCGCCGGCCGTGCGTGGCGCCTGGCTACAACGCAAACTCGGGCGCTGAGCGCGCGGCGGCTGCGGCCGTCGTCCCCGCGGAGGCGGGGACCCGGCGACTTGCCTGCGACCGGAACGAAAGTCGCTGGATTCCTGCCTTCGTGGGGCCTTCGTGGGAATGACGAACAGATAATTCGGCGCGAAGGCTTACTCATGCGGTTCGCGTAGAATGACGCTCCCGCAACCCGGTGCCCGCGCCCTTCGAGCGCGACCGCAGTTGCCGATCTTTCGCTGCGAATGTCCGTTTCCTCCCTCCTGGCGACGCCCAGCTTCGCCCGTGAAGTGCGCACCACCGTCCTGCTCGCCCTGCCGCTGGTGCTGGGCCATGTCTCCGCTGGCTTGATCGGCTTCGTCGACAACGTCATCGCCGGCCACCACGGCACCGACACGCTGGCCGCGGTGACGATCGGCACCGCGCTGCTGTGGCTGCCGATGCTGGTGCCGATCGGCACGCTGATCTCGCTGACCGCCTCGGTTTCGCAACTGCATGGCGCCGGCCGCGAACGCGAGATCGCGCCGTTGTTCCGGCAGGCGCTATGGCTCTCGCTGGGCCTGGGCGCGGTGATGTTCGGGTTCCTGTCGCTGGTGCCGCCGCTGCTGCCGGCGTTCGGGATCGCGCCGGACATCGTGCCGGGGGCGACCGCGTTCCTGCACGCGGTGCGCTGGGGCGGGCCGGCGCTGACCCTGTACTTCTGCATGCGCTACCTCTGCGAGGGCATGCACTGGACGCTGCCGACGATGCTGCTCGGCTTCGGCGGGCTGTTGGTACTGGCGCCGCTGGGCTATGCGCTTACCTATGGTCGCCTAGGCTTCGCCGAGCACGGCGCCGAAGGCCTGGGCATCGCCTCGGCCGTCACGATGTGGCTGCAGGCGCTGGCGTTCGCGCTGTACCTGTGGCGGGCCAGGCGCTTCGCGCACCTGAAGCTGTTCGAGCACTTCGAGCGGCCGCGCTGGGGGGCGATCGGCGATCTGTTGAGGACCGGGCTGCCGATCGGCATCACCGTGCTGATGGAAGGTGGGCTGTTCATCGTCACCGCGCTGCTGATCGGTCGGCTTGGCGCGGTGCAGGCCGCCGCGCACCAGATCGCTATCAGCGTCTCGCAGCTGTGCTTCATGATCCCGCTGGGTGTGGCCGAGGCGACCACGGTGCGGGTCGGCCATGCGGTCGGCCGCGGCAACCCGCTGGGCATGCGCCGCGCGGCCTGGGCTGGCTATGCGATCGTGCTGGCGACGCAGACGCTGTCGGCCTCGACGCTGCTGTTCGGCCACGATGCCATCGTCGCGCTCTATACCGACGACATCGCGGTGGCGGCGCTGGCCTCGACGCTGCTGCTGTTCGCGGCGACCTTCCAGTTCCCCGACGGCATCCAGGTGCTCTCGGCCGGTGCGCTGCGCGGGCTGAAGGACACCCGCGTGCCGATGTTCATCGCGATGTTCGCGTACTGGGGCCTGGGCATGCCGCTCGGCGCCGGGCTCGGGCTGGGCCTGGGGTGGGGCCCGCAGGGCATGTGGATCGGCCTGATCATCGGCTTGACCGCCGCCGCGGTGTTGCTGGGCTGGCGCTTCCGGATCAGCAGCCGGCGGCTGATCGCCGCCGGGCCCTGACTTCCAGCGCATGCCGGGGCTCTTTCCAGCGGCTATGCTTTTGCGTGAGTCCCTCACGGGAACCCGTACATCCATGTGCTGGGATTCAATTCGCGCGAATCCCTCGCAAGAGCCCGCACATCCATGTGCGGGGATTCAATTCGTGCGAATCCTTCGCAAGAGCCCGCACATCCATGTGCAGGGATTCAACTTACGCAGGCACGGCCGCTGTTTTCGCCCGTGTCCTCCTAGACGTTTTCCTGGACGGAGTCCGCCATGAACCAACCTGTGCGTCGCAATCCCATCGCCGTGTTTTTCGTCGGTTTGTGGGATGTGATGAACTTCACCCGGCGGCTGATCCTGAACCTGCTGTTCTTCGGGCTGCTGTTGCTGATGCTGCTGGTGTTCGTGGCGGCGATGGCGCGCGGCAGCGGCGTCAAGCCGCTGCAGGACCGCACCACGCTGGTGATCGCGCCGGAAGGCAAGCTGGTCGAGCAGTTCAGCGCCGATCCGGTCAGCCGCGCGCTGGCCAAGGCGGTCGGTGACAAGGGCGCCGAGGAGATCCAGCTGCGTGACCTGATCCGGGTGATCGAGGCCGCCAAGGACGACAAGAAGATCGAGCGCGTGCTGCTCGACCTGGACAAGCTGCAGCCGTCCGGGCTGGTGCCGCTGCGCGAGGTTGCCACCGCGCTGGGGGAGTTGAAGGCCTCCGGCAAGCAGATAGTGGCGTTCGGCGAGAGCTATAGCCAGGGCCAGTACCTGCTGGCGGCGCAGGCCGACGAGGTCTACCTCGATCCGATGGGCTCGCTGCCGCTGACCGGCCTGGGCGCCTATCAGCCTTACTTCAACCAGGCCCTGCGCGACAAGCTGGGCGTGGATGTGAAGGTGTTCCGGGTCGGCAAGTACAAGTCGGCGGTCGAACCGTTCCTGCTCGATGCCGCCTCGCCGGAGTCGAAGGAAGCCTCGCTGTACTGGATGAACGACGTCTGGCAACGCTATCTCGCCGACATCGGTCAGGCTCGCAAGCTGGACCCGGCGCAGATTGTCGCTGGCATTGACGACATGCCCGCTGGGCTGGCCGCGGCTGGCGGCGACATGGCCAAGTACGCGCTGCAGCAGAAGCTGGTGGACGGATTGAAGACCCGTGCCGAGGTCGACGCGCTGCTGACCGAGCGCGGCGTCGCTGACAGCGATACCGACGACGGTTTCCGCAGCGTCGACTTCGATGGTTATCTGGCCCAGGTCGACGCGCGCCGCTCGGCGCTGGATTCGCGGCCACAGGTGGCAGTCGTGGTGGCCGAGGGCGAGATCGTCGCCGGCGACCAGCCTGCCGGCAAGATCGGAGGCGAGTCGACCGCGGCACTCCTGCGCCGGGCGCGAGATGCCGATGAGGTCAAGGCGGTGGTGTTGCGGGTCAATTCGCCCGGCGGCGACGTGTTCGCCTCCGAGCAGATCCGGCGCGAGGTGGTCGCGCTCAAGCAGGCCGGCAAGCCGGTGGTGGTGTCGATGGGGCAGTTGGCCGCATCCGGTGGCTACTGGATCAGCATGGATGCCGACCGGATCTACGCCGACCCGTCGACGATCACCGGTTCGATCGGCATCTTCACGGTGTTCCCGAACCTGACTCGCACCTTGGACAAGGTCGGCGTGCATACCGACGGTGTCGGCACCACTCGCTTCGCTGGTGCCTTCGACATCACCCGGCCGCTGGACCCGGATGTGGCGAAGATGATCCAGTTGGCGATCAACAAGGGCTACGCCGACTTCACTGGCCGGGTCGCCGCGGCCCGTCATCAGTCGATCGAGCAGATCGACCAGATCGCCCAGGGCCGGGTCTGGAGTGGTGCCCAGGCCAAGCAGCACGGCCTGGTCGACGCGTTCGGCGGGCTCAGGGACGCGGTCGCCGATGCAGCTACGCGTGCCAAGCTGGATGCGGGCAAGTTCCGGGTCGGCTACGTCGAGAAGCAGGCCTCGCCATTCGCGCAGTTCATGTCCGGCTTGGCCGGCAGCCATGCGGGGGCCTGGCTGCTGGGTGACTCGGCACTGGTGCGGGCGGTGTTGGCCAAGACCCTGCCGCAGGTAGACGCGCAACTGCGCTTCGTCGAGGAGGCTGGCGAGCAGGCACGCATCGGTGGCACGCCCAAGCCGCTGGCCTATTGCTTCTGCGGGCTCTGAGCAGCCCGCACGACCATCGCCGGAGAACCCCCGTGTCCCCATCCCGCTGGCGTCTGGACGGACAGACCGCCCTGATCACCGGCGCCAGCGCCGGCATCGGCCTGGCGATCGCGCACGAGCTGCTGGGCCTGGGCGCGGACCTGCTGATGGTCGCGCGCGATGCGGATCTGCTCGAGCGGGTCCGCAACGATCTGGCCGACGAGTTCCCCGAGCGCGAGCTGCACGGGCTGGCCGCGGACGTGTCCGACGACGAGGACCGGCGCGCGATCCTGGACTGGGTCGAGGACCATGCCGACGGCCTGCACCTGCTGGTCAACAACGCCGGCGGCAACATCACCCGCGCCGCGATCGACTACACCGAGGACGAGTGGCGCGCGGTCTTCGAGACCAACCTGTTCTCGGCGTTCGAGCTGTCGCGCTACGCGCACCCGTTGCTGGCGCGGCATGCGTCCTCGGCGATCGTCAACGTCGGCAGCGTCTCCGGCCTGACCCACGTGCGCAGCGGAGCGCCTTACGGCATGACCAAGGCGGCGTTGCACCAGATGACCCGCAACCTCGCCTGCGAGTGGGCAGGGGATGGCATCCGCGTCAATTCGGTGGCGCCGTGGTACATCCGCACCCGTCGCACCTCCGGTCCGCTGTCGGATCCGGACTACTACGAGCAGGTGATCGAGCGCACCCCGATGGGCCGCATCGGCGAGCCGGAGGAAGTGGCCGCGGCGGTGGCGTTCCTGTGCCTGCCGGCGTCGAGCTACGTCACCGGCGAGTGCATCGCGGTGGACGGCGGGTTCCTGCGCTACGGGTTCTAGGCCAGGCCGAGAGCCGGCAGATCCGCTGTGACGCAATCACCTGTGCCGAGCGCGGCAAGCCGCGTCCGGCAAACCGGCCGCGTGTTCAGTCGCGCAGAACGTCCCCGGTGAGTGCATCGCGGATCGGCGTCGGCTGGGCCAGGCCGCCGGTCTGGCCGTCGAGCAGGCCGTCGAGAGTGCGCAGCAGGGCCGGATCGAGTTCGGCGCGGGTGCGGGCCGGCGGGCTGCCGGCCAGGTTGGCACTGGTCGACACCAGCGGCGCTTGCCAGGCGCGGCACAGCTGTTCGACCAGCGGGTGGGCGCTGATCCGCACCGCGATGCCGCGGTGGCGGCCGGTGATCCAGGCCGGCGCCTGGGCGGTGGCGGGGAGGATCCAGGTGTTCGGGCCGGGCCAGCTGGCGCGTACCTCCTCCAGCCGCGCGGGTGGCAGCGTGGACAGGTCGAGCCAGCCGCCCAGCGCGTCCAGTCCTGTGGCAACCACGATCAAACCCTTCTCGCGCGGGCGCTGCTTGATCTGCAGTAGCCGCATCACCGCCGCTTCCTGGCGCGGGTCGCAGCCCAGGCCCCAGACCGCCTCGGTCGGGTAGGCGATCACGCCGCCCGTGCGCAGGGTGGTGACGGCATGGGGCAGGGACAGGGTCTGCATCGGGTCGACCATCTTGGTAGTGGCATCGGCGCCCGGCACGGGCCGGCGTCAGCCGGCCTTCTTCTTCACCACGGTCTTCTTCGCAGCTTTCTTCGGCGCGGCCTTGGCCGCCTTCTTGGCGGGCGCCTTGATTACCTTCGGCGTGGTCTTCGCAGCGGCCTTCTTCGGTGCCTCGCTCTTGGCGGCGATCTTCTTCGCCGCGGCCTTCTTGGCACCGAAGCCCTTGCGCGCCGGCTTGCCGGTCTCGGCCAGCAACTGCTGCACCTCGGCCAGGCTCAGCGAGGCCGGCTCGCGGTCCTTGGGAATCTTGCCGTTGAGGTTGCCGTCGCTGATGTACGGGCCGAAACGGCCGTTGAGTACCTGGATGTCGCTGTCGGGGAACTGCTTGATCACCCGGTTGCGCGCGATCTCCTCCTTCTCCTCGACCAGGAACACCGCGCGCGCCAGATCGATCGCGTACGGGTCGTCCTCCTTCTTCAGCGAGGCATAGGTGCTGCCACGCTTGGCGAACGGGCCGAAGCGGCCGATGCCGACGCTGACCTGCTCGCCGTTGCTCTCGCCGAGCAGACGCGGCATCTCGAACAGCTTCAGCGCCTCGTCGACGCTGATCGTGTAGATGCTCTGGCCCGGGCGCAGCGAGGCGAAGCGCGGCTTCTCCTCGTCGTCGACCGTGCCGATCTGCACCATCGGCCCGAACCGGCCGATGCGCGCGCTGATCGGCTTGCCGCTGGCCGGGTCGGTGCCGAGCACGCGCACGCTGCCGGCGTCGGTCTTGTCCAGCGAGCCCTTCTTGTCCTCGACCAGTTCCTTGAACGGGCCCCAGAACTTGCTCATCAGCGGGATCCATTCCTCCTCGCCGCGCGAGACCGCGTCGAGGTCGTCCTCCATGCGTGCGGTGAAGTCGTAGTCCACGTAGCGGGTGAAGTGCCCGGCCAGGAACTTGGAGACCGCGCGGCCGACGTCGGTCGGGCGGAAACTGCGGCCTTCCATCTCCACGTACTTGCGGAACAGCAGGGTCTGGATGATCGAGGCATAGGTCGAGGGACGGCCGATGCCGTATTCCTCCAGCGCCTTGACCAGCGCGGCTTCGGTAAAGCGCGGCGGCGGCTGGGTGAAGTGCTGCTCGGTCAGCACGCGCTCCAGCGGCAGGTTGTCGCCGGGTTTCATCGCCGGCAGCTTGCGGCCCTCGTCCTCGTCCTCGGCGGACTTGCTGTCCTTGCCTTCCTCGTAGACGGCCAGGAAGCCGGGCACCACCACGGTGGTGCCGCTGGCGCGGAAGCTGTGCTCGCTACCGGCGGCCAGCTCGACACTGACCGTGTTGAGCGTGGCGGGGATCATCTGGCAGGCGACGGTGCGCTTCCAGATCAGCTCGTACAGCCGGCGCTCGTCGTCGGACAGGTAGCGCGCGACCTGCGAAGGGGTATGCAGTGCCGAGGTCGGGCGCACCGCCTCGTGCGCTTCCTGCGCGTTCTTCGACTTGGTGGAATAGGTGTTGGGCTTGTCCGGCAGCGCCTGGGTGCCGTAGTCGCGCGCGATCACGTCGCGGATCTCGGCCAGCGCGTCCTGCGAGAGGTTGACCGAGTCGGTACGCATATAGGTGATCAGGCCGACGCTGCCTTCCTCGCCCAGCGCCACGCCCTCGTACAGCTTCTGCGCGACCTGCATGGTCTTGCGCGTGGTGAAGCCGAGCTTGCGCGAAGCCTCCTGCTGCAGGGTGGAAGTGGTGAACGGCGCGGCCGGGCGGCGCTTGCGCTCCTTGCTGCTGACGTCGGTGACGTGCAGGCGGCCCTGCGCGGCCTGCTGGATGCGCAGCCGCGCGGCCTCGGCGGTGTCGCCGCCGGTGATCGTGAACTGCTCGAACTTCTGCCCGTCCAGCTTGGTCAGCCGGGCGCTGAAGCGCTGGGTCGGGTGCGCGCATTCGGCATCGACGGTCCAGTACTCGCGGGCCTTGAACGCCTCGATCTCCTCCTCGCGCTCGACGATCATGCGCAGCGCCGGCGACTGCACGCGTCCGGCCGACAGCCCGGCCTGGACCTTGCGCCACAGCACCGGGGAGAGGTTGAAGCCGACCAGGTAGTCCAGCGCGCGGCGCGCCTGCTGGGCGTCGACCAGGTCACCGGCGATCGCGCGCGGCCTGGTCATCGCTTCCTTGATCGCGCGTGGGGTGATTTCAGTGAACACCACCCGCTGCATCGGCTTGTCCTTGAGCAGCCCGCGCTCCTTCAGGATCTCGGCGATGTGCCAGCTGATCGCTTCGCCCTCGCGGTCCGGGTCGGTGGCCAGGAAGATGTCGTCGGCGCCCTTGGCGGCCCTGGCGATCGCCTCGACGTGCTTCTCGTTCTTCTCGATCAGCTCGTAGCGCATCGAGAAGTCGTTGTCCGGATCGACCGCGCCCTCCTTGGGCACCAGGTCGCGCACATGCCCATACGAGGCCAGGACGGTGAAGTCCTTGCCGAGGTATTTGTTGATCGTCTTGGCCTTGGCGGGCGATTCGACGATGAGCAGGTGCTTGGGCATGGTGGGTGTGGATTCTGGGAGGCGAACGCCCCGACGGGGGCGGTAGGGTGGCCTAATTGGCCCGTGGAGGGAAGCAGGACGCGTGTTGCGCAGGCGTATAGGCCCGGGGTCTTGCAGCCCCCGGGCGCATGCTGCCGCAGCTTTTATAGTCAAATCACGCTCGGTTGCCGGCTGTCAAGCGGTCAGGCCCGGCTCGGCACTCGACATGGGGCGGTCAGGTATGCCCCGGTGCCAGCATCAGGATCGCGACCACGGCGATCACCGCCACCAGCATCAGCAGCCCGTACAGCGCCAGCACCACGATCGTGACGGTGCCCAGCCCAGACTTCTGCAACTGCGGCTGGCCGGTGTACGCCCAGCGGTCGACCACCAGGGTGTCGCAGAAGAAGTCGTGTGGAGCCTGCTTGCGCCGGGTCAGGCCGGCCATGAGCGCGGTCACCACGATGCCGACGCCGCAGGTCAGCAGCACGAGCAGCAGGTAGGCCACGCAGCGCAGGAAGCCGCGCCAGAACCCGATCCGCTCGCCGTTTGCACGTACCACCTTGATGCCCACCGCCAGCTTGCCCAGGCTGGCCTGCCAGGCGCTGGCCTGCAGCCAGCCGAAGTAGATCGCCGGCAGCAGCAGGCTGATCCCGTAGAACAGCGCCTCGAACAGTAGCGAGGTACCGGCAGAAACGGCCTCGGTGCGGCCGGTCAGCATGCCCCGGCTGACGCCGAATGCCAGCAGCGGCGGGATCAGCAGGGCATAGCTCAGTATCGAGGTGACGAAGCCGTCGATGATGCTGGCGGCGGCGCGGCGCCAGAACCCGGCGTACACCACCACGCCCTCGCTGGGGACGGCAGGTCCGGAGGCGGGCAACGCGGCCGCCGTGGACGGCAGCACGATGCCCAGCTCCCCGGCACAGGTCTCCAGCGGCTGCCAGGCCGGCATGCCGGTGCGCCAGACCAGGCTCGCGCGCTCGAGTTCGCCGCGTTCGAAGCGCGCGCGCAGTTCCTCGGCGATCAGCGGACCGTGCTGCTGGCGCAGACTGTCGGCGTAGTGCCAGTCGGGGGTGGTTTCTTCCATGGGCGATGTCCTGGTGAGTGTCGCGGGGGACCGCTGGAGCGGCGTTGCTGCGATGCCGCCTCAGCCGCGACATCGGTTGGGCAGGTAGCGGTCGTCGATCTCCGAGCTGCAATGCCAGCTGCCGGCGGCCTCGTCGTAGTCCAGCCAGATCGCCTTGCCGTCGATCTCTGGCTTGCCGGGCACGGCGAGCTGGCCTTCCAGGCCGCAGTGGCCGTTGTCGAAGCGGCCGATCCGCAGCGTGCCGAGCGGGCCGTCGGCATAGTGCTCAGGCGTGCCGAAGCTGCCCTCGCCATTGACCGGGCAACGGCCTTGGCGGCGTTGAAATTCGGCGACGGCTACCGTATGCGTCTGCAGCCGCGCGAGCGCGGCTGCGGTCTGGCTGCGCAGGAGGTACTCCTGGTAGACGGGCAATGCGATCGCCGCGATGAGGCTTGCCAGGGTCAGCAGGAACATGCCGGCGACGCCGCTGATGATGATGGCGAGCGCACCACCCGACAGGCCCGGCGATGCCGTGTCGGCCGCCGGCAACGGGGGAGCGACAGGTGCCGGCGGCAATGGGGGTGGCAGGCTGGACGGGGCATGCGGGGGCGCGAGGATACCCAGGGTGTCTGCCTGCCCGGCCAGTGGCTGCCATTGCGCCAGGCCCTCACGCCAGACCAGCGTGTCCAGGCCGATCCGGCCGGCACGGTACAGCGCTACGATCTGTTCGGCTGCCAGCGGTCCTTGCCGCTGGCGATCGCCCCCGGCGTAGTACCACGTTGCCGTCATCCCCGTCCCCGTCCCCGTGCGCGACCGCGCGAAAAAAACCGCGTCAGTGTACGGGTTCGGGTTCGTCGACGAACATCTGGGTCTCCATCCAGGCGTAAGCCGCTTCGGCGCCTGGCTGGTTGAACAGCACCATCAGCACGACCCATTTCAGGTCGTCCAGGTCCAGTTCGTCCTGGTCCAGCGCCATCGCGCGGTCCAGCACCAGTTCGCGCTGGTCGGCGTCGAGCACGCCGTGCTGTTCCAGGAACAGCAGGAAGCCACGGCACTCGACGTCGAGCTTGTCCAGCTCGGGCCCGTGGTAGACCCGCACCGGGCCGTTCACGCACGGCGTGGCCACGCTCGGCCGCTGTTCGGCCAGTGCATCCAGCCAGTCGAAGGCCTTGCTGATCTCGGAGGGGCTGAAGCCGGCCTGGATCAGGCCGTTCTGGAGCGAATCGCGATCGCGGACGAGGTCCGCGTCCTCACAGAAGTAGTGTTCGAACAGGTATAGCAGGACGTCCAGAATGCTCTCTTTCATTGCCCTCGGCCTGCGTCGCAAGACGCTGTGGAGGTGAAGAAACTAGGAATGACGCATGTAACGGCCATGCTCGACCACTACCCTCCCTTCCAGTTCCATGAGCAGCAGCATGGAGGACAGCGCGGCGGCCGTCAATCCGGTGCGCTCCACCAATGAATCCATAGGGGTGGGGTCGTGCCCCAGCGCCGTCCACAACTTCTGGTAGTGCGGGTCAGGGCAAGTGGGGGTGGTCGCGGCGCTTGCGGGGGGCGGTTCAGCTTCGTCCAGGCGTTCCCGCAACGCGCTGGCCAGCTCGGCCGACAGGGCCGCGACACCGTCGAGGACCTCGCCGGGCTGCTCGACCAGGGTCGCGCCGTCGCGGATCAGGCGGTGGCAGCCGCGCGCCATCGGGTTGTGGATCGAACCGGAGATCGCGAACACCTCGCGCCCGGCCTCGCTGGCCAGCCGCGCGGTGATCAGCGCGCCGGAGCGGTGCGCTGCCTCGACCACCAGCGTGCCGAGCGCGAGCCCGGCGATGATGCGGTTGCGTGCCGGGAAGTGCGCGGCGCGCGGGCCGGTGCCGGGAGGGTGCTCGCTGACGAGCGCGCCGTGCGCGGCGATCCTTTCGCGCAGGTCGCGGTGGTGTTCGGGATAGGCCACGTCCGGGCCGGTGCCGAGCACCGCCACGGTGATGCCGTGCATGTCCAGCGCGGTGTTGTGGGCGGCCGCGTCGATGCCGGCGGCCATGCCGCTGGTGACGGCGAGCCCGGCCCGGCACAGCGCGTGGCTGAAGCGGCGTGCATGTTCGCGGCCGCCCGCGCTCGGGGTGCGGCTGCCGACCACGGCGATCGCCGGATGCCAGAGCAGGGCCGGATCGCCTTCCACGAACAGGACCAGCGGTGGGTTGGCGATCCGTCGCAGCAGCGCCGGATAGTCGGGGTCGTGCAGGCCGATGATGTGACGGCGGCCACCGTCGCGCCAGGCCAGGATGGCGTCGATGGCCGCCGCGTCCGGCCGGCGCAGGCGCGCGATCTGCTCGCTGCCGCAACCGGCCCGGGTCCATGCGGCGGGGCCGGCGCGCAGCGCCGTGCGCGGGTCGCCATGCTGCTCCAGCAGGTGTCTGCGCGCGGCCTGCGGGCCGCCGGCCAGCACCAGTGCCAGCAGGGCGCGGAGGGTGTCGGGGTCGTGCGAGGTGGGAGTGTCCATGGCGGCAGGCTAGGCCGCGGCCAGGCAAGCTGCCCTAGGTGGGTGTCCGGTCCGGCTGTAGGGAATCGCCGCGCTTACTGCGCGTCCGGGTGCCTCACTGCATAGCCGACATGGACCGGCTTCACGCCTTCCATCACCAGCGCATAGCTGACCTTGCCGTAGGTGCGGAACACCATCGCATGCGCGGTGTATTCGTCCGGCAGGCCTGCGGTCGAGCGCGGGCTGCCGGTGTAGCCATCGTCGGCACGCGAGGTGGGATCCTGGCTGACGCGGCTGCCCTGGCGCCAGATCGAGAACACGGTGCCATTGTCGATGCCTTCGCGGGTACCGACTGAGATCGCGATGACATCGCGCGGGCCGCCGGTGGTGAGGGCGTCCGCCACCGCCAGTACACGCGGATTGGCCGCGACGGCCTGTGCGGTTGGCGGGTGCGGGATGAATTGCAGATCGTAGGTCCTGGCCTCGACCGGGATCAGGCGATCGCCGGCGCGGACCTCGCGGCCGGTGTCCTGCAACAACAGGGTGGCGACCTCAGCGTTGCCGCCGGTGATCGTACCGACGTTGACCTGGGCCAGCTCGTAGCCGAGCAGCTCGCGGCGCTGGCCCGGGGCGACGAAGTCCTTCCAGAGGTTGCCGCTGCCTGGCGTGACGTCGCCACGCGCGTCCAGGTCCCGGGTCGGTTGCGGCAGGCCGAAGCGCACGGTCGGGCGCACCACCGCGTAGCGCTGGCCGCGTGGGGCGGTGGCCAGGCCCTTGACATAGGCCAGCTGGCCGTCGCTGCCGCGCAGGCGGTTGTCCTCGAAGCCGACCACGTAGGGCAGCTCCTTGAAACTGTCGACCACGCGCAGGTTCTTCAGGAACGGCTCGACCTGCGCCAGCGCGATCGCGTCGATCGGCGCCTCCTGGCGCGGGCCTGGCTGCACCGTGACGTGGTCCAGGACGCGGTCCAGGTAGGCCAGGCTCAGTACGTCGCCGGGATAGATCAGGTGCGGGTTGTCGATCTGCGGGTTGGCTTGCCAGATCTCCGGCCACAGCCACGGCTTCCGGAGAAAGCGGCCGGCGATGTCCCACAGCGTGTCGCCCTTCTGGACGACATAGGTTTCCGGATGGCGGCCGCTCGTGTCCACGGCAGCGGCGTAGGTCGCTACGGTCAGCATCGCCGCAGCGACGACCGTGCGAAGTCGGTTGAACATGATTGCGGTCTGCCTGATTCCCCAACAGGTGCGGGCACTATAGTCCAGGCGCCGGGGCGCGGCGCAAGCATTGGCGGTAGAATCTGCCGATCTTGCCGGATCGCGCCGGCGCCCCCACATGGGTAATGCTATGGCCCTGCTCCCCATTCTCGAATTCCCTGATCCCCGCCTGCGCACCAAGGCCGCGCTGGTCGACGCCGCCGAAGTGGCCACGCCCGCGTTCCAGACGTTGCTGGACGACATGTTCCAGACCATGTACGAGGCGCCGGGTATTGGTTTGGCCGCCAGTCAGATCGACGTGCACAAGCGCTTCATGGTGATCGACATCAGCGAGGAGAAGAACGCCCCGCAGGTGTACATCAACCCGCAGATCGTCGAGGCCTCGGCCGAGGGCAAGGTCTATCAGGAAGGCTGCCTGTCGGTGCCTGGCATCTTTGCCGACGTCACCCGCGCCGACACGATCACCGTGCGTTTCCTCGACCGTGCCGGCCAGGCGCAGGAGCTGACCACCGATGGTTTGCTCGCGGTGTGCATCCAGCACGAGATGGATCACCTGGACGGCAAACTGTTCATCGATTACCTCTCGCCGCTCAAACGCGAGATGGTGCGCAAGAAGCTGGCCAAGGCGCGTCGGCATGTCGCGTGAGGGAAGGTTGAGGCCGGGGTTGGGGACCGGGGGCCGGGGACACGGTAAAGCAGGAGCGGCCGTATCCAGGCGTTGTCGATTCACGTTCTCCGGGTTCCGGCACGCATGAGAATCGTATTCGCCGGCACGCCGGAGTTCGCCGTGCCGGCGCTGCGCGCCGCCGCGCAGCGCCATGAAGTCGTCGCCGTCTACACCCAGCCGGATCGCCCGGCCGGGCGCGGGCGCGGGCTGACGCCCTCGCCGGTCAAACTGGAGGCGATCGCGCGCGGGATCCCGGTGCTGCAGCCGGAGTCGCTGAAGTCGCCCGAGTCGCAGGAGGCGCTGCGTCGGCTTGCCCCGGACCTGATGGTGGTGGTCGCCTACGGGTTGATCCTGCCGAAGGCGGTGCTGGCGATCCCGGTCAACGGCTGCTGGAACGTGCATGCCTCGCTGCTGCCGCGCTGGCGCGGCGCGGCGCCGATCCAACGCGCGGTCGAGGCCGGCGACGCCGAGACCGGGGTGTGCCTGATGCTGATGGAGGCCGGGCTCGACACCGGCCCGGTGCTGCTGGAGCAGCGCACGCCGATTGCTGAAGAAGAGACCGGTGGGCAGTTGCACGACCGGTTGGCCGGGCTCGGTGCGCAGGTGCTCGCCGACGGACTGGGCCTGTTGCGTGCCGGCATCCGCCCAGTGCCGCGGCCGCAGCCGGCCGAGGGCGTGGTCTACGCGCACAAGCTCGACAAGGCCGAGGCGCGGCTGGACTGGGGCCAGCCGGCCGCGCTGCTGGCGCGGCGCGTGCGCGCGTTCAACCCGTGGCCGGTGGCCGAGGCCACGCTGGCTGGCGAGCGCGTGCGCATCCATGGCGCGATCGCGCTGGACCAGGCTCATGCGCAGGTGCCGGGCACGCTGCTTGCCGCGTCCAGGCAGGGCATCGACGTGGCCTGCGGCGAGGGTGTGCTGCGCCTGCGCGTGCTGCAGCGCGAGGGTGGCAAGGCGATCACCGCCGCCGACTACCTCAACGCGCGCCGCGATCTGCTGGTCGCGGGTTGATGGGCGACATCGCTGCGCAGGCTGGCGTCGCGTCGCGACTGGCGGCCGCGCGCGTGCTGGTGGCGGTAATGGCGCGAGGCCGCTCGCTCAAGGCCGAGCTGGCGACCGTGCTGCCGACGCTGTCCGATCCGCGCGACCGCGCGCTGGTCGAGGCGATCTGCCTGGGCGTGCTGCGCCGGCATCCGGCCTACCGGGCGGCGCTGGCCGGCTGGCTGCAACGCCCGCTCGGGCATCGCGATGCCGACCTGCAGGCCTTGCTGATGGTCGGCTTCGCCCAGATCGAGGTGCTGCGGCTGCCGCCGCACGCGGCGCTTTCGGCGACGGTCGAGGCCTGCCGCGCGCTGGGCCGGCCGCGCCAGGCCGGCATGGTCAACGCGATCCTGCGCCGCGCGCTGCGCGATGGTGTTCCGGAGGTGCCGGCCGATGCCGCCTGGCCGGACTGGTTGCGCCGGCAGGTGCGCGCCGACTGGGGTGTGCGTGCCGAGGCGGTGTTCGTCGCCAGCGCGCAGCCGGCACCGATGTGGCTGCGGGTCAATCGTCGCCATGGCGATCCCGAGCAGTACGTCATGGCACTGGCCGCGGCAGGACTGTCGGGCCAGACCGTGGGGTTGCTTCCGGATGCGGTGCGTCTGGATGCGCCGACAGCGGTGGCGCAGTTGCCGGGTTTCGAGGCAGGCCGGGTCTCGGTGCAGGACGGTTCGGCGCAGCAGGTCGCCGATGCGCTGGTGCTGACGGCCGGCGCGCGCGTCCTGGATGCCTGCGCCGCGCCCGGCGGCAAGAGCGCGCATTTGCTGGAACGCGAACCCTCGCTGCGCCTGACCGCGCTGGATGTGGATACGCGTCGGTTGCAACGGGTCGGCGAGACGCTGGCGCGTACCTGTCCGGATGCGGTGGCGACGTTGCGGACAGCCGATGCCACCGATCCCGCCGCCTGGTGGGACGGCCAGCCGTTCGACGCGGTTTTGCTGGATGCGCCGTGCTCGGCCACCGGCATCGTGCGCCGTCAGCCCGATGTGCTGCTGCACCGCCGTGCCGAGGATGTGGCGGCGCTGGTCGTGTTGCAGGCGCGGTTGCTGGATGCACTGTGGGGCACGCTGCGCCCCGGGGGACATCTGCTGTACACCACCTGCTCGATCCTGGCGCGCGAGAACCATGAGCAGGTCCAGGCGTTCCTGGCGCGCACGCGCGATGCATCGGTGCGTGCGTTGCCCGAGGTATTCGGCCACGTCAGCGGTGCGGGGCGGCAACGGTTGCCTGGCGAGGAGGGTTGCGATGGGTTTTTCTATGCCAGCCTGGTCAAGAACACATAGGGATAACGAGACATTCGCGCGCGGACGTGAGTGAGGACGGGGTTTGCGTGGGGGCGAAGGCACTGTCCCCCGGCGTTTCCAATATTCAATTCCTTGGCAAGGTCCCGCATATCCCCGCGCGGATCATCCACTATCATCTGTGCCCATGCTGAAGTCACGTACGTCCCGGGAATTCTGGTTGTTGGCGATCACCGCGCTGCTGGTGATCGGGGCAGGGTTGGGAATGCGCGATCCGTGGCCGTCGGACGAGCCGCGCTTCGCGCTGGTCGCCAAGCAGATGATCGAGAGCGGCGACTGGTTGTTCCCGCACCGCGGTCACGAGCTGTACTCGGACAAGCCGCCGATGCTGATGTGGCTGCAGGCCACGTTCTACACCCTGTTGCGGGACTGGCGGGTGGCGTTCCTGCTGCCGTCGCTGCTGGCCGCGCTGGGCACGCTGGCATGCGTCTACGACCTCGGCCGTCGGCTGTGGACGCGCCGGGTCGGCCTCTATGCCGCCTGGGCGTTGCTGTTCACGTTGCACTTCACCTTCCAGGCAAAGAAGGCGCAGATCGACCCGCTGGTGGTGTTCTTCATCACCCTGGCCAACTATGGTCTGTTGCGGCACCTGTTGCTGGGCCCGAACTGGCGTTGGTGGACGCTGGGCTGGTGCGCGGCCGGCGTGGGGGTGATCACCAAGGGCGTCGGCGTGATCGCGCTGCTGGTGCTGCTGCCGGCGGCGCTGGCGTCGGCCAGGCAATGGCCGCGCGTGCGCCTGCATGCGCGCGACCGGCGCTTCTGGTGGGGGCCATTGGCGTTCTTTGCCGCGATCCTGGCCTGGCTGGTGCCGGTGGCGGCCACCGCGTTGACGAGCTCTGCGCCTGAGTACCACGCCTATCTCAACGATATCCTGTTCCGCCAGACCGCCAGGCGCTATGCCCATTCGTGGGACCACGCCCAGCCGTGGTGGTACCACTTTGCAACGATGGCGACGATGTGGATGCCGATGATGCTGGCGCTGCCGTGGGCGATCCCGGCATGGCGGCGGCGGCTGAAGCGCCACGACCCGCGCTATCTGCTGCCGCTGGTGTGGTGGGGGCTGGTGGTGCTGTTCTTCTCGATTCCCAGCGGCAAGCGCGATGTCTACATCCTGCCGGCGCTGCCGATGGTGTGCCTGGTGATGGCGCCGTTGTTGCCGGGGATACTGCGCCGGCGCGGTTTCCAGAGGCTGCTGTTTGGTTTCACGGCGTTGCTGACGATAGGGTTCTTCGTCGGCGGCGTGGCGATGCTGCTCGGGCAGCCAGGCTTCGAGCGCAAGCTGATGGACAGCCGTGGCGTGGGCATCGAGGTGACGCACAGGCTGGCCTGGATCACGCTCGCGATCGGCAGCTGGGGCGTGGCGAGTCTGCTGTTGTGGCGGGTGCGCCGCAGCGTGATCGGCGTGGCCTCGCTGCTGACCGCGTTCTGGTTGGCCTACGGGTTGGCGGTCTATCCGGTGCTCAACGACTTCAGCTCGGCACGCGCGGTGATGCGGCAGGCAGTGGACATGATCCCGGCCGATGCCGAGCTCGGCCTGGTCGCGTGGAAGGAACAGAACCTGCTGATGGCGCCGCGGCCGGTGGAGACGTTCGGGTTCCGGGTGCAGTGGGAGGATCAGCTCCGGCGCGGTGTGGCCTGGCAAGCGCAGCGGCCCGGCCGGCGCTGGCTGCTGGTGCAGGAGGCGGCCTTGCTGAAGTGCGTGGACCGCTCGCGTTCGCGCGAGGTCGGCGTGGCCAACCGGCGTGGCTGGTGGCTGGTGCCGGCGGCTGCGATCGGCGGCCCTTGCGTGGCTGATGCGGCCGAGCGTGAGCGCGAGTTCCGTGAGCAGGGCAAGATCGACGTGGAATGAACGCCAGCGCGGTGTGCCCTGCTCGGTCTGGGCGCGGGCGCTTATCTGCCGTTAGTGGTGTGTCCCTGAAGATCAGCCGCTTTTGCCCAGGATCGGCCCATCGATGATGTCGCTCCAGACCCGTCCTTCGGATGTCGCAGTGCCTGTCCCGGTCGGCTCGCGCGCCGCTGTCGCGTTCGCCGAGGCCGGGCTGTTCCTGCTCGGTGCCGGCGTGCTGGCGTTCCCCGGTGGCCTGCTGCCGTTCGGCCTGTGCCTGCTGGTGTCCTCGTTGCTGGGGCTGGGTGCGTTGCGGCGCGGCGCTGGCACGATGGGTCGGCCGCTGCAACTGCTGGCCGGGTTGTCGCTGGCGGTGCTGGTAATGGCGCTGGTGTCGCTGCTGCTGTTCGAGCATGACCTGCGTGACGTGGGCAACCGCTCGCGCTTCGTTGTACTGCCGTGGGTGGCGATCTGGGCCTATAGTCTGCGGCCGCGGCTGGCCTGGCTGTGGCGTGGCGCGTTGGCCGGGATCGCCGCGGCGTTGGCACTGGCGGCGTGGCAGGTGCTGGGCGGCGCGCCGCGTGCCGAGGGCTGGAGCAATGCGATCGTGTTTGCCGACGTGGTGTTGTCGCTGATGATATTGGCGGTGTTCTGCCGACCGCGCCGGCGCTGGGTATTGCCGGTGTTCGCGCTGCTCGCAGGTTGCGCCACGATCGTGCTCAGCGGCAGCCGCGGGGTCTGGCTGGGGTTGCTGTGCCTGCTGGTGGTGATCGTCTGGAGCGCACGCTGGCGAGATGGTCGCAGCCGCCTGCTGGTGCTGAGCGGTGTGGCCGTCGTGGCCATCGGGTTGCTGCTGACCGTGCCGGGGTTGAGCCGGCAGATGCGGCTGGTCGAGCTGCAGACCGACATGCAGCGGCTGGAGCATGGCGATGCCGATTCCTCGGCCGGCGCGCGCCTGGAGCTGTGGCAGGCGGCCTACGAGAGCTTCCTGGCGCATCCATTGACCGGCATCGGCATTGGCCATTTCGACGAGGCGATGAAACAACAGCCGGCCTGCCGCGCCGATTCGGCGCTGGAGTACTGCAACCTGGGGCATGCCCACAACGACCTGGCCGAGTGGGGCGCGACCCAGGGCGTGCCCGGACTGCTGCTGCTGGTCGCCGTTTACGGCTTGCCGCTGCTGCTGATGGTGCGGCTGCACCGGGACCGTGCGGCGCCGGGTGAATCGCCGGGGTTGCGCGGGGCCGCCGCGGCCGGGGCGATGCTGGTGGTCGGCTACGTGCTGTGCGGCATGACCCAGTCGATGTTCGCGCACCAGCTCACCGTCAGCGTCTATGTTTCGTTGGTGGGCATCCTGGCGGGCCTGGCGCTGCGCGAGGCCCACGACCGCCGGGCCATGGCGGGGACGCCGAACCTATAATGTGATGTTAGGCCGCGACGCGGCGCAACGGATTCCCAACATGCACGATGGTGTCGGCAGCGAGGATGGGCAGCTTCCGCTCAGCCTGGTGGTGATGACCTACAACGAGGCCGACAACATCGCCCGTTGCCTGGACAGCGTGCCGTTCGCCGCCGAGAAGCTGGTAGTGGACTGTGGCAGCAGCGACGACACCGTGGCGATCGCGCAGGCGCATGGCGCGCGCGTGGTCGTCCAGCCCTGGCTCGGTTTCGGTCCACAGCGCAACTTCGGCTCGGCACAGGCCACGCACGACTGGATCCTGGTGCTGGACGCCGACGAGTTCCTGTCCGAGGACGGCGCGCTCGAATGCCGCCGGCGCCTGCCGGCGATCCTGACCGGCGATGCTGCGTCGGTGTGGATGCGGCGCAGCACCTGGTACATGGGCGCGCCGATGCGCTGGTACCGACCGATGGTCGGCGAACGGCTGGCGCGGCTCTACCACCGTGGCCGCGCGCGCTGGAGCGAGGCGCGGGTGCATGAGTCGTTGCAGGCGCAAGGCCGCAGCGAGCAGTTGCGCGTGCCGTTCAACCACCTGCACAACCCGACCCTGGTGCACAAGGACCTGAAGGTACTGCGCTATGCCGAGCTGAAAGCGCTGGACTGGCGCGACAAGGGCAAGTCGCCGCGCATGTGGCAGTGCCCGTTGGTGTTCGCAGCGGCCTTCTTCAAGGACTACGTGCTGCGCCTGGCGATGCTCGACGGCTGGCGTGGCTATGTGGTGGCGCAGACCGCTGCCAGCTATGCGGTATACAAGCGCATGCGCTACTACGAGATGCGTCGCAATCCCGAGTCGGTCGGACTCGCCGCCGCGCAGTTGCGCAAACACGATCTGGAGCGCTGATGGCCAAGCATTATCTTTTGTACGGTTCCGAGCGCTACGCGCTGGCGATCCTGCGCCCGATCCAGGCGGCGATCCGCGCGCGCGGCGACGAGGCCGCCTGGTTCTTCGACGGCCCCGGCGCGGAGGACCTCGCGCCCGACGAGACGCTGCTGACGGCGCAGCAGGTGCGCGCATGGAACCCGTACGCGGTGATCACCTCCAGCAACGCGGTGCCGCACTTCTTCCCCGGCGTGAAGGTCGAGACCTTCCACGGCTTCGACGCCGGCAAGCCGCGCCACATCTACGTGCGCGGCTTCTTCGACCTGTACTGCACGACCGGCCCGCGCGACACCGCCGCGTTCGGCGCACTGTCGCGCGAGCTGGGGCATTTCGCGGTCAGCGAGACCGGCTTCCCGAAGATCGACCCGTTCATGAGCCGGCTCGGCGACGCGCCCGAGCCGGTGCGGCGGCCGCCGGTGATCCTGTACCACTCCACGTTCTCGCCGTCGTGGAGCGCCGCGCCGATCCTCTACGACGAGGTCGCGCGGCTGTCGCGCAGCGGCGAGTTCCGCTGGATCGTCACCTTCCATCCGAAGATGGACCCGGAGATGGTGGCGAAGTACAAGGCGCTGCAGAACGACTACCTGACGTTCGCCGAGAACGACAACATCCTCGAGCTGTTCCCGCAGGTCGACCTGATGTGCTCGGACACCTCCTCGGCGCTCAACGAGTTCCTGCTGACCTACAAGCCGGTGGTGACGTTCAAGAACCGCCGGCCCGGGCCGCAGCTGATCGACATCGACGACCCGGCGCAGTTCGAACCGGCGATCCGGCGCGCGCTGAGCCGGCCGCCGGAGCTGATGGCGGCGATCCGCGAATTCGCCGACCAACTGCACCCGTATCGCGACGGTCGCTCCAGCGAGCGGGTGCTGGAGGCGATCGACGCGTTCGTCGCCGCGGGCGCACGCAATCCGAAGCCGAAGCCGGCCAACCTCTGGCGCAAGTTCAAGATCCGCAAGCGGATCGGCTACTGGGGGCCGGCTGGGTATTAGGTGTCCGCCTGGCACCGCATCATTCCCGCTATGGCGCCAATCCAGGGGCGCTCAATCCATTGGAATGCCATGGCGCAGGATCGCCGTCCTGGTGGGAATGACGAGCAATGCTTGGTTTGTTCAGCGGAGCCTCGTTGCATTAACCTCGTGCAGACGCGGTGGCGATGCACTGGAGCGCGCGTGCCGCGCATCACTTGTCAGGAGTTGCCGATGACCCTCGCGATGCGGGATGTACTCATCAACAACGGGCGGCAGGCCCGGATCGATGCGCTGAATGCGGTCGGACACGAGTTGGCCACCATCGTCCTCGCGCACGGCAAGGGCAACAAGAATGCACTGGCGTGGAAGATCGGCCAGCGATTGCGGCAGGGCTACGATGCCGGCGAATTGAGCGGCGGCATGATGCTGGTGCTGCAGCATCTGCAGTGCACCATCGAGATCGAGGCGAAAAGACGTTTCTCGCTGGCGGACCTGGGCGAATTCATGAACCTCTACGATCTTTTTCCGGACGATCGCGAACTTCTCGAGCGGACCAGTTTCGGCGTGGCGAGCGCATTAGTGCGAGCGTTGCGCAATGACCCGGAACAAGCCCGGCGGTGGCTGCTCGAGTCCGTGGAGGGCAAGTATTCACTGAGCAAGTTGCAGGCGCTGCTCGGTAACGGCGCGGACACGGGTCCGGCGGGCTGATCGATCAGCGCCGGCCTGTGGGTGGAGGCGAGCTCACCACTCCAGCCGCCGCCGCGCCAGGCTCGCGCTCAGTTGCGCGTACAGCGCCTGCGCCTGCGCCAGCGGGACGAAGCGCAGCCGCAACGGCGGCAGGCCGCCGCCGGCGCCGGCAGTGTCCAGCCACAGCGTCGCGGTGCCGGTCAGCCGGTCCAGCGGCGAGCGCACCAGCTGCAGTGCCTGCAATTTGTCGATCTCGGCGAAGCGCCACCAGCGTGTCCACCAGCCGCCGCGCACCGCGACCAGGCGTTCGTCCAGCGCATAGCCCATGCGCCGGACCTGGCGCGATGCCTTGAACACCGACCACGGCCACCACGCCAGCACCAGCAGCGACCACGCACCGAACCGCAGGTACAGCACGGCGGCCAGCGGCAGCAGCCACAGTGAGGGCAGGCACAACCGCCACCAGCAGTGTGTTGCCACGGGTTGCCAGCGTGGCGGCGGCCATTGCACGCCCGGCAGCAGCCGCCGGACGAGCGTGTCGCAGGCCTGTGGCGTCGCGATCGGCGCCAGTTCCTTCAATGCGCGACCTTCCTCGCCGTGGCTTTCCGACACGGCCGTGTCCACGCGCAGGTGACGCCGGCCGAACAGTCGGTGCAGCACGCCTTCCTGCAGTGTCCAGGCCTGGATGCGGCGGCGCGCGACGCTGGTACGCAGCCGCGCCAGCAAGCCGCGCTCGACGATGAGGCGTCGCTGCGATTCGCTCAGGCGGAAGCCGTGGTATTGCAGCAGCGCCAGCGCCACCGAGAGCAACCGCATCACCGCCAGCACGGCGATCAGCGCGATCGCGGCGAACAAGGCCGTCGCCTGCATGCCCGGGTGCAACTGCTCGGCGTAGCGATAGGCCTGCTCGCCGTGGTGCTGGATGAAGCGCGATACCTGCCGCTGCGGGAACATCTGGTAGAGCAGGCCGAAGGCCGCGGCGACCACCACCATGCCGCGGTTGGAGATCAGCCCGAGCCGGACGATCTCCGCCGACGGCAGCACCAGCAGTGCATCGCCGGGCGGAGGTCCGGCATCGCCGGCGGCCGCTTCCCCGCGATGGCGGACTTGCCGCTCCAACGCGAGTGCCTGCTCCAGGCGCAGCACCCGCATCTGCGCCTCCGGCTTGTGGCCGCCGGCCGATTCCAGCCGTACCTCGGCCACGCCGAACAGCCGGTGCAGCGGTGACTGGTGCACCACCACGTTGTGGATGCGCGCGAACGGGATGTCGCGCCGGCTGCGCTGCAGCCAGCCGCTGCGGATCGCCACGCCATCGCTGCCGATGCGGTAGCGGTAGGTCAGATAGCGCAGGATCGATACCCCCACCAGCACACAGACCACGATCAGCGTGGCGAACTGGTTGGCCCACTCGTGGCGTTCGCCGCGGCCGCCGAACAGCGCCAGCGCGAGGATCGGGATCAGGAACTGCCTGAGCTGCTGCTGCAGCACGAACAGCCACGACAGCGGGTGCAGCCGCTGCTCGGACGCGGCCTCGGCCGGGGCGATGCTCACAGCGCGTCGTTGTCCTGGTCCAGCTGACGCGCCAGGCGATCGCGCAGGTGCTCGGCATCGTGCTGGTCGAGCCCGGCGATGGCGACCGCGTTGAGCCGGGTGCCGGCGGTGTGCACCACCAGCGTGGTCAGCCCGGCGAGCCGTTCGAGCGGGCCGCGGCGCAGGTCCAGGTGCTGCACGCGGGTGATCGGCACGCGCGTCTCGGTCTGCCACCAGCGCCCGCGCCGCAATGCCAGCCCGTTCGCATCCAGCCGCCAGCGCGTCAACCGCTGGCGCTTGGCGGATACCCAGCCGCCTGCGACCGCCCCGGCCAGGGCCAGGATCGGGATCAGCCACCCCAGGCGTGGCGCGAGCGCCAGCAGGCTGCCGGTCGCGGCGATCGCCAGCGTCGCGCCCATCGCCAGCGCGCCGCCGGCCGCGGCCAGGCGCACGCTTTGCGGCGGCAGCACGTGCCAGTCGGCCTCGGCGGGCAATGGCGGGGGCGAGGGACGGGCAGGATCGGAAGTCGGGTACACGCAGCGTCAGGGGAGCGCCGAAGGGACGGTCAGCATAGCGGCATCGCTCGTAGCGCCGAGGAAGCTTGGCGCCACGAGCGATGCCGGACGTTGCGCGGCTATTGCGAGGCCAGGATCAACGCATCCACATCGAGCAGATGGCCGGCGCGGGCGGCCTTTGTCCGCAGGTACTGCTCGTTTTCCAGGGTGATCTCGCCGGTGACCGGTATCTGATCGATCACCTCCACGCCCGCCGCGCGCAGCCGCTCGACTTTGGCCGGGTTGTTGGTCAGCAGACGAATGCGATCGATGCCCAGGCCGCGCAGCATCGCCACCGCGCCGCTGTAGCGGCGCTCGTCCGGGCCGAAGCCGAGCTGGGCGTCGGCGTCGATCGTGTCCAGCCCGGCGTGCTGATAGCCGTAGGCGCGCATCTTCGCGGCGATGCCAGTGCCGCGGCCTTCCTGGTCCAGGTACAGCAGCACGCCGCCACCCAGCTCCTTGAGCTTGGCCAGCCCGTGCCGCAGCTGGTCGCCGCAGTCGCACTTGAGCGAGCCGAACAGGTCGCCGGTCAGGCAGGAGGAATGCACGCGTACCGGCACCGGTTGCGACAGGTCGGGCTGGCCGATCACGATCGCCACCTGATCGCGCTGCGCCACACCGCCGCGGAACACCACGAATTCGCTCATCCCGACCTCGCGCAGCGGTACCGGAGTGCGGATCACCAGCTCGTACTTGCCGGCGGCCGCCTTGGCGCAGCCTTCGCCGAGATCGGCGAGCGAGAGCTGCTGGCAGCCGGCGAAGGCGGCGGCGTCCGGAGCGGTCTCCGCCGCCAGGATCGCCGGCAGCAGCAGACCCAGGCGCGCGACCTCGGTGGCACCCGCGTCGAGCACGTCGCCCGGCTGCCACTGCGGCGGCAGCTGGGCATCGTGCAGGTAGGCCAGCGCGGCCAGCCGGTCGTAGCCGACCCCGTCCAGGGCGATGCGCGCGCCCTGAGGGGCGTCCAGGCCCAGCACGCCAGCCCGGATCGACGTGAGATAGAGGTAGTGGCGCTGCCCGGCCGCCTGTGCGAACGCCTGGTAGCCGCGCTCGGTGCTGCTGTCCAGGGCCAGCACCGCGCGGGCGCTGCCGTCGTGGTGGGTGATCACCACCGGACGCCCGGCGCGCAGCTCCGAGGCGGCGCGTTCACTGCGGATCGTGGCCGGCTCGCCGAAGACGGCGCCATGTTGCGGGGGAGGGGAGGAGGTCGTCATCGATGTTCCTGATGAGGGCGCCGGTGCCCGGTCTCAATCGCCACGCCGGACGATCTGCCGCGACGCTGTGTCGCAATCCTCGCCTGAATCGCGGTGGGCCGGCGACTGCTCAATGGGGGTGCCGTGTCGTCGCATAGGGATTGGGTTCGCCGCTGCCCGGCGGGCGCAGGGTATAGCGCTTGTAGGTCCACTGGTACTGGGCCGGGTCGCGCCGGGCGATGCCCTCGATGCCGGCGTTGAGCGCGGTCGCGGCCACGACCGGGTCCGGATCGGCCAGTTGCGGCGAGGCCGGCTCGACGTGCAGGGCGAACTCCAGGTCCGGCCCGGTGCGTTCGCACCAGGCGTAGAGCACCGTGGCCCCGGTGCGCTCGGCGAGCCGGTTGACCAGGGTCATGGTCAGCGCTGGCATGCCGAAGAACGGCGCGAACACGCCGTCGCCCATCTTCGGCTGCTGGTCGGGCAGGATGCCGACTGCGCCGCCGGCCTTGAGGATCTTGAACAACTGCCGCACCGCCGGTCCTTCCGCGCGCACCTGGGTGACGTTGCTTCCGCCACGAACGATCTGCAGGAAACCGTCGCGCGCGACCGAGTCGGGGGGGCGGTAGACGATCGCAATCGGCCCGCGCTCGGACAGCCACTGGTTGAGCAGTTCCCAGTTGCCGAAGTGTGGAGCGGCCACGATCACACCCTTGCCGGCGGCCAATGCGGTGTCGTAGATATCCTGACCGTGGCGGGTGAGCCGGGCCAGGTTGGCTGGTGGCGGCCGGGTCCAGGTACGCAGCATTTCCAGGATCTGGCGTGCGGTCGAATACAGGATCCGGCGATGCAGGATCTCGCGTTCGGTCGGTCCAAGCTCTGGATAGGCCAGTTCGAGGTTGCGGCGCACGACGCGGCTCTCGCGCGCATTCAGCGTGAGCCAGCCCCATGCCAGGGTGTCGGACAGGCGCTTGAGCCACGGCCATGGCAGGTGACCCAGCAGCGAGGCGGCCCGGTACAGCAGCCGGGCACGGAAATCGGCTTTCATCAGCGGATTTTAAACGGGCGTGCCTGACCGCGTGACAGGGAGCGTGTCCGCCGGCATGCTGCCGCGTTCAGCTATGCGAGGAATCCCGCCGTGCTTGCCCTGATCCAACGCGTATCGCAGGCCTCGGTGGAGGTGGAGGGGCAAGTGGTCGGCCGGATCGGGGCGGGGCTGCTGGCGTTGGTTGGCGTCGAGCCGGGCGACGACCAGGCGCGGATCCGGCGACTCGCCCAGCGATTGCTGGGGTACAGAGTGTTCGCCGACGCGGCGGGAAGAATGAACTGTTCGCTCACCGATACCGGCGGCGGCCTGCTGCTGGTCAGCCAGTTCACGCTGGCCGCGGACACGTCCTCGGGCATGCGCCCGGGCTTCAGCACCGCCGCGCCGCCGATCGAGGCTGAACGCGTGTTCAACGAACTGGTGGCAATCTGCCGTGAAAAGCATGTCGGTGGGGTAGAAACCGGTCGCTTCGGAGCCCATATGGTCGTCAGCCTGGTGAATGACGGCCCGGTAAGTTTCCTGCTGAGGCCTTAGGCCAGGGCTGTTTTCAGGGCGGGAAGCGCCTGTGCCGTCGCGTCGGCTGTGTAGGCGCGTGGGACCCGGTTAACGAAACCGTGAGCCAATCCCGGTCTGGCACGGTATAATGCTAGGTTCTCCTCTTTTCTCCTTAGCCGGTGGCGCGAGCACTCATGGCGAACGAACGTCCTGCCCAGCAATCCGATATCAAGCAACTGATCAGCAAGGGCCTGGAACAGGGCTACCTGACCTATGCCGAAGTCAACGATCACCTGCCCGACGACCTGGTCGATCCGGAGCAGATCGAAGACATCATCGGCATGATCAACGGCATGGGCATCGACGTCCATGAAGTCGCGCCCGACGCCGAGACCCTGCTGCTGAACGACGGCAACACCGGCGGTCGCGAGGTCGACGATACCGCCGCCGAGGAAGCCGCCGCCGCGCTGAGCGCGCTGGATACCGAAGGTGGCCGCACCACCGATCCGGTACGCATGTACATGCGCGAGATGGGTACCGTCGAGCTGCTGACCCGCGAGGGCGAGATCGCCATCGCCAAGCGCATCGAGGAAGGCCTGGGCCAGGTGCAGGCCGCGCTCGGCACCTTCCCGCTGTCGATCGAGCTGCTGCTGTCCGACTACGAGGAGCACAAGGCCGGCCGCAAGCGCCTGGCCGAGGTCGTGGTCGGCTTCAATGACTTGATCGAGGAGGCCGATGCCGCCGCGGCTGCGGCGGCGGCCGAGCTGGCCGCCGATGGCGCCGCCGATGCCGATGGCGACGAGGACGAGGATGAGGAGGAAGACGGCGGTGGCGATGAGGAAGCCGCGCCCTCTGGTCCGGACCCGGCCGAGGTCGCCGTCCGCATGGAGGCGCTGGGCGCCGAGTACGCCAAGTTCAAGAAGGCCCACGCCAAGCATGGTGCCGAGCACAAGATCGTGGCCAAGTCGCGCGAGGACGCCGCCGCGATCTTCGTCACCCTGAAGCTGCCATTGAACCTGACCGATACCCTGGTCAACCAGCTGCGCGGCCAGGTCAACGCGATCAAGGATCACGAGCGCAAGGTGCTGCACCTGGCGACCAACGTTGCCAGGATGCCGCGTAAGGATTTCATCCGTTCCTGGGAAGGCAACCAGACCAACCTGGAGTGGGTGGACGACGCGCTCAAGCGCAAGCAGAAGTGGTCGTCCGCGCTGCGCGACGTCAAGGACAACATCATCGCCGAGCAGCAGGCCTCGATCGAGCTGGAGCAGGCCAACTACCTGAGCCTGGCCGAGATCAAGGAGATCAGCCGCGCGATGGCCTACGGCGAGGCCAAGGCGCGCAAGGCCAAGAAGGAGATGGTCGAGGCCAACCTGCGCCTGGTGATCTCGATCGCCAAGAAGTACACCAACCGTGGTTTGCAGTTCCTGGACCTGATCCAGGAAGGCAACATCGGCCTGATGAAGGCGGTCGACAAGTTCGAGTACCGCCGCGGCTACAAGTTCTCGACCTACGCCACCTGGTGGATCCGCCAGGCGATCACCCGCTCGATCGCCGACCAGGCGCGCACCATCCGCATCCCGGTGCACATGATCGAGACGATCAACAAGCTCAACCGCATTTCCCGCCAGATGCTCCAGCAGTTCGGCCGCGAGGCCACCCCGGAGGAGCTGGCCAAGGAAATGGACATGCCCGAGGACAAGATCCGCAAGGTGATGAAGATCGCCAAGGAGCCGATCTCGATGGAGACCCCGATCGGCGACGACGAGGACTCGCATCTGGGCGACTTCATCGAGGACACCAACGTGGAGTCCCCGGTCGACAACACCACCAACATCAACCTGCAGGAAACCGTGCGCGACGTGCTGGCCGGCCTGACTCCGCGGGAGGCGAAGGTGCTGCGCATGCGCTTCGGTATCGACATGAACACCGACCACACCCTGGAAGAGGTCGGCAAGCAGTTCGACGTCACCCGCGAGCGGATCCGCCAGATAGAGGCCAAGGCGTTGCGCAAGCTGCGTCATCCGAGCCGATCGGAGCAGCTTCGTTCGTTCCTGGACATCGACTGAGTCCGCGCCTCGGGCGTGTGAAAAAGCCCCGCTTCCGGCGGGGCTTTTTCATTGGGGCGCCTGGGCGTGGACGATCTGCTTCCACTACACTGTGCGCCTGCAGCGGGCCTATAGCTCAACGGTTAGAGCAGAGGACTCATAATCCTTTGGTTCCAGGTTCGAATCCTGGTGGGCCCACCACGCTGAAGTCCCGGGAAATCCCATGTGGTGCCGAAAACCCCTGGGATCAGGGTTTTTTCGTTCCTGGTGTCCCAGGAAGTCCCGTTGAATCCCGCCATGACGCTTGGCTGGGGAGAGGGGTTTATTTGACATGAGCGGTATGTACGGTATTATTCCGTACAAATTGGAGGTCGCCATGACCAATGCCGCCGCCCGCCTCGATCTGCGCTTGAACCCTGCCGACAAGGCGCGGATCTCCCGCGCTGCCGATCTGCGTGGCGTGCCGCTTTCGGCCTTTGTACGTGATGCGGTCATGCGCGAGGCGGAAAGCGTCATGGCCGCCGAGCTGACAGTGACCTTGTCGGCGGAAGAGTCCAAGCGCTTCCTGAAAGCCTTGGATGCGCCCTTCCAGCCCAATGCCAAGTTGAAGAAGGCGCTCGCGCGCGTTGCGCAGGGCTGAGTGCGTGCTGATCGTTGAGCAACTCCAGCCAAAGCGGCACGATCGCGACAACTTCAGCTGCGGGGAGTCGACACTGGATGCTTATCTGCGCCGGCAGGCGGTGCAGCACCATCGCGATGGCATCAGCACGACCCATGTCCTCGTGGATGACGAGTTTCCCGGCACCATTCTGGGCTACTACACTTTGTCAGCGGCTCAGCTCTTGCTGACAGAGTTACAGGAGCATGATCGCAAGCGCCTGCCCAACTACCCAGTGCCCGCGATCCGGATGGGACGCTTGGCGGTTTCATCAGCAGAGCAGGGTAAGGGGCATGGGGACTACCTGCTGGCGCATGCGATAGCTCGCTGCTTGGGCCTGCGAGAGCAGTTGGGCGTGCGAGTGCTGCTGGTGGATGCCCTGCATACGAAGGCAGCCGGGTTCTACAAGAGCTACGGATTCCGTGAGGCTGCAGAGAGTGCGCTGACGCTTTATCTACCGCTAGGGTGTGTCATCAATTAAGCAGGATAACCGAGGCGATCCAGTAGATGGCGCCGAGGAAGGCCCGCGCGCTGATGCAGGACACCGGTGGCGTGCCGACGGCAGCGATTGTGGACCTGGGCTACCGGGGCCGGGAGGTGGAAGGCGTCCAGATACTGCACCGAGGCAAAGCCCAATCGCTCACCCGCAGGCAGTGGCGCTGGATCAAGCGACGGCAGGCGGTGGAGCCGGTTATCGGGCACTTGAAGCAGGAGCACCGGCTGGATCGGTGCTGGCTCAAGGGCGCCCAGGGCGATGCACTGAACGCCATCGGCGCGGCGGCCGGCTACAACCTGCGCTGGCTGATGCGGATGATCGTGTTTTTGCGTGCCTGGATCCAGGCGATCGTGGCAGCGCGCATACCGATCGGATCACGGCTCACCGCATCACCAGTTGGGTGAGGGGGGATTCTTCAGGGGCGACGAATTAGACCAGGACAGGGAAATCTCAAAAACAACACTCGGGATTGAACCCTCCCTGCCAGTTCGTCATTCGTTATCTATATCGCAAGCGAGGTGTCGACCGCCCCATCCTGAGAGGAGCCATGAGCATTCCGCACCTTGATGCGGTATGCCCGGTCGAGATCGGCACCGGACTGGATGATGTACGCGGTGAGATCGAACCTAGTGAGTCTGTGCTGCATGCGCAAGCTGATCATGTCGCGCCAGGTAAGAACTCCGCGCGCTTTCAATTCGTTGTCCAGTAACGCCCATCCGGCGGCAGGAATGACGTGCTCCACGATCTGTCGGAACGTATGTCGATCACTCACGACCAACCAGCCCCACCCTCGAGCATGCGCCCAAGCTCGTCCTGCATCTGCTTTGGCTCGGTTGATGCTCAAAGCCATGCTTTCTGTCGGTTTCACCTCAACGAGCAAGCCGCGTCCGTCCGCAGTGGCAACGAACAGATCCGGATAGTAGTTTCGGCGCCTCCCTTTGAAGGTATAGGGGATCAAGGCAGGCTGTTCCTGGTAGTAGGCGACCCGCCCGCTACGCTCCAGTAGCGTCAATATCTCAAGCTCAAGCCCGGATTCGTATTGCACCGTACGGTCGAGTTTGTGTGAATAGAAGCTACCAGCGATGTCCGAATCGTTGACCTCGCGCTGCGCTGATAGCTGCGCCGCCGGCGGAGGCGGTGTCATGGCGACGGGCCAGTCGCTGTGTTCCAACCATCCATTGATGACAGACTCGATTCTCTCCACTGAGGCACGGCTGGGATCCAGTTCACTCAGCCTTGCTTTCCGCGACCGCTCAATCGCGAGCAGCAGTGCTGTAACTTCCACGGCCTTCGCGTTGGGAAAACCGGCTGTGCGAAGAATGAACTTTGCGGCCAGCCCAGGCGGAATCTCGAAACCGCTATGTGCTGCATCGAACAGCCATGTCGCCAATGCGTCGAGAGAGGCACAAGCCGGCTCCAGCAGTTTCTTAAGCGAAGCGCCGGGCGTCCCTTCTTTGCGTGCTCGTGTCGCCAACCTCCTGAATGCACGTTCCTGTATTTGGCGCACTCTCTCCCGTGAAACGCCCCACGCTGAGCCAATCTCGGCAAGGGTCAGTGGCTGGCCATCCACGCCGAGACGCATCCCAAGCGCGTCGCGATCGCGCTCCTTGGGCAGACTTGCCACCGCAGCACTGACCAGCATGACTACATCGGCACAGCTAGTGGCGTCGTCAACCAGCGACTCTGCATTGGCTGTGAACTCCTTTCCCTTGTCCACGGCTTGCGTGTAGTCGACCTCTCTCGACACCTTTGCACCGGATGGTACTCGCCGCCCGGCAAGCGTCGATCGACTCGCTGGGTCCTGAGCTGGGTCGATGGCCTTGCGTGCGACAGGAGCGGGGCAAACGGTGGAGACTAGCGATTGCCGGTCAACACCCTCGGTCTCGCGTAGATACCGGGCGAGGACGTCCACCGAACGAGCGTGGCTATCCGGGCGCAGCGCTGGCGGGATCAAACGTATTGCAGCGCTGCTTATACTACCGGGCGTGCGTTGATGGTGGTCGGCGAGCTGCGCCAAAGTGAGGCCTTGCTCGATCCCGCTGACAAGCTGATGGAATTCCTCGCTCTCCCACGGAGCGCCATGCCGTGTAGGCAGGCGGGTAGTAACTTTGGACTCAGATGCCGGTTTGGGCTCGGTCATGATTGTTTGCTATCTGCCTCAAGCGGGCGTCTCATGGCATTTTGATGTCTCAATGTAGCCGCAAGCGGTATTCATGTGCCTTCAAGCTGCCGGGCTGCGCTGCCGAGACCACCGAAGATTGTTTCGGCTAGGTGCGCGGGGAAGGCCGGCGGCAATTGTCCGCGAACTTCGCCGATCACGGCCGGCGTGCGTTCAATGAGAGCATCGATCAGGTCATCCAACGATTCGCCAGCGCTGCCAATCACGCCATGGCGTTTGCCCAGCTCGATCCAGTGCCGGCGGTAGATGTCCTTCATCTTCCAATGCGCATTCTTCGAGCGAATTGCCATGGCCAGCTTGATCTTGTGTTCGGAGATCCGGTTCGGGGCTTCGCCGATCACCGGCCAGGCGGACATCACGTCGTATAGCGGCGTGAGCTCGTAACTGCCGCTGGGTCGAATAAACAGGCTGAAGTTCTTGGCGTGCCCATCGGGTGCACGCAGCATCCAGAAGATCAATTGGGCCAGGAAGAAAACGCGCCGATCTCGCTCCGGGTGTAGCGAGGTGGCCAGCACTCCCATGATGCGATCGATGCCCGGCCCGCCATCGGCTTCGTACTTCAAAACCGGTGGGGTACCTGTGGCCTGGCAGAAATCCTCCTGTGGCAGTCGCGCAAGCCACGGACCAGGCAGCCAGGCGCGATCGAAGCGCGTCACCGACAGCACCTTCATGTCCTCGAACTGCAGCGGCTGGCACTCGGCGATCGGCAAGCCATAGGCGCGCAGGATGCGCGAGCACAGCCATTCGTTCTCGATGGAGTGGCTCAGGTCGAGCTTCATGTTGCCGACCAGGCCCATCGGCAGCTTGAGGATATGGCTGGTCGGTGTGGCGCCATGCGGACGATGCCACTGGCCATCGAAGTACAGCAGAGCAGTCTTTTCCTGCGCTCCGGCAATGGAGATACGTAGATCGCCATCGGTTGCTCCCTCGATCGAGCCTAAGGGTGGCGACACCGTCCCGCGCAACAGGGCTGCCACGTCTGCCTCGCTCATCGGCGTGGCGTCCACCGTGGTCACCCCTGTGGGGCTGACGCCGTCCGGGAGGATCTGCAAAGCGCCGACACAGTCGCGTCCCACTTGGGCCAGCAGATCGAAGGCGCGGGTGGAGCGGGCCCGATAGCGGCGGGCGACGCGCTCCCGGATGTCCCGGCTGTCCGGCAACAGGTTCTCGAAGTAGGCGGTGACCTCCGGGCCACGGAGATGGGGCGTGCCAGGTGTGAACGGCAGGGAGAGCGACAGTGGCCGCCCCTGCGGCGAGGCCTTCCAAATTGGGGCGTACTCGAGCACGTCTTCGCCGTCGGATGCGATATGCCAAGTACCGACGAACTCGCCGTTCATCCACAGCCCGAGATGGGAAGGGCGCGACGTTGGTCGTGTCGTCACCATGCGGGAGCCCCAGGAGCGGGATCAGGCATCTGTCTGGCGGATTTCTTCTGCAGCACCATCTCTACACCGAGCAGGCTCAGCAGCTGTAACAGCCGCTCGGCGCTGACCTTTTGCGCGTTGCGCTCCAGGGCCGACAGCGTTTGCTGGGTGATGCCCAGCCGCAAGGCGGCTTCGACCTGCGTCAAGCCGGCTTCCTTGCGGAAGGCCTTGAGCAGGGCGGGCAACTGCTCGGCGGCGTGGACGGTGTACTGGTTCATGGATACAGGTTTTGGGCTGTATTATAGAATTACAGCTTATATGCTGTTTTTTGGAAATACGCAACATAGGCTGTATCTAACAAGGCGATCAAGCTTGAAGCACGGAGCGGACCTCCACGAGCTGTACAAGTACGTCCGTCCTTGCTGCGTCAGCCTCGCTGATGAAGGAGTTGAATTCAGACGGTCACGGTAACGGCACCCGTGGATGAACAATGGTCATCTCGGTTGCGTTCGAATCAGCCATGCGGGTATCGATCATGTGTATCAGGAAAAGTCAGCCGACTGGGCTCCAATCGTCACGTGCGGTGGCTCGAACTCGATGTCCGCAATCCTCGGCATTGCCAGCGCATCGGTAATGTGGCGACGCAGCCCGGTCAACCGCGGATAGTCCTCGAAATTCAGCAGCACATGCGCAGGCTTGCCGCAATCGGTGATGAACACCGGACCGATCTTCGTGGCCCTCCTTGCTCGCGCCACATCCCGCTTCAGTTCTTGACTGGATAAGGCGTGATCGTCATAGGGGGCGCCTCCGCATCATGATTGTAGTAACGCTGCTATTAATTCGATGGGGAGGCAGGCGGCTGTCTATGGCAGGTGCGCATGGTAGCCATGCTGCCGTTTAGATAACGCTTGCCATCGCCGCGACGGATAGGGGTACAAGTCCTGACGCCATGGCGTGCGGCGATTGGCTGGCGCGATCACCGCGGTATGCGCGGTGATTGCGGGCCATCGATCTTACGAGGCTTGCGGCTGATCGTGGGCCGGCAGGACCGGTCGCGCCGGCCGTGCCAGGTAAGCGTCGGCAACCCGTGTTCGCGAATGGCCAGCCAGGCGTGCCACGGCCTCACGGGCAGGTGGGTCGAAGGCTCCGGGTACGGTGTCGCCACTGCGTACCGGCGGCTCCTGGCCAGCGATCTGCCTGTAGTGATCGATCAGCGCCTCGTGGCGCAGTCCGTGTGCAGTGACGCCCAGTGCTCTGGAGGTAATCCCGAACTGCCTCAGGACGTGGCTGAAGCGGTGCAGGTTGTACTTGAAATCGCGGGCCGGGTTGCCCATGCGCGCGTCCTGGTTGCCGGCGATCTGCTGGGCATGCGGCAGCGCCGCCTGTCTTAACGCCGAAGCATCTAGAATCAGGAACGATTCTGTGTCGCGGTCCAGGAGTCTTGCGTGCGTCAAACCGATCAAGCCATTGCCCCAGCCGGGGTCCGGCAGTGCCGATCCGTCTCTTGTCGGGTACAGGCGGGGCACGTCCTGTGCCTGAAGGTGCGGATCAATGCGCCAGGGGTGTTGTCGTGACGGTGCATGCCGATCCGGTGGCGCCGGCCGGCGCCAACTGCCTGGACGCCGGCCACGCGGTGCTGCCGGCGGAGTCGCCGCTGGCGATGCCGGAGCAGTCGCTGCGCGAGGGCGAGCTGAAGGTCCCGCACCAGCGCACCTCGCCACCCGGCATGGCGTTGCGCCGTCTCTATCTGGTCGGCGGCACCGCGGTGATGACCGTGGTGGCCACCTGGATGATGCTCAACGTGATGTGGCCGGGCGGCATCAATGTGCTCGAGGCCTGTCTGCTGGGGCTGTTCGTGCCGCTGTTCGCCTGGATCGCGATGTCATTCGCCAGTGCGCTCGCCGGCTTTTTCACCGTGGTCTTCGGTGCCGGTCGCAAGTTGGGCGTCGATCCGGATGCGCCGCTGCCCCTACTGCGCACGCGCACCGCGCTGCTGATGCCGACCTACAACGAGGACCCGCGGCGGCTGCTCGCGGGCCTGCAGGCGATCTACGAGTCGGTGGCCGAGACCGGTCAGCTGGACCGGTTCGATTTCTTCGTGCTCAGCGACACCACCAAGGCGACGATCGGCCGTGCCGAGGAGCAGGTCTATGCCGAGCTGTGCGAGGCGGTCGGTGGCCATGGCCGCATCTTCTACCGGCGTCGCGCCGATAACGGGGCGCGCAAGGCCGGCAACATCGCCGACTGGGTGCGCCGCTTCGGTGGCACCTACCCGCAGATGCTGATCCTCGATGCCGATAGCTTGATGACCGGCGACACCATCGTGCGGCTGGTCGACGGCATGGAGCGCAATGCCGACGTCGGCCTGATCCAGACCCTGCCCGAGGTGGTCAACGGCCGCACCGTTTTCGCGCGCATGCAGCAGTTCGCCGGTCGCGTATACGGTCCGGTGGTGGCCTATGGGGTGGCCTGGTGGCATGGCGCGGAGAGCAATTACTGGGGCCACAATGCGGTGATCCGCACCCAGGCCTTTGCCGAGAACGCGGGCTTGCCGACGTTGCCGGGGCGCAGGCCGTTCGGCGGGCATGTGCTCAGCCACGATTTCGTCGAGGCCGCGCTGATGCGCCGCGGTGGCTGGGCCACGCACATGGTGCCGTACCTGTCGGGCAGCTATGAGGAGGGGCCGCCGACCCTGACCGATCTGCTGATCCGCGATCGCCGCTGGTGCCAGGGCAACCTGCAGCACGCCAAGATCGTCACTGCGCCGGGCCTGCACTGGATCAGCCGCATGCACATGATGATCGGCATCGGGCATTACTTCACCGCGCCGATGTGGGCGATGCTGATGCTGATCGGTATCGCCATCCCGTTGCTGGGCGATGCGATCGACCTGGCCGCCGAGATCCCGTTCTCGCCGGTGCGCTATTGGCATACGCGCGGCGATGGCGGCGTGCTGTGGGTGTTCGTCTGCACGATGGCGGTGTTGCTCGCGCCGAAGCTGCTGGGGTATCTGGCGTTGCTGCTGGACCGCAAGGAGCGTCGTGCCTGCGGCGGTGCGGTGCGGGCCTTGCTGAGCATCCTGATCGAGACGGTGCTTGCCGCGTTGATGGCGCCGGTGGTGATGTACCGGCAATCGCGCGGTGTCGCCGAGGTGCTCGCCGGCAAGGACTCCGGCTGGGACGCGCAACAGCGCGACGATGGCAAGATTTCCTGGTCGGCACTGGTCCGCAGTTATGGCGGACCTACCCTGTTCGGGGTGCTGGCGGGTGTGATGGCCTATGAAGTGTCGCCGTCGCTGGCGGCGTGGATGGCGCCGGTGATCATCGGCTTGCTGATGTCGATCCCGGTGGTCGCGCTGACCTCGCTGCGCAGTGCCGGCGATGCGCTGTCGCGCTGGGGGGTGTTCCGGATCCCGGAGGAAAGCGCGCCGCCGAAGGTATTGCTGCGTGCGACCGAGTTGCGCAAGGCGGCTGCGCAGTTGCCGCCGTTGTTCTAGCCGACCCGTATGCAGGCATAATCCCCCCGGCCGATCATTGGGAAACCCGAATGTTGGAAGTGCTCGAGCGCGAAACCGGACCTGACCCGCAGTGGAGCGTTCTGTGGCTGCACGGTCTCGGTGCCGATGGGCATGATTTCGCGCCGATCGTGCCCGAGCTGGTGCGCCCGCACTGGCCGGCGCTGCGTTTCGTGTTTCCGCATGCGCCGGTGCGGCCGATCACGATCAACAACGGCGTGCGCATGCGCGGCTGGTACGACATCGTCAGCATGGACTTCGCCCAGCGCGCCGATGCGCAGGGCATCGAGGCCTCCATCGTCGAGGTGGAGGCGCTGATCGCACGCGAGCAGGCCCGCGGGATTCCGCCTGAACGGCTGTTGCTGGCCGGGTTCTCGCAGGGCGGGGCGATCACGCTCGCCGCCGGGTTGCGCCGCGCGGTGCCGCTGGCGGGCCTGATCGCGCTTTCGACCTATCTGCCGGAGGCTGCAGGCGCTGCCGCGCGCGTGGCGGATGGTGCCGCGCGCCAGCCGGTTTTCATGGTGCATGGCGCGGGCGATCCGGTGATCCCGCAGCCCTATGCCGCGCTGAGTGCGCAGACGCTGCGCGAGCTGGGCTTCGAGGTGGAATGGCACAGCTACCCGATGGCCCACCAGGTCTGCGCCGAGGAGATCCAGGCGCTGGGCGAGTGGATGGAGCGGCGCTTCGCCGCGGGCTGAGGTCTGTGGGGACCCCACGGGATAGGTATGGATCGCGACGGCGGGATCCGCCGGGGCACCCGGTCGGCGATAATGGAGGGATGACCATCCTGCGCATCGCCACCCGCAAGAGCCCGCTCGCCCTGTGGCAGAGTGAACATGTTGCTGCCCGGTTGCGGCTCCTGCACCCGGGTATCGAGGTCGTGCTGGTGCCAATGAGTACGCGCGGCGATGAAGTGTTGGATCGCTCGCTGGCGGCGATCGGCGGCAAGGGCCTGTTTCTCAAGGAGCTGGAGCTGGCGATGTTGCGCGGCGAGGCCGATTGCGCGGTGCATTCGCTGAAGGACGTGCCGATGGAGCTGGACGCTCCGTTCACGTTGCCGGCGATCCTGGAGCGAGCCGATCCGGCCGATGCGCTGGTCTCCAATCGCTATGCCTCGCTGGACGCACTGCCATCCGGTGCGCGCGTGGGCACTTCTTCGCTACGGCGCCAAGCGCAGCTGCGCGCGCTGCGCCCGGATCTGCGACTGCTGGACCTGCGTGGCAACGTCAATACGCGCCTGGCCAGGCTCGATGGCGGCGAATACGACGCCATCGTGCTGGCCTGCGCCGGTTTGCAGCGGCTGGGCCTGGGGCAGCGCATCAGCGCCCGGTTGGCGCCGCCGCAGTGGTTGCCGGCGCCGGCGCAGGGAGCGATCGCGGTGGAATGCCGGGACGAGGACGCACCGGTGAGAGCGCTGCTGGCGGCATTGGACGATGCCGGCACGCGGCTGTGCGTGGAGGCCGAGCGGGCGATGAACCTGGCGCTGCACGGCAGCTGCCATGTGCCGGTGGCGGCGTTCGCGCAGGCCGATGCGGATGGGCTGCGCTTGCTGGGCCTGGTCGGGGATGCGAACGACGGCTCGCTGGTGCGCGCGGAGGCGCTGGACGTGGAACCGCGGTCGCTCGGTCGCCAGGTCGCGCGGCAGCTGCTGGAGGCTGGCGCGGGGGAGCTGTTGGGGAAGATCGCTGCTTCCTGAGCGAAGACACATGGCTGCCGGGAGAACCCGGCAGCCATGCAGTGATCAGAAGCCGTAGACCACGTTGACGGTGGTCAGCGTGTCGGTCCGCTTGGTGTCGTCGACCACTTCGGTGTTGTGGTGGATCTGGTAGGCCGCCTTCAGCGCCAGCGCCTTGGACATCTGCACCTGCAGGCCGATGTCGTCGGCGATGTAGGTGTTGCTGCTGCCGGATTCCACCAGCAGGGTGTTGAAGAACGCGGTGGTGTCGGTGAGCTTGTGCTTGAAGTCGGCGTAGCCGCGGCCGATCACCTCGTTCTCGTGCACGCGCTCGTCCTGCAGCTTGGCCCAACGGTAGCCCGGGCCGACTTCGAAGGTCAGCTGGGTGCGGTCGTTGTTGATCGCCTTGTAGCCGTAGTTGACTGAGGCGGTGTGCTGATACTCGTAGGTGGCGAAGTGATCGCGCTGGGTGCGCAGCACGCTGTTGATGTAGCTGCGATCGTCGAGATTGTAGGCGGCCGAGGCGAATGCCTCGTAGCGGCGGGCGCTTTCCTCGTCGTCGCTCTTGGCGTAGAGGAACTGCGCGCCAGCACCGTAGGACCACTTCTCGATGTCCTTCTTGATGTTGAGCTTGCCGACATAGGTCTGGCTGTCGGTGTTGCCCTTGGCCGAGGCCAGGCCGATTTCGCCGGAACCGCTCCAGCTGTCGCTGTTCGGATCGGCGAACGCGGACGGAGCGGCGATGATGCCGAGAACGGCAATGAAGAGGGATTTGCGCATGATGGAGTTCCTGGAGCTATCAGGGGAAGGGGGCGCCTGATGGAGCGTGCCCGTTGGGGGGGACGGTGCGAGAGCAGCGACATGGCATTGAATTTCTGACCATGGATGGCCGTTTCTGCAGGGGTCCCACTCAAACGCCGGCACCGGGCCGATGTTTCCTAACATTCTCTTAATAACCGGGTGAACTCAGCCAGAATTCGCGTTGTGAAGCGCGTCGCAGATTCACTTGAAGGTGTAGACCAGGTTCATCGTGGTCAGCGAATCGGTCTTCTTGTCGCCGTCGCTGATATCGCTGTTGTGGCGGAGCTGCCAAGCGGCTTTCAGTGCCAGGCGCGAATTCATGCTGACCTGCACGCCGAGGTCGTTCTGCGCATAGGTGTTGTAGCTGCCCGATTCGACCAGCAGAGCGTTGATCAGGTCGGTGTTGTCGGTGAGCGTGTACTTGAGGTCGAACAGGCCGCGGCCGATCAGGCCGGTCTCGTCACGGTCCTCGTCGGCGTTGTGTGCCTTGCGGATACCTGGGCCTATCTGCGCATCCAGGTAGAAGTGCTCGCGATCGATCAGGCGCGTGCCGTAGCCGATGCCGAAGGTGGCCAGCCGATCGTAGGTGGCGAAGTCGTCGTGCTCGTAGCGACCGGTCGCGGTCAGCTGCCGGTGCTCGCCCAGTTGCAGTGCGCTGCCGGCGGTGGCGGTGTAGCGCTCGGCGGTGGTCTGGCGGTAGCGGGTGAAGCTGCCGTCGTCGTTGGTGGTGGTGTACTGGGCGCTGGAGCGCAACACGGTGCCGTCGAAGCTGTGGATCCAGTCGCCGTCGGTGTAGCGCAATTTGACCCGGCCGTTGAGGCTGTCGGTGGTGCTGTTGCCGTGCGCGGAGGCGTAGCCGAGTTCGCCGCTGCTGCCGCTCCAGGGCGAGGGGATCACCACTGCGGCCGGATCCGACGGTGCCGGCGTCACGGCCTGGGACCAGGCGGCGGGGGCGACGAGCAGCAGCGCAAGGATGGGCAGTGGAGCGTGACGTGACATGCGATTTATTTCCCGGAGGCTCAGGAACGGAGACGTGTAGGCGAATCCATCATAATGGAAGCGCCGTTGAAGCCCTTGTTGCGGGCGGTGCCACGTTTCATGCGCGGTTCTGTTGTGATGAGTGTCACGCATGGCGTGAGTTGGCATGGGGTCGGGGGGGCGGTTGTCACGCAGGTGGCTGCGCCCAGGCGAGGGTGGAGGCGGCCTCGAGGTTGTGCCAGCCACGCCATTGCAGCCTCAGTCGGACATAATCGGCATATGGACCGCTACGAACGCATCAACGCCCTGCACCGCCACCTCAAGGCGGCCCGTTACCCGATCACGGTGGCGCGTTTGCAGGAGCAGCTTGGCTGTTCCCGTGCCACCGTCTACCGCGATCTGGCGTTCCTGCGCGATGCGCTGATGGCGCCGGTGGAGGGTGACGGCGAGGCTGGCTTCCGCTATGTCGCGGCCGAGAGCGACCGTTTCGAGCTACCCGGCCTGTGGCTCAGCTCCGAGGAGCTGCACGCGCTACTGGCTTCGCAGCAGCTGCTCGCGCGTACCGGCGGCGGAGTACTGTCCGGGGTGCTGGCGCCGCTGCAGCAGCGGATCGAGTCGCTGCTGGCCGCGCAGGCCGGCGTTTCCAGCTGGCCGGTGGAGCGCGTGAGGGTGATCCCGCACCGTGGCCGCAAGCTCGACGAGGCCAGCTTCCGCAGCGTTGCCTCGGCGGTGCTGGAGCGCAAGCAGCTGGCCTTCGACTACCGGGCGCGCTCGACCGACGAGGCGACCAAGCGCACGGTCTCGCCGCAACGGATCACGCACTACCGCGATAACTGGTACCTCGATGCCTGGGACCACGGGCGCGAGGGCGTGCGCAGTTTCGCGGTGGATCGTATCCACCATGCCCGGTTGCTCGACGCGCCGGCGCGCGACGTGCCCGACGGCGAGCTGGACGAACAGCTCGCCGCCAGCTACGGCATCTTCTCGGGGGCGCCCAAGGGCTGGGCGACCATCGTGTTCAGCGCCAAGGCCGCGCGCTGGGTGGCCGACGAGCACTGGCATTCCAAGCAGCAGGGACGGTTCCTGGCGGACGGCCGCTATGAGCTGAAGGTGCCTTACAGCGTCTCGCGCGAGCTGCTGATGGACGTGCTGCACTATGGCTCGGATGCGGAGATCGTCGAGCCCAGGTCGCTGCGAGAGCAGGCCAAGGCGCTGCTCTCGCTGGCGTTGAGCAACTACGAGTAGCGCGGTATCTGCGTCGCTGCGGGGCTGTTGTGCAAGGCGCCAGCGCAGCAGGCTCGCGTTACGGGCCGTGGAGTGGATGTCAGGGCTTCTTCGGCGCCGCGAAGCCGAGCTTGTCCACCTGCTCCGGGCGCTGCGGCACGCGCTGCAACTTGTCGGTATACACGCCGTAGTCGTCGCGGAGCTTGGCGACCAGCGCGCGGTACTGCTCCAGGCTCATGTCCGGCGAGCGGGCGAAGATCCAGGCCAGGTCGCGGCCCGGCCAGGACAGCAGCATCCACGAATAGTCAGGGGCGACTTCCAGAATCCGCTGCCGGGTCGGGACGACCCGATAGAACCACACGCGCCAGTCGTGGCCGCCGCTGTCCTCGGACACCGAGGCGCGGGCGTGCGTTTCCTGCTCCGGTTCGCCGAAGCCCTCGCGGTAGACGTAGCGGATGCCGACCTTGCCATCCTCGCGCAGGGTGTATTCGTCGCGGCTGGCGACGTGGCCGCGCTCGACCGGGTTGGGGGTCCGGGCGATGACGTGCCAGGTGCCCATCAGCTTGCGCAGGTCCAATGGCGCCGATCCGGCGGCGGGCTCCTGTGCCTGGGCCTGGGGCAGGCCGGCGACGAGCAGCAATGCTAGGGCAATCCGGGCAATCAGGTGCATCGCGGGCATCGTTGGGGGCGTTGGACCTGCACCTTAAACCGCGCAGGAGTGAAATTGATGGCAACAGGACCATGGTAGGTCGCAATCGGTGAGATGGCGATGGGTCAAGTTGGCATCACATTCCCAGCGGAGGCCTGCCATGCGTTCCCCGACCCGTTCCTCGTCCCGCCGTCCCGATCCGCGCGTGTTGCGCCCGGTGCGCCAGCTCGTCCTGGCAGGGCTGGCACTGGTGATGGTCTGGCCGGCCGCGCGCGGCTGCAGCCCGTGGCTGGGCTGGTTGCCGTTGTGGCTGGTCGGCATGCCCGGCGCGGCCTGGTGGGCGTTGCACGGGTTCGCGTTGCCACGCCTGGGACGCGTGATTGCCACCGGCAAGACGCACCGCCGTGCGCG
>JASGDF010000014.1:0-8716 GCA_047607345.1 Pseudomonas sp. | reverse complement strand
CCTCGTCGGAGCGACTTCAGTCGCTCGGGGGCTTGCCCGCCAACCCCCCATCGCGACTGAAGTCGCTCCTACACGTGGCTTGACGTCTACAGGGTGAGGGCCGCCAGCCGCTGCTGCAACGTCGCCAGCGCCTTGCCGCGATGGCTGAGCCGGTTCTTGGTGTCGGCGTCCATCTCGGCGGCGGTCAGGCCGAGGCCCGGATCCAGGAACACCGGGTTGTAGCCGAAGCCGCCGTCGCCGCGTGGGGCGAAGGTGATCTCGCCTTCCCAGCGGCCCTCGGCGATCAGCGGCTGCGGGTCCTCGGGATGGCGCAGCAGCACGATCACCGCGTAGAAGCGCGCGCCGCGCTGGCCGGCGGGAACCTCGCGCAGCGCCTCCAGTAACTTGGTGTTGTTGGCCGCGTCGTCGGTCGGGCTGCCGGCGTAGCGCGCGCTGTACAGCCCGGGCGCGCCGCCGAGCGCATCGACGATCAGGCCCGAGTCGTCGGCCAGCGCCGCCAGGCCGGTGACGGCGCTGGCGTGGCGCGCCTTGATCAGCGCGTTCTCGACGAAGGTCAGACCGGTTTCCGGCACGTCGGACACGCCGAGTTCGCGCTGCGGCACGATCCGGTAGGGCAGTTCGGCGAGCAGCTCGCCGAATTCCCTGAGCTTGCCGGCGTTGCCGCTGGCCAGCACCAGCCGGGTCATGGCGCCAGCGCCTCGCGCTGGGCGGCGAACAGCGCGGCGGTGCCCTGGCCGGCCAGCGCCAGCAGCGCGTCGAGCTCCTCACGGCGGAACGCGTGGCCCTCGGCGGTGCCCTGCAATTCGATGAAGCCGCCGCCGTCGTTCATCACCACGTTCATGTCGGTGTCGCAGTCGCTGTCCTCGCGGTAGTCCAGGTCCAGCACCGGCACGCCCCGGTAGATGCCGACCGAAACCGCGGCGACCGCGCCGACCAGCGGGTATTTCTTCAGCTCGCCGCGCCGCTGCAGCCAGGCCACCGCGTCGGCCAGCGCGACGTAGGCGCCGGTGATCGCCGCGGTGCGGGTGCCGCCGTCGGCCTGCAGCACGTCGCAGTCCAGGGTGATGGTGCGCTCGCCCAGTGCGTTGCGGTCCACGCAGGCGCGCAGCGAGCGGCCGATCAGACGCTGGATCTCCAGCGTGCGCCCACCCTGCTTGCCGCGCGCGGCCTCGCGGTCGGAACGGGTGTGGGTCGAGCGCGGCAGCATGCCGTACTCGGCGGTCACCCAGCCCTCGCCCTTGCCGCGCAGGAACGCCGGTACCCGGTTCTCGACGCTGGCGGTGCACAGCACGCGGGTATCGCCGAAGCTGACCAGCACCGAGCCCTCGGCGTGGCGGGTGAAGGCGCGTTCGATGCGCACCGGGCGCAACTGGTCGGCCTGGCGGCCGCTGGGACGGGAGAAGCTCATGCGAAGGTCCGGGAAGTCGGGAATGGGCGCGCGGTGCCGGCACGCTCGGGCCGGTCCGCGAAGCGCGCTAGGGTACCATTCGCGCTTTTCCGGCACTGGATTGAGCATGATCCGAAGCATGACCGCGTTCGCCGGTGGCGAGCGCATCACCCCGTGGGGCACGCTGGGTTGCGAACTGCGCTCGGTCAACCACCGTTTCCTCGAAGTGGGGGTGCGCCTGCCGGACGAGCTGCGCGCGCTGGAGCCGCAATTGCGCGAGCGCGTGGCCGCGCGCACCAGTCGCGGCAAGCTCGACCTGGTGCTGCGCCTGCGCGCGCCGGAGGACGGCGCCGCGCTGTCGGTCAACGAAGCGGTGCTGGAGCGCCTGGCCGCGTTGTCGCAGCGGCTGGACGGCAAGTTCCCCGGCCTGCGCGTGGAGTTCACCGAGCTGCTGCAACTGCCCGGCGTTTTGCAGGCGCAGGCGGCCGATCCGGCCGCGTTGCAGGCGCAGGCGCTGGCGTTGCTGGACGAGGTGATCGACGGTTTCGTCGCCGCGCGCGAGCGCGAGGGCGACAAGCTGGCCGCGGCGATCATCGAGCGTGTGGACGCGGTCGAGCGCATTGCTGGCGAGGTGAAGGTGCTGATTCCGGCGATCCGCGAGGGCCAGCGCGCCAAGCTGGCCGCGCGTCTGGCCGACCTGCCGCACCCGGTCGATCCCGGCCGTGCCGAGCAGGAGCTGGTGCTGTGGCTGCAGAAGCTGGACGTGGACGAGGAACTGGACCGCCTGGGCAGCCACATCGCCGAGATCCGCCGCGTGCTGCGCCAGGCCGAGCCGGTCGGGCGCCGGCTGGACTTCCTGTTGCAGGAGTTCAACCGCGAGGCCAACACGCTCGGCTCCAAGTCGGTGGACAGCCGCACCTCGGCGGCCGCGGTGGAGCTGAAGGTGCTGATCGACCAGATTCGCGAGCAGGTGCAAAATTTGGAGTAGCGACGCGCTGGGCGTGTGGGGGCGCGTGGCCAGCGCCACTGCCGCAAACGCCACCGGCAACGCCTCGGCCTGGTGATGCCCCTCGACGGATGGGCGGCGTCGATACGTGATTTCCCCCCCGGACGGCCTGCCCGGATGGTGTTGAGGCGTCCTGTCCATATGGGTAATGCGCGGGCCGTGGCCATCGCCTACGGTGGCGTCACCGATTGATGAGGCGGGCATTGCAGGACGGCAGCGTGCCGATCCCGGCCAGTACCGCCCGGTGGCGAACACCAAGCTGAGGAGTGAGAGGCATGCCAGGGTCGCATTCCGCGAGGACGCCTGTCCGGGCGTCGCTGTGCACCGCGTCGGGCCGGCGTATCGCCGTGCCGTCGCTGCTGGTCGCTGCGCGCCGGGATCGCGGCGCATGAGCGTCGCCACCCTGCGCGTCGATGAGGCGGTGGCGCGATTGGAACGCGCCGGCAGCGAGGGCGTGCCGTGCGCGCCGGTCGCCGACTTGATCGGCGAGCGCGACGTCGGCGCGGCCTACGAGGTGCAGCGCCGGCTGACCGAGCGCCGGATAGCGCGCGGGGCGCGCTTGGTCGGGCGCAAGATCGGGCTGACCTCGGCGGCGGTGCAGGCCCAGGTCGGCGTGGACCGACCCGACTTCGGCGTGCTGTTCGACGACATGCGCTACGAGGATGACCAGGTCATCCCGTTCGGCCGCCTGTTGCAGCCCAAGGCCGAGGCGGAGGTGGCGTTCGCGCTGGCGCACGACATCCTGGATGCGTCCGCGGCGGCGGTGCGCGCGGCGGTGGTGCTGGCGTTCCCGGCGCTGGAGATCGTCGACAGCCGGATCGCGCAGTGGCGGATCGGGATCACCGACACGGTGGCCGACAACGCGTCCTCGGGGGTGTTCGTGATCGGCGCGGCCGGGCTCGGTCTGGATGCGCTGGAACCGGCCGAGGTGACGATGACGATGCGCCGCAATGGCGTGCAGGTGTCGCAGGGCAGCGGGCGCGATTGCCTGGGCGATCCGCTCAACGCGCTGGCCTGGCTGGCCGCCACCGCGATCGAGTTGGGCGCGCCGTTGCGCGCCGGCGACATCGTGCTGTCCGGCGCGCTCGGGCCGATGGTGGCGGTGCAGCCCGGCGACGTGTTCGAGGCGACGATCGCGCCGCTGGGCACGATCACCGCGAGGTTCTCAACGCAGGAGGCTCGACATGAGTGACAGCACAGGCGTGGCGATCGTGGGCTCGGGCAACATCGGCACCGACCTGATGTTCAAGATCCTGCGCGGCTCGCGCAATCTGCGGGTGGTGGCGATGGTCGGCATCGATCCGGCGTCCGACGGGCTGACGCGGGCGCGGCGGCAGGGCGTGGCGACCACCGCCGACGGCGTGCAGGGGCTGATCGCGATGCCCGAGTTCGCCGAGGTCGGCATCGTGATGGACGCCACCAGCGCCTCGGCGCACCTGGCCAACGCGCGGCTGCTGGAGCCGCACGGGGTGCGGCTGATCGACCTGACCCCGGCGGCGATCGGGCCGTTCGTGATCCCGGCGGTGAATTCCGAGCAGCACCTGGACGCGCCCAACATCAACATGGTCACCTGCGGCGGGCAGGCGACGATCCCGATCGTGGCGGCGGTGTCGCAGGTGACGGCGGTGCCGTATGCGGAGATCGTCGCCTCGGTGGCCTCGCGCTCGGCCGGGCCGGGCACGCGCGCCAACATCGACGAGTTCACCGAGACCACCGCGCACGCGATCGAGCAGATCGGCGGCGCGCGGCGCGGCAAGGCGATCATCATCCTCAACCCGGCCGACCCGCCGCTGATCATGCGCGACACGGTGTACTGCCTGATCGGTGGCGCCGACCACGCGCGGGTGCGCGCCTCGGTCGAGGCGATGGTGGCGCGGGTCGCCGGCTACGTGCCGGGCTACCGGCTGGTGCAGGACGTGCAGTTCACCCCGGTCGATCCGGCCGAGGTGGCGACGCTGCTGCCGGAAGGCGCCGGCCCGGTCGACACCAAGGTCACGGTGTTCCTGGAGGTCGAGGGTGCGGCGCACTACCTGCCGGCCTACGCCGGCAACCTGGACATCATGACCTCCGCCGCCAAGCAGGTGGCCGAACTGATCGCCGAGCGCGCGCGGGAGGTGGCGTGATGAGCCAGAAGAAACTGTACGTCCAGGACGTGACCCTGCGCGACGGCATGCACGCGCTGCGCCATCGCATCACGCCGGCGCAGGTCGGCCGGATAGCGCGCGCGCTCGACCGCGCCGGGGTGGCCGCGATCGAGGTCGCGCACGGCGACGGCCTGTCAGGGGCGAGCCTGAACTACGGCCCCGGCTCGCATACCGACTGGCAGTGGATCGAGGCGGTGGTCGAGGCGGTCGAGCATGCGGTGGTCACCACCTTGCTGCTGCCCGGCGTGGGCACCGCGGCCGACCTGCGTCGCGCGCATGCGCTGGGCGTGCGCTCGGTGCGGGTGGCCACGCACTGCACCGAGGCCGACGTGTCGGCCCAGCACATCGCCGAGGCGCGCGCGCTGGGCATGGACGTGTCCGGATTCCTGATGATGGCGCACATGCTCGAACCGGCCGAGCTGGCCAAACAGGCGCGGCTGATGGAGTCCTACGGCGCGCATTGCGTCTACATCACCGACTCGGCCGGGCGGCTGACCACCGAGGACGTGCGCCAGCGGGTGCGCGCCTATCGCGACGCGCTCGACCCGGCCACCCAGATCGGCATCCATGCCCACGAGAACCTGTCGCTGGCGGTGGCCAACTCGGTGGCGGCGATCGAGCAGGGCGCCTGGCGGATCGACGCCTCGCTGGCCGGGCATGGCGCCGCGGCCGGCAACACTCCCATCGAGCCGTTCATCGCGGTGGCCAACCTGCTCGGCTGGGAGACCGGCTGCGACCTGTTCGCGCTGGAGGATGCCGCCGACGACCTGGTGCGCCCGATCCAGGACCGCCCGGTGCGGGTGGATCGGCAGACGCTGACGATTGGCTACGCCGGCGTGTATGGCAGTTTCCTGCGCCACGCCGAGAACGCGGCCCAGGCCTATGGCGTGGATGCGCGCGAGATCATCCTCGAAGCCGGCCGGCGCAAGCTGGTCGGCGGCCAGGAGGACTTGCTGACCGACATCGCGCTGAACCTGCGCGCGGCGGCATCCGCGCCGCCGGCCCAAAGCGCGGATGCGGCGCCGGCCGCCGCCACGCCGGTGGCCGCCAGCGGCTACTGAGTTTTGCGCCGCCTGCGCTGGCACGGCGGCATCCAACACGATCCAACCAAGCACGATCCACCAAGGGAGCAACGGCATGGCTAACGGTTACGATCCCGGCCCTCGCATCGCGCATGCGGGCGGCATCAACATCGGCACTCCGGACCTGGAGCGCTCGCTGGGATTCTTCAGGGATCTGTTCGGCATGGAGGTGACCGCGCGCGAGGAGGGCGTGGCCTACCTGCGCGGCCACCACGAGTGGGACCACCATTCGCTGGTGCTGACCCAGCAGGCGACGGCGGCGATCAACGCCTACAGCTTCCGAGTCGCGCGGCCGCAGGACGTGGAGCTGTTCCACGACCAGTTCGTCGCCGAAGGGCTGGAGGTGCGGGTGCGGCCGGCCGGCAGCGAGGTCGGCCGTGGCGAGGCGATCCGCGTGCTGATCCCCGGCGGCGGCCATCCGATCGAGCTCTACTACGACACCGAAAAGCCCAAGGCGCCGCCGGAGCTGCAATCGCGGCTGCTCAGCAGCAGTTCGCGCCGGCGCGGGCTGGGCGTGCGCCGGCTCGACCATCTCAACGTCATGACCAGCCCGGCGACGATCAATCAGGCCGAGGCCTGGCTGCGCCAGAGCCTGGGCTTCAGGCGGCGCGAGTTCCTGACCCTGCCGCAGGCGCCGGAGATGATCCTGGCGTCCTGGCTGTCGGTGAACTCCAAGCTGCACGACATCGCGATCGGCGCGGCGCCCAATGGCCAGGAGGCGCAGTTCCACCACGTCGCCTTCCAGATCGAGAACTTCCACGACCTGTTGACCGCCACCGACCAGTTGAAGGACCTCGATATCCAGATCGATGCCGGGCCGGGCAAGCACGGCATCGGCCAGGCGATGTACCTGTACCTGCGCGATCCGGGATCGGGCCACCGCATCGAGCTGTACTCGGGCGGGCGCGAGTACTTCGAGCCGGACTGGGAACCGGTGGAGTGGAAGGCCGACAACCGCGACGGCATCACCTGGTACGGCGACCTGCCGTCGGTGGACCCGCAGGTCAGTACCTACCTGTCGACCACGCCGTCGTCGGGGCTGTAGCCGCCGCATCACCATCGCACATCCGCAGTCGTTCGCCGCAGTCGGTCCCTGGGAGGGGAAGCGCAAGATGACGACCGAACTTACGTACGACTCGACGCTCAGGCACGTCGAGATCGAAGGCATCACCGTGTCCTGGCACGAGGCGGGGCAGGGCGAGCCGTTGCTGCTGCTGCACGGCTCCGGTCCGGGCGTCAGCGCCTGGTCCAACTTCCAGCGAAACCTGCCGGTGTTCGCCCGCAGCTTCCGCACCATCATGCCGGACCTGCCCGGCTTCGGCGCCAGCGGTCTGCCCGCGCTGGACGAGTACTACCCGACCCTGGCGGCGCGCTGGATCGCGCGCCTGATGGACCACCTGGAGATCGGCGCGGCCGCGTTCACCGGCAATTCGATGGGCGGCGCGGTGGCGGCCGAACTGGCCGTGCTGCATCCGGAGCGGGTCAGGCGGATGGCGCTGATCGGCTCGGGCGGGTTGTCGGTGGGACTGTTCGGCCCCGAGCCCAGCGAGGGCTTCCTGCGCCTGTTCGAATTCCTCGGCGATCCGACCCGCGAACGGATGATCGCCTGGGTGCGGACCATGGTCTACGACCCGGCCCGGATCACCGATGAACTGATCGACGAGCGCATGCGCAATGCCCTGGCCGACGGCGTGATCGGGCGCATGAAGGCCATCTTCGGCACCCTGGCCGACCCGCGGCTGCGCGCCGGCAAGCCGCCGCTGTGGACCCGCGCGGCGAGCATCGCCACCCCGACCCTGCTGCTGTGGGGGCGCGACGACAGAACCCTGCCCTACGAGCAGGCCCACTACGCCAATCGCTGGCTTCCGGAAGTGGAACTGCACACGTTCTCGCGCTGCGGGCACTGGTTGCAGATCGAGCGCAAGGCGGAGTTCGAGCGGATCACCACCGAGTTCCATACCCGCTGAAACGGTGGTTTGCGCCGCGTCGGGACGGAAAGGGTCCCGGCTGCGGCTGCGGTAAGCGAACGGGCGGCGCGCGCCCGGATACCAGCAACGCGCCGGGGCGCAACCAGGCCTCGGCACATGGGAGGGAGTGGACATGACCATCGAAAGCCTCGACGGGCTCGACCCGAAACTGAAGTTCGGCCTTTACCGCTTCTCGGTCTGGTGCGGCCTGATCGTACTGGTCGCCAATACCGTGGCGTTCTTCTTCCTGGGCAAGCTATTCCCGCCGCCGTCACCGAGCGCCGGGGTGCAGGAGGTCTATCAGTTCTTCATGGGCAATCGCTCGGCGATCCTGTGGAGCGTGATCATCATGGCGATCTTCGCGCCGTTCTTCTATTTCTTCGCGGTCGTCACCAGCTTGCAGATGCGCCGTATCGAAGGCGGCTTCGGATTACTTTCCTACACCCAGCTGACCACCGCGGTGATCGCGCCGACCGGCTGGATCTACCCGATGTCGGCGATGGCCGTGGCCGCCTACCGGCCGGATCGCGCGCCCGACCTGGTCTACCTGGTCAGTGACACGTTCTGGCTGACGATGGTCGGGGTGGCCTTCGTCTTCTCGATCAACATCTTCGTGATCGGGTTGGCGGCGGTGGCCGACCGCAGGCCCAGACCGGTGTTCCCGCGCTGGTTCGGCTACGCCAACTTTTTCTTCGCGCTGATCTTCGCGCCCGGCGTGTTCGTCTACGCGTTCACCGACGGCCCGCTGGCCTGGAACGGGCTGTTCGCGCTGTGGATACCGTCCACCGCGTTCTTTTTCTGGAAGATCATGATGATCACCTGCCTGCTGCGCGCGGTGAATTCCGAGGAAGCCGAGGAACGGCAGGCCGCGTCCGCCGTGCTGGACGCGCCGGCCGGGCAGCACGCGCCCGCCGTGTAGCGCAGGCCATCGCGCGGCGCCGCCCGGATGCCGCGCGATCCGACTTCATCCCCCCACGGATGATCGTCCCGCCCTGCCGGCGAGGCCGCCGGCGCAAGGCGCGATGCCGCCCGCGGCACCGTCGTTGCCGGTGCCGTGCGGCCACCTGCCGCCGCCGTCAGGCGACGCGATATCCCATCACGATCTGGAGGGTGCGGAACATGAACCGTGT
>JASGDF010000013.1:0-3914 GCA_047607345.1 Pseudomonas sp. | reverse complement strand
GCCGGGCGGGCGGAAGGCGGGCGATAGTGTAGCCGGGAGCGATGCGCTTTCCTCCGTCATGCCTGCCGTAGGAGCGAATTCAGTCGCGAGGGGCTTTACCGGCAAGGCCCCTCGCGACTGAAGTCGCTCCTACAAGAGCTGCATGATCGCAAGCATCTTTGCGTAAACTCGCGGTCCCCCGTACACGTCCGGAATCTCGCGATGTCCCTGACCACCAAGCTGCCCAAGGTCGGCACCACCATTTTCACCGTGATGTCGCAGCTGGCGGCCGAGCACGGCGCGGTCAACCTCGGGCAGGGCTTCCCGGATTTCGCGGTGCCGCAGCGGCTGGTCGACGAGCTCGACAAGGCGATGCGCGCCGGCCACAACCAGTACCCGCCGATGACCGGCGTGGCGCCGCTGCGCCAGGCCATCGCCGGCAAGGCGCTGCGCTGCTACGGCGCGCAGGTCGATGCCGACGCCGAGATCACCGTCACCAGCGGCGCCACCGAGGCGATCTTCAACGCGATCCATGCGGTGGTGCGCCCGGGCGAGGAGGTGATCGTGCTCGACCCGGCCTACGACTGCTACGAGCCGGCGATCGAGCTGGCCGGCGCGCGCGCGGTGCACGTGCCGCTGGACCCGGCGAGCTTCGCGGTGGATTGGGACCGGGTGCGGGCGGCGGTCACGCGCAAGACCCGGCTGTTGGTGATCAACAGCCCGCACAATCCATCCGGCGCGATGTTCTCCGCCGACGACATGCGCGCGTTGGCCGAGCTGCTGCGCGGCACCGGCATCCTGCTGGTCTCCGACGAGGTCTACGAGCACATCGTGTTCGACGGGCGCCGTCACGAGTCGGTGCTGCGCTGGCCGGAGTTGCGCGAGCGCGCCTTCGTGGTGTCCAGCTTCGGCAAGACCTACCACTGCACCGGCTGGAAGATCGGCTACGCGATCGCGCCGCCGGCACTGAGCGCCGAGTTCCGCAAGGTGCACCAGTACAACACCTTCGCGACCTTCGCCCCGGCCCAGCACGCCTTCGCCGCGATGATCCGCGACGAGCCCGAGCACGACGAGCAGCTCGGCGCGTTCTACCAGGCCAAGCGCGATCGCTTCCGCGCGCAGTTGCTGACCACCCGGCTCAAGCCGCTGCCGGTGCCGGGCGGCTATTTCCAGCTGGTGGACTACTCGGCGGTCAGTGATTTGCCGGACACCGAGTTCGTGAAGTGGCTGACGATCGAGAAGGGCGTCGCGGCGATCCCGCTGTCGCCGTTCTACGAGGCCGCGCCGCCGGCGCAGCGCCTGGCGAGGCTGTGCTTCGCCAAGAACGAGGCGACGCTGGACGCGGCGATCGAGCGCTTGCAGCGGTTGTAGTGCGGACGTGGGATGCGTAGGAGTGGTTTCGGCATGCCGAAGCCGTTCAGTCGCGATGGGGCTCTACCCGTAAAGCCCCATCGCGACTGAAGTCGCTCCTACAGAAAAGCGGTTACGCTTTTCCAGAATCCAGAATCCAGAATCCAGAATCCCGCCATGCAAGACCTGCGCATTTCCCTCGTCCAGGGCGACACCCGCTGGCACGATCCGGCCGGCAACCGCGAGCACTACGCCGCGCTGCTGGCGCCGCTGGTTGGCACGACTGACCTGGTGGTCCTGCCCGAGACCTTCACCAGCGGCTTCTCCAATGACGCGATCGACAAGGCCGAGGACATGGCGGGCCCGACCGTGGCCTGGATCCGCGAGCAGGCCATCCGACTGGATGCGGCGGTCACCGGCAGCGTGCAGCTGCGCACGCCCGAGGGTGTGTTCAACAGGCTGCTGTTCGCCACCCCCGACGGCACCCTGGCGCACTACGACAAGCGTCACCTGTTCCGCCATGCCAACGAGCACAAGCGCTACGCGGCCGGCCGCGAGCGGTTGACGGTGGAGTGGAAGGGCTGGCGGATCAACCCGCAGGTCTGCTACGACCTGCGCTTTCCGGTGTTCTGCCGCAACCGTTTCGATGTGGAGCGGCCGGGCCAGCTGGATTTCGACCTGCAGATCTTCGTCGCCAACTGGCCCTCGGCACGCGCTTATGCGTGGCGCACGCTGCTTCGCGCACGCGCGATCGAGAACCTGTGCTTCGTGGCCGCGGTCAACCGGGTCGGCGAGGACGGCAACGGCCTGCACTATGCCGGCGACAGCGCGGTGATCGACTGCCTCGGCCAGCCGCAGCTGGAGATCCGCGAGCGCGAGCAGGTCGCCACGACCACGATCGCGGCGGCGGCGCTGGCGCAGCATCGCGAGCGCTTCCCGGCGATGCTCGACGCCGACGCGTTCGTGCTGGCCGGTTGCTAGGGTTAGCCGACCTTAAAACGAAGTTGGGATGCAGCGTCGGGTGCCTTATGTGCTTGCGCTGTTTCCCCCATCCGCCCTTCGGGCACCTCCCCCCGTGCACCGGGGAAGGCTCGGCCATCGATGTCCTTCCCCCGCATGCGGGGGAAGGTGCCCGAAGGGCGGATGGGGGCCAGCCTAGCGCGGCGGCAACAGCCGGATCTCGTACAGCTTCGGCCAGCGCTTGCCGGTGACGAACAGGCGGTCGTGCTCGGCGTCGTAGGCGATGCCGTTGAGCACGTCGTTGTTCGGATCGACCAGCGTGTCCGGCGCCGGGACCAGGCCGGACAGGTCGATCCAGCCGACTACCCGGCCGCTGGCCGGATCGATGCGGGCGATGCGATCGGTCAGCCAGACGTTGGCGAGGATCTCGCCATTGACCCATTCCAGTTCGTTGAGGTTGCGCAGTGGCTTGCCATCCGCGGTGACCTGGATCGCACCGATCTGGGCGAGACTGGCGGGGGCGAGGCGTCGGATCGTGGCGCTGCCGTCGCTCATGTACAGCACGTCGCCGTCGCTGGTGAGCGCCCAGCCCTCGCCGGGATAGGCGAAGCGGCCCGACGGCCGCAGCGTGGCCAGGTCGTAGACGAAGCCCTGCTGGTCGCGCCAGGTGAGCTGGATCAGCCGGCCATGCCAGGCGACGATGCCTTCGCCATAGTAGGGGGGCGGCAGCACGGTCTGCTGCAGCACCCGGCCGGTGTCCAGATCGAGCTTGCGCACGCCGGAGCGGCCGACCTCGCCGGTACTCTCGTACAGGTGGCCGTCCTGATAGAACAGGCCTTCGGTATATGCCGACGGGTCGTGAGGATAGCTGCGGACCACGCTGTAGCCCTGGACCGGGATGGCCTCGCGCGCGAGAGCGGGCAGTGCGAGGGCGGCGAGAAGGGGAACGATCAGGCGTTTCATCGGGTGACGATGCTACCGCGTGCGCGGCCATCGGTGCTGGGCCGCGTGAGCTGAATGGAATCGAGACGGCCACGGCGGCGTTGCCATGGTCGCGACGGCGACGCTGCTAGTCTCGCCGCGTCTTCCTACCAGGACGCTTCCCATGACCAAGACCTTTGGCCTGATCGCGCTGCTGACCACCGCCGCGCTGGCCCCGCAGGCGCATGCGGCCGGCAACATCGATTGCGAGCTGCGCTTCAACCTGTCTGGCTGGTCGATGTTCTACAAGACCGCCAGCGGCAACGGCACCATCACCTGCAACAATGGCGCCAGCATTCCGGTGCACATCACCGCCAAGGGGGGCGGATTGACCGTGGGCAAGTCCAGGATCGTCGACGGCAGGGGCAAGTTCACCGGCGCCTACAGCCTCAACGACCTGATCGGCACCTATGGTGGCGCGGAAGTGCATGCCGGTGCGTCCAAATCGAGCAACGCGCAGGTGGTGACCAAGGGCGACATCTCACTGGCGCTGGCCGGGACCGGCGAGGGCTGGGACCTAGGCGTGGGCTTTGGCAATTTCGTGATCTCGCGTCGCTGAGCCGCTTGCCGCGCTGACCGGCTTTCCGTGGGAGGGACTTCGGTCCCATCCGGCCTTGCCGGCAAGGCCGGATGGGACCGAAGTC
>JASGDF010000012.1:0-4943 GCA_047607345.1 Pseudomonas sp. | reverse complement strand
CTGCGCGCGGCGGCCGGCGAGGGGCCGCCGCGCAGCTGGGCGCGGCGCTGGCGCGGCATGCGACGGCTGCTGCTGCGCCAGTGCGCCTGCATGTCGGTGCAGCTGGTGGCTCTTCTGGCAGCCCTGCTCTGGCCCGCTCCATGACGGAGGAACCCCGATGTTCGCCAAGCTGATCGCACGCGCATGCAGTGGCGCGATCCATGTATTGACCGGCGCGCGCGCGCTGTGGATCGGCTGTGCGCCGAGCAGCCAGCATCGTGTGTACTACGGCAACCACGCGAGCCACGGGGATTTCGTGCTGATCTGGTCGTCGCTGCCGCCTGCGCTGCGCAGGCAGGTGCGGCCGGTGGCGGCCGCGGACTACTGGCAACGCGACCGCCTGCGCCGCTACCTGATCCACACGGTATTCAACGGCGTGCTGATCGAGCGCGATGCCGGCCAGCGCAAGCAGGCGCCGTTGCAGGTCCTGTGCGATGCGGTGGACAGCGGCTGTTCGCTGATCCTGTTTCCGGAAGGCACGCGCAACCCCGGCGAGGCGCTGCTGCCGTTCAAGAGCGGGATCTACCACCTGGCGCGGCAGCGCCCGGAACTGGAGTTCGTGCCGGTGTGGATCGACAACCTCAAGCGGGTGATGCCCAAGGGCCGCTGGCTGCCGCTGCCGCTACTGTGCACCGCCACGTTCGGCACGCCGCTGCGGCTGCAGGCCGGCGAGGACAAGGACGCGTTCCTCGCGCGCAGCCGGCAGGCGCTGCTGGTTCTGGCACCGAGCCGGGGGGCGGCATGAGTCTGTTCGCCGACGTCTCGCGGGACCTGGCCGCGCAGAGCGTGGGCCGGCAGACCGGCCTGCTGTTCGGCGCGATCGCCGCGGTACTGGTGCTGGCCACGTTGATCGCCGAGACGCTGCGCTGGCGCCAGCGCCATGCGTCTAGCGCGGTGGTGGCCAACCTGGTATCGCGGATCCGGGCCTGGTGGGTGATGGCCGGCGTGGTGGGATTGGCGCTGCTGTTCGGACGGACTGGGGTGATCGTGCTGTTCGCGCTGGTCTCGCTGTTCGCGCTGCGCGAGTTCATCACCCTGGCGCCGACCCGCTCGGGCGACTACTACGCGCTGCTGGTCGCGTTCTATCTGGTGCTGCCGTGGCAGTACTACCTGGTGTGGACCGACTGGTACGGCATGTACACCCTGCTGATCCCGGTCTACGCGTTCCTGTTCCTGCCGATCCTGGCCACGATCGGCGGCGATACCACGCACTACCTGGAACGCACTGCCAAGGTGCAGTGGGGCTTGATGATCTGCGTGTTCTGCATCTCGCATGTACCGGCGCTGCTGAACCTGCGCGTGCCGGGCCAGGACTCCGCGCGCAACCTGCTGCTGTTCGCCTTCCTGGTGATCGTGGTGCAGTCCTCGGACGTGCTGCAGTACATCTGGGGCAAGCTGCTCGGCCGACGACTGATCGCGCCCAGGCTCTCGCCGTCCAAGACGGTGGCGGGTTTCGTCGGCGGGGTCCTGTCGGCCAGCCTGCTGGGCATGGCGCTCTGGTGGATCACCCCGTTCACGCCGCTGCAGGCGTTCGGCCTGTCGCTGCTGATCAATCTGATGGGCTTCTGGGGTGGGCTGGTGATGTCGGCGATCAAGCGCGACCGCGGCATCAAGGACTGGGGGCACATGATCGAGGGCCACGGCGGCATGCTCGATCGGCTCGATTCGGTGTGCTTCGCCGCCCCGGTATTCTTCCACGCGGTGCGCTACTACTGGAACGCCGGGGGCGGCTGAGCCGTCACGCGCTGATGCCGTATTCCTTGAGCTTCTTGCGCAGGGTGGCGCGGTGGATGCCCAGCATCGTCGCGGCGCGGCTCTGGTTGCCTTCGCAGTGGTTGAGCACTTCCACGAACAGCGGGATCTCCATCTCGCGCAGCACGATCTCGTAGACGTCGTCGGCCTCGCTGCCGTCCAGGTCGCGCAGGTAGCGACGGACCGATTGCGCGACGTGCTCGCGCAGCGGCGACTTCGGCGCACCTCGACTGATGTCAGGACGAGTGGTGGCAGCGTTCAATGGGTTCCCCGGGAATGTGGGTCGGGATGCGCGCGGCATCGCCGCAAGGGGAGGTGAGTCTAGCGCGAGCGGCGCAGGCATGCACGTACGACCGGCACGATTTCCCGGTCAGCGGAACTCGAATCCGAACGCGGCGGTGTCTGCGGTGGGCTCTTGTACGCGGAAGCTGATTTGCGCGCCCTGGCCTGGTGCAAGCGTGTCGCCGGGGGCCACCGGATGGCCGAGATATTCCTGTGGCGAAAAGACCCGGCTGCCGATCACGCGGCCATCGGCATCCGACAGTGACAACTGCAGCCGTGGCCACGCCTGGGCCCAGCGCGCCTCGTTGCGGAAACTGGCCTGTACCTGCAACACGCCGTGCCGGCCGGTGGCCGGGCGCACCTCGCGGTCGAGCATGCGGAACGCGGCCGGCTGGTGCCACGCGGGCAGTTCGCAGCGCAGCGCGCCGCACAGCGTCGCGAGCAGCGGCCGCCAATCCGCGTCGGCGGCCAATCGCGCGCGATCGGCCACCAGTACCTGTACGGCCAGCGTCGCGAGCAGCGTCGCCGCCAGTAGCCACTGCCACAGCAGTGTGCGCCTGCGCACCGCTGTGGTGCGGGAGGCACGGATGAAACTCGGCGTGCTCTGCGGCGTATCCGGCGGTGGTCGCGTGGTCTCGCCGTCGGTCGAGACGGACGGCGAGACGGTGGGCGTGTCCGTTCCGGATCTGTCGCTGTCGATCGGTGGGGGTGTCCATGCTGCTTGCAGCTTGCCCGCAGCGTGCGCGTCCGCCTGCACGTTTTCGGCAGCGGCGGTGGTTGCCAGCCGCGCGTCGCCGGATGCAGGCGCTGGGCCGCGCAGGAAAGCGGCCAGCGAATGCGGGGGTTTTTTCTCGTCGCTCATGCGGGACGTCGGACGCCGGCGCGGACCAGGGATCTATTCAAGCACGGCTTCAGCCGCGACGACGGCCGTCGATACGCATCCAGTCGCCGTCCTGGGTGGCCTGCAGGGTGTCGAACCAGGCCGCGTAGCGTTCCAGCAGCTCGCCTTCCTGTCCATGCAGGATGCCTGACAGGGCGATCTTCCCACCCGGCGCGACGCGCGCGGCCAGGGTCTCGGCGAGCGCGTCCAGCGCCGAGGCGAGGATGTTGGCGACCACGACCGGATAGCGGCGCACCGGCTCATCCTGCGGCAGGTAGACCGCCAGTCGCTCGGCGACCGCGTTGCGCTCGGCATTGTCGTGGCTGGCCAGCAATGCCTGCGGATCGTTGTCCACGCCGACCGCGCTGGCCGCGCCGAGTTTCAGCGCGGCCAGCGCGAGGATGCCCGAGCCGCAGCCGAAGTCGAGCACGTCGCGGCCCTGCAGCTCGCCGTCGCCGGCCAGCGCGTCGAGCCAGCGCAGGCACAGCGCCGTGGTCGGGTGGGTGCCTGAGCCGAATGCCAGGCCGGGGTCGAGCCGCACCACGGCGGCGTCGGCGGCCTGCGCCTCGTCGGGCAGGTCATGGTTCCACGGCACGATGAAGGTGCGCGCGCCGAAGCGCATCGGCTGGAACTGGTCCAGCCAGGCACGCTCCCAGTCCTCGTCCTCGACCTGGCGGAATCCCACCTGGGCCCAGTCCAGGCCGGGATCGAACGCCTCCAGCGCCGCCAGCAGCACCAGCGCGTCGGTCTCGGCCGGGAACAGCGCGGTCAGCACCAGCGCGTTCCACAACGGCGTCTCGCCGACGCCCGGCTCCAGGATCGCGTGCTCGTTGCTGGTGTCGGCATCGGCGTCGAGCAGGGTGACCGCCAGTGCGCCGACGTCCTCCAGCGCGTTCTCGAAACGCGGCTGGGTGGCTTCGGTGCAGTGCAGGGTCAGTTCGAGGAACGGCATGGTGGCTTCGCAGGCGGCGAGGGGGTGCACATCGTAGTCGACCACCCGGCCGGCTGCAGAAGATCGCCGCCAGGCCCCGCGCCGCGGTCTGCGCTAGACTGCGCCGATTGCCGTGGCGGATGTTTCGAGGCCGGGGCGTTTTGTTAACCGATTCGATGCCTTGCGTGCGTGCCCGCAACCAGTTGTTGTTGCGCGCGTCTGTCTTGCCGCTCCTGGCCGGCTGGAGGCGGTGCTGCGTGAGCAGGACGGACGAATGAGGTACTACGCGGATCAAGCGAGAGGGAGGGAATCCATGAAATACCGACGCTGGTTCTATGGAGCCAAGTTCTGGTTGATGGTGCTGCTGTTCGCGGCCTACTCGGCCGTGGCGGTGGGCATCGTCATGAGCGATACCGCCGCGCGCGACCACCGGAATCTGGCCCAGGCGAGCCCGGTCAAGGCCGGTAGCGGAGAGCAGGTGCGCGGTGGTGGGCGCACGCAGGCGGGTGTGTGTCGTGTGGAGAGCGGGATGTCGTTCTCCTCGCTGCCAACCGGCTCGACCTTCCAGGTCGTGTGGCCGGATGGGTCCACCGGGACGATGACGATCGTCGGTCCGAGTTCGCAGAACGGGATCATGCGGGTGGCGGGCAGTCCGCGGAAGGCGCCGCCGGCGCAGTGACTGCGCGGCAACCAACTGGCGGGAGGGACTTCAGTTCCGACCGGCGCTCTGCGGGCAGAGCATCGGGACCGATGTCCCTCCCACAGGCATCCACACATGCAAAAGGCGGGGAAGTCCCCCGCCTTTTGCGTTGCGATCCAGGCTGATTCAGACCAGCGCGATCGACTGGTTCTTGCGTTCGGCCAGGCGCTTTTCCAGGTAGTGGATGTTCTGCCCGCCGGCCTGGAAGCCCTTGTCGCGCATGATCCGCTGCTGCAGCGGGATGTTGGTCTTGATGCCGTCCACCACCATCTCGCTCAGCGCCACGCGCATGCGCGCGATCGCGGTCTCGCGGTCCGGGCCGTGCACGATCAGCTTGCCGATCATCGAGTCGTAGTTCG
>JASGDF010000011.1:0-26851 GCA_047607345.1 Pseudomonas sp. | reverse complement strand
TCGGCGACTGGATCGGGTTCTACAACCGGCAGCGACCGCATCAGGCGTTGAAGATGAAAACGCCCGACCAAGCCTATGCCGCCACATTAACCGTGTGACCTGTGCAGAATCCGGTGGGTCATTACACAGCCGCGCACGGAGGATGAGGAGCGTGCCGCCGAGCCCAAGGTGCGCATGGGCGAGCTGGCGTTCTGCCTGGAGCTGCTGGCCGACCAAGTGGACTTGGTGCTGGACGAGGTGTCCTATCCCGCGCAGCGTATTGACAAGACAAGCGCCACCGCAGCGGTGACGCAGGAAGCGGGCGGCGGTACTTTCCGGGTCACGCTGGAGCAGATCGACCGCCTCAATCTGCTGATCGAGACCGCTTCCGCGCACGCGCAGGTGGTGGCGGTGGGCGATACGACTGAGCGTGCCGGGCAGGTGCTGCCTGAGGCAGGTGACACGATCCGCGATGCAGTGAACGAGGTGCGGGAACTGCTGGCGCAGATCGAGCGCCAGCCGCTGCACGACCCGAAGCCCGATAGTGTGCGAGAGGAGCGGGCAGTCTATGCGGTGGAGCGGGTGGCCCAGCCTGGAGAACGTGTGCGGTTGCATTGATGCCGCCGTGGGCTGGATGCGCCGGGAATGTTTCTGCCGAAGGGCCGGCCTTGAACTGCAGTGAAACAGGGGTCAGAGTGCACTTTCCTATGGACGCCAAAACTTATCTCTGACCCCTCTTTCCCGCGTCTCAGAGTTTCCGGTCGGTATGGTCGAAGTATTCGACGAACCCCTTGGACTTGCCTTCCACGGACTTGCCCACGCCCTTGCGCACTAGATGCTTGCCGTCCTGTGAGTATTCCCAGAACTCGCCGACCACCACGTCGTCGCCCTTCAGCTTGAGGAACTGAAATTCCCGCGGTCCCATGCGGCTCACCGCGACCGCGTTGTAGCGATCGTCCGGGCCATGATCCGGCAAGGGATGCGACTTGCCGTCGATCGGGATGTGGTAGCGCAATTCCGACTTCTTGTCCGGCAAGGTGTCGTTGATCGAGTAGTAGTCCAGGGTTCCCGACTCGAAATTCACCCGGATCGTCAGGCTCATGCCCTTGGGCATCTTGCCGTCGGTCCAGTAGGACTTGACGTTGTCCAGGCGCCAGACGCCATCCAGCGGATCCTTCGCCAACGCCTGGAACGAGAACGCGAGCGAGGCCAGCAGCACGGGAATCGCGATTTTCTTCATCATGGAAATCTTCTCCTCGGAAGTTTCGGAATGGGGTCGAGCGGATGGTCAATAATCGAAACGGACGTTGGCGTAGAAGCTGCGCGGGTCGCCCATGAACGTATATCCGCCGGAAGCGCCGATCCAGTAGACCTTGTCGGTCAGGTTGTTGACGCCGAAGCGGTAGGTCAGCTGGTGCGCGCCGTGGGGTACCACGTACTTGAAGCCCAGGCTGTACAGCGTGTAGCCGGGAGCGGTGATGGTGGTGTCGTAGGTGGTGTTCTGGTAGTTCACCGTCTTGCCGGTGAAGCGCGCGCTGAAGTCCGTCGAGGCGCCGGGCAGCCATTGCGGGCTGTAGTCGACGCCGATCGCGCCGCTGCTGTGGAAGGAGCCGGCCACGCGCTTGCCCCTGAGGAAATCGTCGGCGATGTTGTAGGCGTTGGCCTTGTCCAGGTACACGATCGACGCGGACAGCTTCACGCTCGGATGCACGCGCCAGTCGGCGTTGGCGTCCACGCCCTGGTAGCGGCTGATGCCGTCCTGGACATAGACGTTGTTCGAATTGGCGTAGCCGGTGCCGCGATCCAGCCGGAACAGCGCCACCGCCGCGTTGATCAGCCCCTTCTCCAGCTTGAATCCGACCTCGTATTGTTTGCTGGTGATCGGATTGAGCTGCTCGCCATAGTTGGCGTAGGTGGCCCCCACCGTGGAACCCGGTTCCAGTGCCTCGACGTAGCTGGCGTAGACCGTCGCCCAATCACTTGGCTTGAACATCAGCGCGTACATCGGCGAGACGGAGTAGGCGTCGTACGGGGTTTTCGTCGCGGTGAAGACCCCGCTGTCGCCATTGGTCATCACGTAACTCGAGTACGAATACTGTGAGTAATGCGTATAGCGCGCGCCGACGATGGCCGACCAGCGCGCGCCGAAATCGATCGTGTCGCTGGCGAATATCGCGTTCTGCTTGTCCCCGCTGTACGGATAGGCGTGCTGGGAGTCCCAGTAGTTGGCGGTGTACGACAGCGGCTGGTAGTTGTACAGGTTGCGGTAGCCACGGCTGACGTATCCCTGCTTGAGCTCGCTGTAGCCACGCTGGGCATCGCTGGTCTGGTAGCTGGCGCCGACGATGAGGTCATGCCGGGTCGGCCCGATCGAGAACTTCCCTTCCAGCATGGCGCGCGCCATCTTGTACTCGTAGATCTGCAGGCCATCGTAGGTGGCGTCCTGGTACAGGCCGGTACGGTCGATCAGGTAGATGTAGTCGCGGGTGTAGAGCGTCTCGGTGCGGCTCTTGGCCACGTCGGTGCGCAGGCTCCAGTCGGGCGATATCTGCCAGAACAGGCCGGTGTTCACTTCCCAGAACTTGTTGTCGCTGTGCGCGTCCTTCGACTGCGGGTTGGTGATGCTGGAGGTCAGGCGCGGCAGCTTCGATTCCGTGTACTTGTTCAGGAAGAACATCGGAACGTCGCGCTCCAGCCTGGATCGCTGGTAGATCGCATCCATGGTCCAGCGCAGGTTGGGGGTGATGTAGCTGTCCAGCGACAGGGCCGCGGCATTGCGGTTGACCCCGGTGCCGCGGTTGCTGGTGCCTTCCTGGTGCGAAATGTTGAAACGGTAGCCGAACTGGTGCGGCCCGCTGCTGCGGTTGCCGACGTCCACATGCTCCTGCCAGATGTTGTTGGAGCGATAGCCGACGTCGGCGCTCAGCAACAGGCTTTCCGGCGGCTTCTTGGTGACGTAGTCGATGATGCCGCCCGGTGCGGCGAAGCCGTACAGGAAGCCCGAGGCGCCCTTGAGGATCTTGACCGAGTCCATCATCTCGGTCGGCAGGTTCACGCCGAACAGCATCGTCGGCAGGCCGTTGAGCTTGGTGCTGCCGGCGGTCGAATCCACCGCCACGCCGCGGATGGTCAGGTATCCGGACCAGGCATTGAAGTCGCCGCCACGCTGCCGGCTGATGCTGGCGTCGCGCTCGAACAATTGGTAGACCGTGGTCGGCTGGATATCGGCCACGTCGGTTGCGTTGGCCTCGACCGTCGACAGCGGCGTCTTGAGGTTGGACAGGTCACCCAGTGCGCCTTGGCTCACGACCGCCGAATTGGCGGTGGAGCGTACGTTGACCGATTCGAGGGTCTTGGTGGCGGGCTGTTTCGCATCGCGCTTGGTTTCCTCCTCGGTCTGCTGTGCCATGGCGACCGGAATGGCGGCATGGGTGCATGACAGGGCGACCAGCAGCGCGCAGCTCAGCGTATGCCTGTCGCGACGGAAAGTCAGGGCGGAATGCTTCATGGCGGATTGGAGCCTCGTTGATGACGATCGGGCGGCGGGCGAAACCCGCCATGGCAGGAGATACAGGCTTGCTCCACCGCGCTGCGCGAACGCAGTGGAGCCTGGGTGTGCGATCCATGCACTTGCTTCAGAAGCTGTCCCTGGATTCGAGGTGTTGCTCGACCTGTTCGCGCGTGGTCCACAGGTCGCGGAATTCACCGTTCGACAAGAGCTGCAGCTGGTCGCTGTTGTGGGGGCTGCCCGCGCGCGTGGCGTTGCCGTAGCTCATCAGGCCCCGGGCGCGCAGCGGGGTGCCGAATTCGACCAGGGAGACCCAGGTTTCGCCGTGCTGTGGCAGGCGCTCTCCATTCTTGATCGGGTCCCAGGTGATGACGTCGAACACGCCGAGGTTGCCGAAACCGCCGCGCCCGGGCAGGTTGACCTCGCCGATGTGGAAGCGCGAAACCTCGCCGTAGGCCCGATCGATGCTGCCGTACAGCTTGCGCGTCATCGCCACGGCCTCTTTTAGCTGGGCCAGGGCTTTTTGCGGATCCTTGATGCCGCTCGGCGTGGCCAGCGGATCCTGCAGCGTCCACGGCACCGCGTAGGCCGCTTGCGAGACGTATTTGTAGTCGCCGGTGAACAGGTGCGCCCACTCCTCGAACAGCAGCGCGCCACGGCTCGACGCATCGAAAGCGCGATCCCACTGGCCAAGCACCGCCGCCGCCTCGCGGATCTCCGGATCCGGATCGTCCTTGGCCAGGGCCAGCAGCGCGGGCACCAACCGCTCGGCGGCCAGCGAATGCGTCGACTTCTTCAGCGCCTGGAAATCCTCGAACGACAGCCGGCGATCGCCGGCCAGCGACAGCACCGAGGTCTGCGCGCGCAGCGACATCGGTCCCTGCGGCGCGACATAGTCCGGGAAATCCTTGGGATCCAGCGTCCGCGGCCAGGTCGAGACCCACGGCGGGTCATTGGTGTTCTGCACGAAGCCGCCAGGGGGATTGATCACCTTGGGTAGCTCCTCGTAGCTGTGGATGTCCTTCTCGTCCCACAGCGTGGCCGAGCTGTCGCCGGGTACCAGCCCGCTCCAGAACTTCAGGTCGCCCGACGCGTGCCGGGGCAGGATGCCGTTGTCCAGGAACATGATGTTGCCCTGGCGATCGGCGTAGACGATGTTGAACATCGGTATCTGCACGCGGCGCACGGCCTGCTGGAACTGCTCGAAGTTGCGCGCCGTGCCCATGTCCCAGTACTGCTGGAGCATGCCCGGCCGGTCCAGGCCGGCCACCCGCAGCGCCACCGTGGTGCCGTCATGGCGGGTGAACACCGGCCCATGCACGCTGTGGCGGACGTCGAAGTCCTCGTCCTTCAGCGTCCCGTCGGCCTGGCGCACGCGGATGCGCTTGTGCTCGACCGTGAAGTCGCGTCGCTGGCCGTCGAACAGATAGCCGTCGCCGGACAGCTTCAGCTGGTACACCGTCGCCCCCAGTAGGGTGTTGACCGTGTTGGTGAAGCCCAGGTCGGGATTGAACGCAAACCGGATCACCGGCAGGCCGATCTGGGTGGCGCCGTAGACGTCGATGCCGGGGGCGTTGAGATGGGCCTCGTAATAGGTGAAGAAGCCCGGCGCCCATGGCAGGTGCGGATTGGCCAGCAGCAGCGCGTGGCCATCGCGGGTGCGCGAGGGCATCACCGCCCAGGCGTTGGAGCCATCGCGTGCCTTGCTGTCCGGCGGCGGGTCCCCGAGCACCTTGGCCTGGCTGGCGATGTAGACGTAGTTCATCAGCCGGTGCGCATGCGCGACGACGTCCACGCCGGTGATCGGCAACACCCGCAGCAGTTCCGGATCGATGTCCTGCGGATGGCGGCGCGCGGCATCGGTCATGCCGCGCGCGAACGCATCGAGGTCGGCCTTGAATCCGGGTGTCTGCGCCGCATACCAGCGGCGCGCACGGGTGTAGACGTCGTTGGCGGCCATCCAGCGGTCGCTGTCGGCGTACTCGGCGCCCCAGTACTCGGCGGCGCGGCCGCGCGCCTCGCCATACAGCCGCAGCACGATGTCGCCGTGGCTCCTCACCTGCGCCCAGCCGAAGCCGTAGAACGCGCCGGCCTCGGACTTCGCATACACATGGGGGACGCCATAGCTATCCCACAGGACTTCGCCGGCATCGCGCCGCTCGGCGTGGACAGCGGCCGGCACGATCAGCAGGGCGAGAAGGAACAACCATCCGGTAATGGCACGACGGGCCTTCGCGGGGAGGGTATTGGCGGCGCGCGGATGCATATCTGGATCACCGGTCGGAGGATGGAACAACATCACCGCGCCGGGGCCGACCATCACATGGAGTGGATGCGGAACGGCGCCGGCACGGCAACGCGTCACGACGAGAGCGATTGAACCGCCCTGGCTGTCGGTCGGGCCGGGGCCGCTACTGCCCTCGGTGGCGCTTCGGACAGGCATACGGCCACCCCACGGCTCCAGCGGATGCGCGCAGGGTCATCGGGTGGGGCTATGCCGGACATCCGACCCACCCTACGCAGCGTTCAGGGGAATCGCGAATGCTCGACGGTTATATGTTCATTCCCGATCGGTTCACGATGTCGTTGAAGCCAAGCCATGAACAGTTGCCGATGGCTGTCGCGCATTCCCGTCACGCCCTCGGCGGTGGAGTGTCCCATTGCCATGATGGGGAACGGTCATGTGGCATTGCCGTGCAACGGCTCCAAACCAGCGGCGGCGTGACCAGAGGATGGGCAGCGGGGCAATCGGGACGCCGGCATGCGGTAGCCGGAGATATCGCAGGCTACCAGCGTCGTCCAGAACGCGGCCGACCTGCTGGCGCCGGGGCCGTCAGGCCGGGCCCACGTTCATGCCGTCGTAGTCGGCGATCCCGAATTGCTCGGCGATCCCGTACAGCTCCAGCACCCGCGCATGCAGCGAAGCGGGGGTATGCAGTTCGATCCTGTCGAGCTGGAGATAGAAGAACGGGTCTTCATCGGCATCGTCCGGATCAACGATGCCGATGAACGCGTAGCCCAGCGATTCCAGGTGGCGGGCGACCGGTACCAGCCGCTCGCGATCCTCGTCCACGAAGAAATAGGACCAGCGGCAGACTTCGTCGATGCTCCAGGGCTGGGACGTGGACGTATTTTTCTGCCGGGTGTCGGAGAAGAACGACTGCAACGTTTCCAGTGTGATCATGAAGCCTGACAACTCGCTTGAACGCCGGGATGGCCAGGACGAGTATCGGCCATCGGTTGGAAGATGCCTATCGCGCGCCGTTTTTTCCCGGCCGTGACCGCGTTTCCGGCACGCGCTCATTCGAGCCCGCGGCCGGCCAGGGGCTGCCTCACCGAGGCCAGTCCCCGTTCTCCAGGAGGGCCTGCATGCCGGGCTGGCAGGCCTGGGCAACGCCGGGTTCCCCCAGTGCATGCCGCGCGGATGGGGCCTGCCGCCCACGCCCCTGGCCAGTCGGCCACGGCTGGCTCGTTCAGAGGCTGCCCGGAGCCGTCCGTATAATGCCGGCCCCTGGCCGTGCGCGTCGCGCGGACGGCTGCTTCCGGTATCTGCCCGTGTCCTTGCTCCGATCCGAACTTGCGCAGTGGCGCGTCCACCCGCTGCGCGAACTGCTGGCCGGCTCCGTGGCGACGTTCGCGCTGATTCCCGAGGTCATTGCGTTCTCGTTCGTGGCCGGGGTGGATCCGCAGGTCGGGCTGTATGCCTCGTTCGTGCTCAGCGTGGTGATCGCGCTGTTCGGCGGGCGGCCGGCGATGATCACCGCGGCCGCCGGATCGGTGGCGCTGGTGGCCGCGCCGCTGGTGGCCCAGCACGGGCTGGCCTATCTGTTCGCGGCCGGCGTGCTGGCCGGGCTGATGCAGCTGCTGTTCGGCACGCTGCGGCTGGGTGTGCTGATGCGCTTCGTCAGCAGCTCGGTGCGTACCGGCTTCGTCAATGCGCTGGCGATCCTGATCTTTGCCGCGCAGCTGCCGCACCTGGAAGGTGCCAGCGTGGCGAGCTGGGCGATGCTCGGCCTGGGGTTGGCGATCATCTACGGCGTGCCGCGATTGCCGCTGCGCGGTGCCCGGGCGGTTCCCTCGCCACTGATCTGCATCGGGGTGCTGTCGGGGCTGGCCGTCGCGCTGGGGCTGCCGCTGCAGACGGTGTCCGACCTCGGGCGCCTGCCCGAGGCGCTGCCGCACTGGCTGGGTTTGCCGCAGCTGCCGTGGCAGTGGGAAACATTGCGAATCATCGCGCTGCCGGCGCTGGCGATCGCGATGGTCGGACTGCTCGAATCGCTGATGACCGCGCGCGTGCTCGATGAGCTGACCGACACGCCCAGCCCGAAGAACCGCGAGGCGGTCGGACTGGGCTTGGCCAACATCGCCGCCAGCCTGTTCGGTGGCATCGCCGGCTGCGGGATGATCGGGCAGACCGTGAGCAATGCGAAGTACGGTGGGCGCGGACGGCTGTCCACGCTGTTCGCCGGGGTATTGCTGCTGGTGCTGATGGTGCTGCTCAAGCCCTGGGTGGCGCAGGTGCCGGTGGTGGCGCTGGTGGCGATCATGCTGATGGTCAGCATCGAGACCTTCGATTGGCGCAGCCTGCGCACGCTGGCGCGGCATCCGCGGCTGTCCAGCACGGTGATGCTCGCCACCGTGGCGGTGACGCTGGCGACCCACAACCTGGCCGCGGGCGTGGTGGTCGGCGTGCTGTGCAGCGGGGTGTTCTTCAGCGTGAAGGTCGCGCGGCTGCTGCAGGTGGTGCAGGAGGAGCGTGCCGATGGGGTGCGCGTGTATCGGGTCGGTGGCCAGGTGTTCTTCGCCTCGGCCGATGCGTTCCTGGATGCGTTCGATCCGACCGGGCTGTCGGGCCGGCAGGTCGAGATCGCGCTGGAACAGGCCCGGTTCTGGGACATCACCGCGGTGGCCGCGCTGGACGCGGTGGTCACGCGGCTGCGTCACCACGACGTGCGCGTGCGTGTGCACGGGCTGGACCCGCACAGCCGTGGCCTGCTGCGCCGGGTGCGCCGTCAGGGCGAATCGAGCGGGTACGGCATCGACGATCTTTAGGGAGCAAACAAAGTGCGTCATCCCCGCGCAGGCGCACTACTGTCCGGGGAAAGCCTGATCGTCGCTCCCGTGCCTTGCCGCAGCCAAGGTGCAAGTCGCGGGGTGCCCGCCTGCGCGGGGACGACGACTCGGTGTTGTCAGCCGCTCTCGGACTGTTTCCGGACAGGTCGGCCTGCGTCCGTCATTGCCGCAAGGGCATGACTTCTTCGTGGCGGTGTGCAAGGACGTTGAGCGCATAAACACATGGCTGTCGGATATGAGTCGCGGACGATCGTGGCCGGATCTGGTCGTTAATATTTCGTGTCGTTGTGTTTCACAACATTTTCAATAAAGCCACGGATTGTCATTTCATGAAATTTATTCCAGGGCCGCGCTTCAGGCGTGGCCTGTTGAGTGTGGCCGTCACCGCCTGCCTGATCTCCCCTTCCGCCGCTGCCCAGGACGATGAGAGTGAGAACAGCGCGCCACGCACGCTCGACAAGGTCACCGTCGTCGGCAGCCAGATCGCTGGCGAGGCCGCCGCCGCCGCGTTGCAGGTGACCCAGCTGGATCGCGCGCAGCTCGATGCCACCGGCGCGTCGAGCGGCGACGAGCTGTACCGGACCATCCCGCAGATGGGCGATGTCTCGTTCAATCCGACCAACGGGGCGACGAGCAGCAACTTCGCCCGTGGCGATGTCGGCTCGGTCGACCTGCGCGGGCTGGGCGTGGGCAATACGCTGATGCTGCTCAATGGCCGCCGCACGGTCGTGCATCCGGGCAGCCAGGCCGACGACAACCTGGTGCCGGTGCTGACCTACAACGCCAACGCGATCCCGGTCGCCGGGGTCGAGCGGGTCGAGGTGCTGCGCGACGGCGCCTCGGCGATCTATGGTTCCGATGCGGTCGGCGGCGTGGTCAACAACGTGCTGCAGAACAACCTGCTCGGCGGCTGGCTGGAATATCGCTTCGGCGCGGCCGAGGGCACCAGCCTGCGCCAGCACGACGTCAGCGGTGCCTACGGCTGGGACTTCGACGAGGGCCGCGGCAACCTGTCGGTGTTCTTCAACCAGACCCGTCGCTCGGACCTGCCGGCGGCCGACCTGGACTATGCCGCCTCGTCGGACAAGCGCGCGCTGTTCGAGAACACGCGTTTCGCCGGTGCGACCAGTCTGGACCTGCGCAGCACGCTCAGCGCCTGGGCCGACCTGGCCACACCGTCCTCGTTCGGCGCGGTGAGCCGCGACGGCGTGGCCCTGACCAGCGCTTCGGGCAGCTTCCATATCCAGCCCGAAACCAATGCCGGCTGCCTGGCCTCGCTCGGCGAGGGGTTGTGCATCGACGATGGCACCCGCGCCACCGGCGGCGTGGACCGCAACCTGCGCTACGACGCATCGGCCTACCGGCTCTCGCTGCTGCCGGAGCTGCGCCGCCGCAACCTGTTCCTGACCGGCAGGTACGCGATCGGCGATACGCTGGAAGCCTACGGCGAACTGGGCTACTACGGTGCCAAGACACGCAGCGTGCAGAACCCGGTGTTCACCATCGGCTCGACCAAGGTCACCATCCCGGCGAGCAACTACTGGAATCCGTTCGGCGCGCTCTACCTGCCCGATGGCTCGCTCAATCCGAACCGCCTTTCCGGCCTGGACATCCCGGACGCGGGCCTGCCGGTCACGTTGACCAACTACCGCTTCATGGACCTGGGTCCGACCCTGGTGAAGGTGGAGAACACCCAGAGCCGGCTGCTCGGCGGGCTGCGCGGCCACTGGGCCGGCTGGGACTGGGACAGCGCCTTGCTCTATTCGGAGGCGGAGGTGATCGACCGCCAGGACGGAATCAGCTCGACCCTGCTCCAGCAGCAGCTGGCGCTGGCGACCCCCGACGCCTACAACCCGTTCAACGGCGGCGACCTGGCCAATCCTTCCGGCACTGATGCCACGCCGAGCAGCCAGGCCGCGCTCGATGCGATCCGCGTGCTGTCCACGCGGCGCAGCAAGACCACGCTGGCGCTGGCCGACTTCAAGCTGACGCGCTCGGACCTGATCCGGTTGCCGGGCGGCGACGTCGGCGCGGCGGCGGGGATAGAGTTCCGGCGCGAGACCCAGCTCGACGATCGCGACCCGCGGGTGGACGGCAGCATCAACTTCACCGACGCGGTCACCGGACAGCTCCAGACCAGTGACCTGTTCGGGGTCAGCCCGACTCCGGATACCGAGGGCGCGCGCAACGTCTGGTCGGCCTACGTCGAGCTGGCCGCGCCGCTGGTGTCGCCGGCGATGCAAGTGCCGCTGGTGCGCTCGCTGGACCTGCAACTGGCCGGCCGCTTCGAGCGCTACAGCGATTTCGGCAACGTCGCCAAGCCCAAGGTCGCGCTGGCCTGGGAGCTGTTCGAGGGCTTGCGGCTGCGTGGCTCGTGGTCGCAAGGATTCCGTGCGCCCAATCTCGAACAGGTCAATGCCACCCTGGTCACGCGCGGCAACACCCGCACCGACTGGGTGCTGTGCGAGGCGGACCTGCGGGCCGGCCGGATCGCCGCGTTCTCCGGCTGCTCGCGCAGCGGGGTGGCGACCGCGCAGCGTTCGGGTAATCCGGACCTGGATCCGGAGCAGTCCGAGTCGTGGACCGGGGGGCTGGTATGGGAGCCGGCATTCGGTTCGGACCGCTTCGGCCGCCTGAGCCTGAGTGTGGACTACTGGGCGGTCAAGCAGACCGGCATCATCGGGCTGTTCGGCGAAGGCAACGCGCTGATCCTGGATTACCTGCTGCGCACCCAGGGCAGCAGCAATCCCAACGTGATCCGCGCCGAACCGACCGCCGACGACATCGCCGCCGTCGCCGGCACCGGCCTGGCGCCGGTGGGCGCGGTGATCTACGTGAAGGACCAGTACGTCAACCTGCAACCGCAGACCGTGCGCGGGCTGGATTTCGGCCTGTCGTGGGACAAGCCGACCGAGCGCTTCGGCCGCTTCTCGGTCGACCTCAGCGGTACCCGGCTGCTGGAGTTCTACCGCGAGCCTTCGCCGGAGATCGCCGCGCTGATCGCCGCGCGCGACGCCGGCCTGATCAATGCGGGGGTCGCCATCAGCGGCGGCGGCGACCTGATCGGGCAGGATGGGCATCCGCAATGGAAGTGGTCCGGCTCGCTCACCTGGCGCGGCGAGCGGCTGAGCATCGGCGCGTTCGTGCAGTACATCGACGCGGTGGACGATACCGACCTGATCGATGCCAGCGGCGAGCCCTGGAAGATCGCCTCGCAGACCACAGGCAATCTCTATGCGCAGTACGAGTTCGGCCGCGACCGCGCCAAGGCCACGCGCGTGCGCCTGGGCGTGCGCAACCTCACCGACCGCGATCCGCCGCTGGCGGCCACCGCGTCGGGCTATCTCGGCTCGCTCTACGAGGCCTACGGGCGCTACTGGTACGCGAGCATCCGCAGGAACTTCTAACCGCCCCGGGGCCGGCCGCCGCGATCATCGGCGGCAGGCCCCGGTGGCTGAGTCAGTTGTAGCCTTGCACGCCGATCGCGGCCGAGTCGGGCCGGCGCGTATCGGCCGAACCGTAGGCCGAGCCGTCCGGGCCGAGCTCGATCGCCTGGATGCTGGTCTGGGTGATGAACGGCTCGACCTTGTGGCCGAGCTTTTCGAGCAGGTCCAGGGTGTCCGGCGACAGCGATTCCTCGTAGGAGATCAGCCCGTCGCGCGCGGCATTGATGCGCGGGCGCGCGCTGGCCTCGGCGATGTTGAGCCGGAAGTCGATGGTGTTGACCAGGAACTGGGCGAGCGCGGAGATGATCGAGCCGCCGCCGGGAGTGCCGGCGACGATCCAGGGCTTGCCGTCCTTGAACGCGATGAACGGGGTGATCGTCGACAGCAGCCGCTTGCCGGGCGCCGGCGCGTTGGGCGAGTCGGCCGGGCCGCCCCAATTGAAGTTGCCCAGTGAATTGTTCAGCAGGATGCCGGTGCCGGGGGCGATCACCGCGGCACCGAAGTTGTAGCTCAGGGTGTAGGTATTGCTGACTGCGTTGCCCTCGGCGTCGACCACCGAGTAATGAGTGGTATCCGGACCATGCGCGGCGAACGGATCGCCGGCCTTGACCGCGTCGGACGGCAGTGTGCGGTCTGGCGAGATCAGCGCCGCGCGCGTGCGCGCATAGCGCTTGTCGGCGAGCTGCTGGTCGGGGGTCTGCACCTGCGGCGCTCCGCCGGCGAAGGCGTTGCGGTCGGCCTCGGCCAGTCGCACCGCCTCGGCGATCAGGTGCAGGCTGCGGGCGCTGCCCTGCCCGTAGTCCTGCAACGGGAAGTGCTCCAGAATGTTGAGGATCTCGGCCAGGGTCGGCCCTGACGCGGGCGAGGCGGGCAGCGCCAGCTCCACGCCGCGGTAGCTAGAACGCACCGGCTCGAGCTCGCGCGCGCGGTAGCCGGCCAGGTCCGCCGCTTCGAGGATGCCGCCGTTGGCGCGGCTGGCCGCGACGATGCGGCGGGCGATCTCGCCCTTGTAGAACGCATCGGCGCCATCGCGTGCGATCTGCCGCAGCGACCACGCCAGGTCCGGCTGGCGCAGTACCTCGCCAGCGTGGTAGTCGCTGCCGTCGGGCTTGTAGAACTGCCGGCGCGTCTGCTCGTTGCGGATCAGCGTGGGCCTGGCCCAGGCCAGGATCATCGCTTCGTCGTCGGACAGGCGCACGCCATTCTCGGCCAGCTCGATGGCCGGCTGCACCACCTGCTTCCATGGCAGCCTTCCATACTTGCGCTGCGCGTCGTAGAAGGCGGCCACCGTGCCCGGCACCGCCACCCCCTTCCAGGACACCGATGCGCCGCTCTGGGGTCTGCCGTCCCCGCCGAGCGCCAAGGTGGGCGCGGGTCCGCCGAGCAGCAAGGTGGGCGTGGTCGCGGCGGGCGCCGAGCCGTAGTAGTCGAAGGATGTCGTGCGCTGCTGCCCGGCCAGGTAGATGACCATGTAGCCGCCGCCGCCCAGATTGCCGGCGCGCGGCAGCGTGACGGCCTCGGCCAGGCCCACCGCGACCGCCGCGTCGATCGCGTTGCCGCCCTTGCGCAGGATCGCCGCGCCCACTTCCGATGCTGGCCGGCTCTGGCTGACCACCAGGCCTCCGGTGGTCCGCACCGGGTGATGGGTGGGCGCGTAGCCACGGGTATCGTCGATGTTGCCGCGGCGCGGGGTGGTGCTGGCCGGGACGCTGCTGCCGGCGGCCGTGGGGGCGTCGGCCAGAGCCGCGCATGGCACGGTTGCGACAGCGAGCAGCCAGATGCCGGCAATGGCCCAGCGGCGGCCGGGAGCACGCCCGCTGGCGGAGTGCGGATGCATGAGGGAACCTTTGGTTTGGAGGAAATGCGTCGAGGAGCATCGGCTTGGAACGCACCGATTGCTCAGGATTGCATCGCGCAACCGGCCTCCCAAATGGCATGAGGTCATGAAGTGATGGCCGCAGCGGTTGCGCATCATCGCCGCCACCCGGTTGCGGCAGGCTCGACGCTGAGCGGGTTTGGTCCTAACCTGCCGACCCCCGATGCTTCCGCCACGCCTGCCATGGCCATCCGCAATCCGCTTCAGGAACAGTTGCTCAAGGCCGGCCTGGTCAAGAAGGGCAAGGTCGACCAGATCGCGCGCGAGCAGGCCAGGGCGCGCCACGGCAAGGGCGCGCCGGCCACCGCCGAGACCGACCGGATCGATGCCGCGCGTCTGCAGGCCGAGCGCGCCGAGCGTGACCGCGCGCTGGCCGCCGAGCGCAACGCGCAGGCGCGCCTGCGCGAGCAGCAGGCGCAGGTGCGCCAGATCGTCGAGACCCAGCGGGTCAAGCGCAGCGGCGAGCTGGAATATCGCTTCGAAGACGGCAGTGCGATCCGCACGCTGTTGGTCGACAAGCTGCAGCGCGCCCAGCTGGCCAGCGGCGCGCTGGTGATCGTGCGGCACGACGACGGCGTGGAGCTGGTGCCGCGCGCGGCGGCGGAGAAGATCCGCGAGCGCGATGCCGGCGCGATCCTGGTCGATCATGGGAGCGTTCCGGCCGCCGCCGGCAGTGGCGACGACTACTACGACCAGGAGCGGTTCAAGGTGCCCGACGACCTGGTCTGGTGAACCCGCCGGCCAGCTGCGCGGTGCGCCGGCCGGGGGGATTCATCGCGTGAGGCCGGTAGCGCGCCGCGCTGTGCCAGAATCGGGACTTCCGCAGTCCCAACGCAAGCCAGCCCCGCCCTGCGCCGGACGCGCACGGGCCGGCCGTCGATCGACGGCCCCGCGAGCCAGGACACCTTCCCGTGCCGATCAAGGAGCTCGCATGAAGCGTTCCCTCGCCCGTATCCCCGCGTTCTCGCTGGGGTTCTGTCTCGCCATCGTCCCGGTCGCCGCGTTCGCCGTTGAAGCGCCGGCGAGCGCCGCCGCTGCTGCCGCCGTGCAGCGCCAGCCGATCGCCCGCGGCCTGTACGAGCTGGCCTACAGCCCGACCCAGGATGCGCTGTTCGTCGCCTCCTCCGGCGGCTTCGGCGAGGACGCAGGGCCGTCCCAGGTGCTGCGGCTGGACCCGGCCACGCTGGCGGTGCAGGCGCGCATCGCGCTGGAGCGCAAGGCGTTCGGCGTGGTGCTGGACGACGCCAGCGCCCGGCTGTACGTCGGCAACACCGTCGACACCTCGGTCACGGTGGTCGACATCGCCGCCAACAAGGCGATCGGCACGGTGCAGCTGATGGACAAGGTGGTCGGCAAGGACGGCAAGGCCGGCTACACCCACGACCTGCGCGAGCTGGTGGTCGATCCGGCGAATCACCGCCTCTACGTCACCGGCCATTCCGGCGAGGGCAGCGTGCTGTTCGTGGTCGATACGCGCTCGCTCAAGCTCGTGGACACCATTGCCGGACTGGGCAAGGCCAAGGCGCCGGGGCTGACCCTGGATCGTGCCGGCCGCCAGGTGTACACCTCCAACCTGCTGGGTGAGATCGTCGTGGTTGGTACCGGCAGCGGCAAGGTCGAGCGCCGCTACAAGGTCAGCGCCGAGCAACCGATGAACCTGGCGCTGGACCCGGACGGCAAGCGGCTGTTCGTCACCGACCAGGGCCTGGAGCTGATCCGCGACTACCAGGCCAAGAGCATCCCCGGTTTCGTCTCCCGTCATCCGGGCAAGCGCGTGCTGGTGATCGATCCGGCCACCGGCAAGGAGTTGGCCAGCATCCCGACCGAGGCCGGTCCGCTGGCGCTGCTGCTGGACGCGCCGCGCAGGCGGCTGTACGTCAGCAACCGCGAGGCGGGCACGGTGACCGCCTACGACAGCGAGCGCTACACCCAGGTGGGACGCTGGTCGGTGCCGGCGCACCCGAACAGCCTTGCCCTGGATACGCGCCGCAACGTGCTGTATGTGAGCATCAAGAACGGCCAGGACGCGCCCGGGGATGCCGCCGAGAGCGTGGCGCGGATCCAGCTCTAGCCAGCGCGTGTCATCAATTCCCGCGCGGACTGCTCGGTGATTGATGACGGGGCCTGGCTGGTAAAGCCGGCCCCCCGGGGGGGATTGGACGGTGAACCCATTGGATCGGTCCCGGCCTGATGCAGGCAGATCGGCCATCAACGCCACGGCATGCTGGAACCCGTCAGCGCGGCAGCAGCCCGGCCTCGCCGAGCGCGGCTTCCACCAGTGCCTGGTGCGCGGGTTCCAGCTCGGTCATCGGCAGGCGCAGGGTGCCGCCGCACAGGCCCAGGCGCTGCACCGCCCACTTCACCGGGATCGGATTGGCCTCGACGAACAGCTGGCGGTGCAGCGGCAGCAACTGCTGCTGGATCCGGTTGGCGGTGGCGACGTCGCCCTGCAGCGCGGCCGCGCACAGCGCGTGCATCAGCCGCGGCGCGACGTTGGCGGTGACACTGACGTTGCCGTGGCCGCCGAGCAGTATCAGCGTCACCGCGGTGGCATCGTCGCCGGAGTACACCGCGAAGTGCTCCGGCACCTCGCGGATCAACCATTGCGCGCGTTCGAGGTTGCCGGTGGCCTCCTTGATGCCGACGATGCCCGGTACCTGCGCCAGCCGCAGCACGGTGGCGTGCTGCAGGTCGGCGACGCTGCGGCCGGGGACGTTGTAGAGCACGATCGGCAGCTCGCCGGTCGCCTCGGCGATGGCCCGGAAGTGGCGGTACTGCCCTTCCTGGCCAGGCTTGTTGTAGTACGGCACGACCTGCAACTGGCTGCTGGCGCCGACCTTGTGCGCGAACTGCGCCAGCGCGATCGCCTCGGCGGTGGAGTTGCCGCCGCAGCCGGCCATCACTGGCACCCGTCCGGCCGCCTGCTCGACCGCCACGCGGATGATTTCGCAGTGCTCCTCCACGTCGACGGTGGGCGACTCGCCGGTGGTGCCGACCACGCCGATGCAGTCGGTGCCCTCCGTGACATGCCAGTCCACCAGTCGCCGCAACGCGACGTAATCGACGCTGCCGTCCTCGTGCATCGGGGTGACGAGGGCAACGATGCTGCCGCGGAGCAGGGGAGGGGATGTGGTCATGAGTCGTGGCCGTTCGGGGGCAAAGTGCCGATTCTAGAGCAGCGGCGGTGGAGCCGTCCGGTGGCGTCATGCGTGGTTGCCCGGCGCCGCGCCGCGTGGTGTCCATCGAGCGGGCGACAGGCTGGATGGTAACGACGGCAACCGTAAGCATGGGGTCCATGCCTGCTCTGGCGCCGCCGCGGGTCCGGGATATTCGTGGCGACGGTCATCGAGAAACTGCCTGGCGTGAGCGGCCGCGTCGTCGATCGTTTGGCCGGGTCGGTCGTCGTGCTCGCCACGCTGGCCGCCTTCGCTAAGACGTCGCTTCCGTCCGGCATGCGCGGGATTCTGGTTTGCGATGCCGACCTTCGCGGCGGTGCCGCTGTCGGGAGCGTATGGCTGTCTGAGATCAGGTCGCGGGGATTCCTGGGCAATATCTTCTGTTCGCTGTATCCGGCGATCTTCTCACTGATGCGCTGCGCGCAGCGGTTGGCCAGGAAAATAGATTGGATTTGATTCGATGATTATCTATTTGTGTCCATTAATGAAAATAATTTGCGTGAAATGTCACGTTGTTTGGCGAAATTTGAATGACTACTGTCTCGCTCCGGGAAAAAGGTTTCAGACTCAAGTTGCGGATAGGTTCAACGCCTAATATTTGTTCCTCGCCAGAGAGTCATGCATTCCGGGTCGGTCCATCATGAAAAACTTCCATCGCGAGTCTCTCGCAAACGTGCCGCATATCCCTGTGCGGAGGGTCTTCCTCTACGCGTCGATGCTGCTCGCCCTGGGCGTCGCGACGATGGCGCAGGCCCAGGACCGGCCGCAGTGGGCGGATGGGCCGGGGCGGCACGCGCCGGGGCAGGGTCCAGGTGGTCCGCACCACCCGTTCCCCGGCGATTTCCGTCGCTTCGGACCCGACGACCGCGCGTTGTGGGCCGCTGGCGGTTGGCGGCACGACTACTACGACGGCCGCTGGGGCTGGTGGTGGATCGTCGATGGCATGTGGTACTGGTACGACCAGCCGGTCTATCCCTATCCCACGGTGGTGTCGTCGGTGATCTACCCGCCGCCGCCGCCGCCGCCGCGGGTTCGGGTGGTGGACACGACACCGGCGACGCCGGTCGCCCCCGCGCCTCGCTTCCGTTACTACTGCCCGGACCAGGGGTATTACCCCGAAGTGCAGACATGCCCGATCGATTTCGTCCGGCAACCGATTCCTTGATCCGATTCTTCTGAGAAGGTGCGATACATGAACACACGAGCATGGGGTGTCTGCGGCGTTCTGCTGGCGCTGACGGGCTGCGCGACCACGCCGATGGCGCCCACCGTCCGGGTGATGCCGGCGCCCAACCAGCCGTTCCAGGCATTCCAGGCCGATGATGCGGCATGCCGCGAGTACGCCGCCGGTTCGGTGCGGGGAATGACCGACCAGGCCAACAACAAGGCGGCCGGCTCGGCGGTGCTGGGCACGGTGCTGGGCGCGGCGGTCGGCGCGGCCCTGCAGGGGCCGGGGCCGCACGACGGTGGATTGGTCGTGGCCGGTGCCGCCACCGGCGCCGCGATCGGCGCCAGCAGCGGCAGCTCCGCGCCGGGCACGACGCAGTACAGCATCCAGCAGGCGTACGACAATGCCTACGCGCAGTGCATGTATTCCAGGGGCAACCAGGTGCCTGGGGTGTCGGCGTCGGCGGGTCGGGAATAAGCGTTGCCCAACAACGTCATCCCCGCGTAGGCGGGGATCCAGTGCCTTGCCGCAGCCAAGCGTGAAGTCGCCGGATCCCCGCCAGACCAGCCATTCGGCTGTGGAAAAGATCTTCGCGGGGACGACGGGTGTCGATGCGCGGACTCAGGCCGCAGTGATGGTCACGGACTTGGTGTTGAGGTAGGCCTCGACCGCTTCCGGGCCGCCCTCCGAGCCGTAGCCGGAATCCTTGACCCCGCCGAACGGCATCTCCGGGGTCGGCGTGGCCGGCTGGTTGATCCACAGCATGCCCGCCTCCACGCGCCGCGACAGCAGGTGCGCGTTCCTGATCGAGCCGGTGTAGGCATAGGCCGACAGCCCGTAGGGCAGCCGGTTGGCCTCGGCGATCGCCTCCTCCAACGAATCGAAGCCGCGGATCGCGGCGACCGGCCCGAACGGCTCGTCGTTGAACACCGAGGCATTCAACGGCACGTCGGCCAGCACCGTCGGCGCGAAGAAGTTGCCGGCGTCGCCGACCCGCTCGCCGCCAGTGGCAACCGTGGCGCCCTTGGCACGTGCATCCTCCACCAGCGCGGCGACCGCGGCCACGCGGCGCTCGTTGGCGAGCGGGCCGAGCGTAGTGCCCTCGGCCAGGCCATCGCCGAGCTTGAGCCCCTGCGCGTGGCGCACCAGGGCCTCGGTGAAGGCCTGCCTGATGCTGTTGTGGACCAGGAACCGGGTCGGCGAGATGCAGACCTGGCCGGCGTTGCGGAACTTGGCGCCGCCGGCGGCCCTGACCGCCAGTTCCAGGTCGGCATCGTCGGCGACGATCACCGGCGCGTGGCCGCCCAGCTCCATCGTGGCGCGCTTCATGTGTTGGCCGGCCAATGCCGCCAGCTGCTTGCCTACCGCGGTGGAGCCGGTGAAGGTGATCTTGCGGATCACCGGATGCGCGATCAGGTAGCTGGAGATCTCGGCCGGGTCGCCGAACACCAGCCCGACCGTGCCGGCCGGCACGCCGGCATCGACGAAGGCGCGGATCAGCGCGGCCGGCGAGGCCGGGGTCTCCTCCGGTGCCTTGACCAGGAACGAGCAGCCGGCGGCGAGCGCGGCGCCGAGCTTGCGCACCACCTGGTTGATCGGGAAGTTCCATGGGGTGAACGCGGCGACCGGACCGACCGGCTCCTTGATCACCAGCGACTGCGCGGCGAGGTTGCGCGAAGGCACGATACGGCCGTAGACCCGGCGGCCCTCGTCGGCGAACCACTCGATGATGTCGGCGGCGGCCAGGGTCTCCACGCGCGCCTCCGCCAGCGGCTTGCCCTGTTCCTGGGTCAGCAGCGGGGCGATCGCGTCCACGCGCTCGCGCAGCAGCGCGGCAGCGCGGCGCATGGTGGCGGCGCGCTCGTGCGCGGGCACGTCGCGCCAGGCCTCGAAACCCTGCTGCGCCGCGGCCAGCGCCCGGTCCAGGTCGGCCCTGTCGGCATGCGCGACCCGGCCGATCACCTGGCCGGTGGCGGGATTGCGCACGTCGATGGTCCTGCCGGCGGCGGCGTCGATCCATTGGTTGGCGATCAGGAGCTGGATATCGGGGTAGGAAGCGGTCATGAGCGTCTTCAGCGGGAGCGAGACCGACAATGGTAAGCGCGCGGCGTTTGCATGGTGGTACGGCGATGTGACAAAGGCGGGCTGGGCGCCGGGATGGTGCGTTCCGTCGTGGCACCGGGCGATGCCGCCCGACTTGCTGGCGGCCACGTCAGGTCGGCGTTGTCAACGCGTTGATGCCGCAAGCCGATGTTGACGCTGGAAAGCGCATCGTGTCTGTTATCCAGGCTGTCCGAACCGGGCCCGGACCGGCCCGGCCGGCGCATTCCTGATACACGACCGACAAGTGGAGGAGGGAGCCATGATGTCCGTGACACCGAAAATGATAGCGCTAACGTGCGTATTGCCTGCCGTCGTCGCCCTGGGCCTGGCCACGGGTGCGGGCGCACAGACGATCTGTGACAACCAGACCGGCACGCATGAGGGGTATTTCTATTCGTTCTGGAAGGATGGCGGCGCGGGCTGCATCACGCTGGGCAGCGGCGGCCACTACAGCACCACCTACGACCTGGCCGGCAACCGCAACCTGGTGACCGGCAAGGGCTGGGCGACCGGCAGCAGCACGCGGCGGGTCGGCTACAACGCCGGCGTGTTCGAGCCGGGTGCGAACAGCTACCTGACCCTGTACGGCTGGACCACCAATCCGCTGATCGAGTATTACGTGGTCGACAACTGGGGCGGCTTCACGCCGCCGGGCGGGGGCACCTTCATGGGCACACTCAACAGTGACGGCGGCACCTACAACGTCTATCGCACCCAGCGCGTGAACGCGCCTTCCATCGCCGGTACCACGACCTTCTACCAGTATTGGAGCGTGCGCACCTCCAAGCGCGCGACCGGTACCAACAACACCATCACCTTCGCCAACCACGTCAAGGCCTGGCACGGTTTCGGCATGGACCTGGGCACCCACGACTACCAGATCATGGCCACCGAGGGTTTCGGTGCCAGCGGTGCTTCCAACGTCACCGTGTGGGAGTTCTGAAGCCGGTCCTCTGGCAAGGCCGGGGGTGCGTCCGGCCTTGCCCTGCCGCGTCGCCGTCGTGAAGCGCGGCGGCCGGCGCAGGCTGTCTGCCGCAGCGTGGAATGCCTCGTCGCGCCGGCTGTCTTTCGGATCTTTTGTATGATGGCCCCGCCAGCGGACGTCGCCGCCGCCATCGCGTCGCGGCAACTTTCCTTCCCGTCTGGAGTGGCGCGTGTCTTCCTCCCCGTTGTCGCCTGTCGGCCGGCTGTTCGCCGTCGCCGCGTTCTTCGAGGCCCTGACCTGGGCCGGCCTGTTGATCGGCATGTGGCTGAAGTACGACAGCCAGAGCACCGAGCTCGGCGTATGGTTGTTCGGCCGCCTGCATGGCGTGGCGTTCCTGTTCTACCTGGGCGTCAGTGTGCTGGCCGCGTTGCGCCTGCGCTGGCCCTGGTGGGCGTGGCTGCTGAGCCTGCTCGCGGCGTTGCCGCCGCTGGTCACGGTGCCGCTGGAGATCGGCTTCCGCCGCGCCGGGCTGCTGGCGCCCGCCGCGCGCCGCTGAGCGCGCGCACGCCTACAGGGCCATGCAGCGCCGCCAGCGTCCTTCGACGCGCTCGGCGAACCAGGCGGTGGTGAGGTTGCGGGTGATCTTGGGGCTTTCCAGTTTGATCCCGGGCAGCACTGCACGCGCGAGCGGGTGGCCGGCATCGCGCTCGGCCAGCGCGAATACCTGCCGGTACAGGTCGGTGCGCTCGAAATCGAGCGAAGCGCTTTTTTCCAGTGCCTGGCGGATCGCGCGATCGTCCAGGCCCAGGCGGCCGCCCAGGCTGCGCGCGGCGCGCTCGGTGGCGCCGGCTTCGTCCAGGCCGGCGCCGGGCACCAGCAGGTCGCCGTCGAGTGCGAGCGCGATGCCGCTGGCCTTCGACAGCGCGGCCTGGAAGGCGGCGTTGCGGCTGGCGTACCAGCCCGCGTTGAAGTCGGCGAAGCGGTAGCGTGGCGTGTCGTAATGGGCCGGATAGCCCAGCAGATGACGCGTGCCGAACCACACGCCGCCGCGCCGGGAGAAGGTTTCGGCGCGGATCGAGCCGGAGGGCGCGTAGGGATAGCCGTCCGCGTGTGCTTCCGCAAAGGCCACGCTCACCTGCATCGGCCCGGCGGTATGCACCGGATTGAGGCTGCCGAACAGCGTCCGGCCGAGCGGCACGCTGCCGATGAAATCCTCGAAGGTGTCGCTGAGGTCCTTCTCGGTGCGCGCACTGGCGATGCGGTCGCGGTAGGTGGTGCCGTTCGGCGACTTGAGCTTCAGCGCGGCGTCCACGACGAATGCCGGCACGTGATGCGCGCCGGCGCGCCGGAGTATCTCCGTGTGCGCGATCCCGCCCAGGCCGGGCACCGGCGGATTGGCCTGGTAGGTGGACTCCTGCTCGATCACCGCCAGCACCGCGCAGATGTTGTCGGCGCTGGTATCGAGCTGCTGCGAGGTCAATGCGACGTAGACATCGTTCGCCCAGCCCTCGCGTGCGGCGACACTGGGCGGGATGCGGCGCGCGATGTCGGCCTTGACGTCGGTGGGCGTGCGTTCGGGCGCGCGCGGCGCCTGGGTGGCGCAGGCGCCGAGCAGCAGCGCCAGGGCCAGCGACGCCGGGAGCCGGAAGGCTGCACGCGGGCGCAGCGGGGAGGATGGGATCGCGGTGGTCATGTCGTTATCAATAGCCGCTTGGTCTGCGCGCAACAAGCCGAGCCCTGAAGGCTGGCCTTGCGCGAAGATGAATCCAGTCCGATCGCGATCCGGGACCGGAGCGGATGCGTGGACGCCCGGACCTATGCTGTGCGCCGACCGGTCAACTGGAAGGAGGCTGTAATGCACGAGACGGATTCGGCGCCCCGCTTCAGGTTCGCGCCACGCCTGACGTCGCAGCAGGTTCTGCCGCAGACGGCGGCAGGCACACCTGAGGATTACCAGGACCGGGAGGGCTACTTGCCCGCCTTCATCGACCCGGGCATGCCGGTCGCGCTGCCATCGCTGGGCGAGGCGCTGCGGCGCGACGTGGTGTCCTTCGCCTGGAAGGGCGCGCAGACCCAGGTGCTGGACTACATCCACTTCTCGGCCGTGGTGTCCCGGTCGCGGCGCCTGCCGATCTTCAGCGCCTGCAACATCGACGGCGCCGCCGCGAAGTCGGTCGCGCGCAGCAACGCGTGGCGCTACGACCCGCGCATCCCGCGGGACTGCCAGATCCTCGATGGTGTCTACGGCGACGAGCGCGACGGCTACTTCAGCCGCGGCCACATGACCCGCCGCCAGGACCCCGACTGGGGATCGGAGGACCTTGCGCGGCGCGCCGACGCCGATACCTTCCACGTCACCAACGCCGCGCCGCAGGTGCAGGACTTCAACGCCGGGCTGTGGGGACGCATCGAGGACTACATCCTGGCCAACGCCAAGCGCGACAGCATGCGGGTGAGCGTGTTCACCGGCCCGGTGTTCGCCGACGACGATCCGGTGATCCACGAGGTCCAGGTGCCGGTGCGCTTCTGGAAGGTGCTCGCGTTCGTGCACGACGAGACCGCGCAGCTGACCGCCACCGGCTACGTGGCGTCCCAGGCCAGGGCGATCGCCGACCTCGGGCACAAGACGTTCGTGTTCGGCGACATCGAGCACCAGCAGCGGCCGCTGGCCGCGATCGAGTCGCTGACCGGGCTGTCGTTCGGGGAACTCACCGGCCGCGACGTGCTGGCCGGTGCCGGGAAGGATTTCGCGGCGGTGCTGCGCGAGGACAGGGACATCATGCTGGCCTGAGATCCAGGCCGGTACCGTAGAGCGGAGCAAGCTCCGCTCTACGGTACCGGGGCGATGCGTCGCCGTATCCCGACGGATGCCGCAATGCCGCTCAGTTCTTCGGCATTGGCTGCATCGCATAGTCTTTGGGCGGCACCGCGCCCATCAGGTGCTCGACGAAGTAGTCCCAGCGGCGGCGGGTGACGTAGGGCGTGTACGCCTCGCCGTAGCCGTGGCGCGCGTTGGGCAGCATCAGCATGTCGAAGTCCTTGTTGGCCTCGATCAGCGCCTGCGCCATCAGCAAGGTGTGGTCCGGCGGCACGTTGTCGTCGAGCGTGCCGTGCACCAGCATCAGCCGGCCCTTGAGCCGGTCCGCCAGCGCCGGGTTGGACTGGTTGTCGTAGCTGGTCTTGCCGTCCTTGCCGGTGGTCAGCAGGCCCTGGTACTTCTCGCCCCAGGCGTCCTCGTACAGGCGGTTGTCGTGGTTGCCGCTCTCCGACCAGGCGACCTTGAAGAAGTCCGGATAGCGCAGCATCGCGGTGGTCGAGGCGTTGCCGCCGCCGGAATGGCCCCAGATGCCGACCCGCGACAGATCGATCCACGGATAGCGCTGGCCCAGTTCTTTCAGCCCCGTCACCTGGTCGGGCAGGGTGTTGTCGCCCATGTCGCCGTACCAGGTGTCGTGGAAGGCCTTGGAGCGCCATGGCGTGCCCATGCCGTCGATCGCTATGACTATAAAGCCGAGTTCGGCCAGCGCCTGGTTGCCGCTGTGGTCGACCAGGAAGCCGCGTCCGCGCACCGAGCCGGTCTGCGGGCCGGGATAGATGTAGACCACGACCGGGTATTTCCTGGCCGGGTCGAAGTTGGAGGGCTTGAACAGCGTGCCGTACAGGTCGGTGTGGCCGTCGCGCGCCTTCACCGTGATCGGCTGCGGCGGCACCCAGCCGATCGCGCGCAGGCGGCCGATGTCGGCCTGGGCCACGGTGGCGAGGGTGCGGCCGTCGGCGGCATCGCGCAGCAGCGCCACCGGCGCGGTGGTGTTGGTCGAATGCACGTCGACGAAGCGCGCGCCGTCCGGCGACAGGGCGATGACGTGGTCGGCGGCCTCGGGCGAGAGCAGGGTGGGTTCGCCACCGTCCAGGCTGACCTTCCACAACTGCTGGAAATACGGGTCCAGCCCGGGCGTGCGGCCGACGCCACGGAACCAGGCGGTGCGCGTGGCCTGGTCCACCCGCAGCAGTTCGGTGACGTTGCCCTCGCCGCTGGTGATGGCGTGCTTGGGCTTGCCGCTGTCCAGGTCGTACAGGTACAGCTGGCCCCAGCCGCTGCGCTCGGAGAACCAGATCGCCTCGCGGCTCTCCGGCAGGTAAGCCCAGCTGGCGCCTACCTGGCCGCTTTCGTAGTAGGTGGGTACGCGCTCGTCGAACGCGGTGCGCACCGCGCCGGTGGTGGCGTCGGCGACGCGGAACCAGGCCTGCTTGTAGTCGCGCGAGACCGAGACGAAGGCGAACGTGCTGCCGTCGCGGGACCATTTCACGTCGGTCAGCACGCCGTCCGGCTCGCAGGCCAGGTCGTCGCAGAGCGTGGAGCGGCGCTGGTCGGGCTGCATCTGCAGGCGCACGACCCTGCGCGCGGGCACATCGATGACCACGCGCTCGATCATCGTCACCTCCTTGTCGCCGGCCAGCGGGTACTTCCACGCCTCCAGCTGCGGATGGCCGAGTACGGTCTTCACCAGGTACATGTCGCCGACCTTGCGCTGGTCCTGGCGGTAGGTGGCGATTTTGCTCGAATCCGGCGACCAGGCCACGATCGCCTTGTCGCTGTGCGACCAGCCGGCGTTGTCGGTTGCGTAGCCGTAGTTCTCGGTGCCGTCGGTGGTGAGCTGGGTCTCCTGGCCGGTGGCGAGGTCGCGTACCCACAGGTTCCAGTCGCGCACGAAGGCTTCCGAGCGCCGGTCCGGCGACGGCGTGCCCGGTTCCGGCTTGTCCTTGGCGTAGACCTTGGCGCAGTTGGCCTTGGCGTCGCAGAACACTGCGGTATCGCGCACGTTGAAGCGGTAGCGGCCATCGGCGGCCAGGCTGATGCCGCGGATCGGCAGCTTGGCCGGCTCCAGCGGCTTGTCGCCGGTATTGAGCAGCCGGTCGAGCGATCGGGCGAGCGCCTTCTGGTCGAACAGCGGCGTGGCCTTGCCGGTCGCGGCATCCACGCGCAGCAGGCGGTCGCCGTCGGCATCGTGGTCGACGTAGGCGAAGTGGCCGGCATCGAGCCAGTCCACGCGGCTCACGGCGTGGTCGACCAGCGGCTGGGCCAGGTAGCCCAGCATCCGTTCGGCGCGCGCGTAGTCGGCCTCGGTGACGGTGGGGGATTGGGCGGCGGCCAGCGCCGGCAGCCCGGCGATGGCGAGGGCGCCGAGCAGGGAGTGCGAGAGCAGCGTGTTGTTCAGGGGCATTGCGGGGGTTCCCGGACCAGAGGATTGCGCGGGCCTGGCGACGCGCGCATGAACGCCCGATGCTACGGTCTGGCGGGTCTGGATTCCCCCTGCCAGAAGTCTTGAGCGTTCGTGCGTTGACAAGGCGGGCTTCGCAGCCCGGACGGCTTTTGCCGCCCACGCGCCTAAGCGGCCTCGGGCCATCAGTCCCGACGGGCCTTCCTTGCATTGTTTGGATGCTCGCCAAAGCAAAGGCTTTCGCCCTTTCGGGCGAGTCACTTTTCTTTGCTCGTGCAAAGAAAAGTAACCAAAAGAAAGCACGCCCCGGGTCCTCGCGCCCTCCGCGGCTGCGCCGCTCCGGGTCCGCTCCGGTGCCGGGAATTTTCGGACTCGACC
>JASGDF010000010.1:0-3877 GCA_047607345.1 Pseudomonas sp. | reverse complement strand
CCGACTACCAAGTGTGGTTTGATACCGCCACCCTCGATGTGCACCCGGACCGGTCGAAAGATTCACAAGCCCTCTACGACCGGTCCGGGTGCACATCGAGGGTGGCGGTATCAAACCACACTTGGTAGTCGGCTGCGTCTTCTACCCCATCGGCCTCCAATAATGGACGTAGCAAACCAACGGTGAGGGCGTGACAGATAGTGGAGGCGATAGGTGCCACACCGAATTTGATTTCATCGGCGGACACCGCGAAAGCAGACCAGTGGTTACTGGTCGCAATCCCAAGTAGCACCGATGGGTCAGAGTCCATGCCTAAACCGATGCGCCGTATCGCTTCCTCGCGCAGGGCGGGGGTTTGCGCATCCAACGCCGAATCGAACGTGATGTGCTGTACCTTGTCGACGAGTTCGGCCGGTACGGTCGCCATGAAAGGCACCACTGCCGCCGCCGACGATCGGTCTTGGATGGGGACGGTAAAATATTCGGTGAGTTCTTCGGCGAATGTGTAATCGTCGTCGCCACCATCAATTCCACCGTCAACGTCGGTGGCACGATGCATGGATTCGATCCCTTGCGGCAGGATCAGCATGCCCGCACCTGCGAGGCGGGAATCGATTTGCGATGACACATACATGGTGAGGGCACGTAGTTCGCGGGCGATCGGCAGGATCGCCCGCACGGGCGCATCTGCGCGGGATCGTTTCTCTGGGTGTGGATTCCAGACCCGGATCACCATTTCGTTCGGGTCGAGGGATCGTACTGTCAGGCCGTCGTTGATTTTCCATTTGCCTTGCCCACCCCTACGTGTCCCCCTCGGATCAGCCGTCGAGCCGAAACGCATCATCTGGTGGGAACCACATTGGATACCTCAAGCATCACTCAGTCTGCTCGCCGGGCGTGAAGGGCTCGGTAAGTCGACCATCGCAGTCCACTGGGCCGCCCGCGAAACCCGAGCAGGCAACTTTGTCATCTATCTGCACAGCGAAGATTCTCGTGAGCACACGGTGGTACCTCGCCTGATGGCCGCTGGCGCCGACCTCGACAAGGTGATCTTCGTTGACGTCGAAACCGAGTACACCGAACACGGCTCGGTGATCTTGCCCTACGACCTCACCGAGCTTGAGTCGCTGATCGCCGACTACCGGGTCACATTCATCGTGCTCGATGCAGCAACCAGCGCCATGTCATCTTCCCTGTCAGGCAAAGATGATCGGCAAGTACGCCAATACTTGGAGCCCCTATCCCAACTCGCTGCCCGCCACAACATTGTGATCTTGGGGTTGGTGCATTTCGGTAAACGCGATGGTGCTGACAGCGGCAAGCTGATCCTCGGTTCGATCGCCTGGAGCCAGGTCGCCCGGTCAGTCCTATCGGTAGCCCAAGACCCCGACAGTGGCGATCTTGTGGTCACCAACACCAAGGGCAACCTGTCGCCGAGAACCCGATCCGTGGGTGCCCGCATCCGCTCCCAGGCGATCACGATCGACGGCGAACCCACCGAGATCGGCGTTATCGAATGGCTTGGCGAAACCACCGCCGACGCCCGCGACTACCTCGCCGGAGACGCCGGAGAATCCAACCGTGATGTTGACGACTGGCTGAAAACATTCCTTGACGACAGCCCACAGAAAGCGACCGAAGTCTATTCAGCCGCCGACGCTAACGGCTACTCCAAGGATCAAATCAAGCGCGCTAAGAAACGGATCGGCGTGGTGGCTGACCGTCCACAGAATCCTGGCCCGTGGTTCTGGCGGATGCCCACGGTATCCGATTCGACGGTTGTCGAAGGCGACACAGAGCAGGGAGCAGGGAGCGGGCAGGGGTACACGTGCTCCCTGTGCTCCCTGTGAGGTCAGAGGGGGTAAAACAGGGAGCAGAAGGGGGCAGGGAGCAGAGCGCAGTGCATGACTCCCTGCTTGCTCCCTGCCCACCGGGAACCCCCGATAGCGAGACGATCAGCAGTCGAATCACAGTCAGCAAGACGCCCCTATGCCCGCACTGCGGCAGTCCACTCGTCTATGACGATGACCGCGCCGACGGCTACCACACCAGCGAACGCCGATGCGTCGAAGCACACCGCAAGGCCCGCCGATGACCGACCTCCCCTACACCGACGCTCTCAATATTCGGGCACGCCTCATGTGGGCACCGCTCCCCGACGACGTGAGCCGTGACGAATACCAGGCGCTGCTGACCGCCGGGGTACGCGACGCCTTGTACACGGAACTCGACGCGCTCGCTGCCCGCCGCCGCGCCATGAAAGACGCGGCACTCGAAATCAGTCAAGCCGCCGATTGGGCGGCTATCAACCGCCGGATACGCGACCGCGAGGGGTACGACCGGCAGCACCCCGAACTCATGAGGAGGCGGACCGCATGACAGACACACCCGGCGACTTCGGTGGATGGCTCCTCATCGACGACGCCACTGAAATCGTCCTCGACCCCCACGGGTTACGCGGCTACTCGGCTGTCACAGCCGTCAACAGTGACGGCACCGAAACATTGTGGCTCATCCATCGGCCCCAACTCGGCGTTCCCGGCGCCTGCACCCGCCACCACTATGACCCGCCCGAGCATGAAGAACTCGGCGTCTTACCCGACCACATCCACGACCGCCTCGACCACAGAAAAGGGAGCGAGAATCCTATGTCGCACACACAGCAACCGGGCACGCCAGCCCGAGTCAACGACCGGGCCAGAGCCCTCGAAGCCGTTCAACTACGCCGCGACGGATTGTCGTTGAAAGAAATAGCCGAACGCCTCGGCTATTCCGGGCATCCATCAGTGTCCCGAGCAATCCGCCGATGCCTGGACCGCACCGAATCCGAGACCGCCGCCGAATATCGAGAAATAATCGGGGCACGGCTGGAAAACATTTACGCCCTGATCATGACGATTTGAGTGAAGCTGAATTGCATCAACGGCCACCCTTGTATGCGGCCGCCTTACGCGCCCTCAATGATTTGTCGAAGCTGCATGGCGCGGCGGCTGGCGACCCGGCGTCCACGATTGTGGTGGCGCAGCGCGCCGTCGATGACATTGATCTTGAGATCGCCGCGATAGCCGCAAAAATTCGGGATAAGGAACGCGAGGATGCGGCACGAGTCGGGTTGCCGACACCGGAAACACCTGTGCTGGACGGCTATATCGAGCTCGCAGGCGAGGATTCGAGTAGCTGATACGGCTCAGTCCACATCGGGTGCGTCGTGCTGGTGGAATACTTGGATGGAGGACCGGGGGTACTTCATCTACCCCCGGTCCGCTCCCGCTAGTCGCGGCCCCAACCACTGCTGTAACACCGGTGGTTAAATAGGATGGCGACCCAACCGGCCGAGACCGTATAGTCACGAGTGCAGGCCGACTCCTCTTGAAGCATTGCTCGGGGGCACCACCGGCCTGCTTTTTCAACCCGATGGATGATCATCTCGATCAGATCGAGATGATCAAGTAAATGAGGCGGTGCCCGCCCCTCCGCGTTCCATTGTCCCGTTATTTCAGGGCTTGCACAGGATAGGCACCGCCTCGCCGCTGAACTATACGGCCTTGACTAGTTGGGGCGCCACCCTATTTGGCCAGGGGCGTAACGCCCGTTCCGAGACGGCACCCCAACCCGATCACGGTTCTAGAACCGACCACGTTCAGGGCTGTAGTACATCACCGTATCCGCGGCGTTCAATGCTGCGCTCCCAATGACTGCGGCAACGGCGCCGACTTACCTACCGGGACGAACGCACTATCGTCCCATAGTCGCTCATTAGCCGTTGCCATAGCGCCGATCCCCTCAACTCAACCGTGACTTCCGGTACGCCGACTGCAACGCTCAACAATGTTGGCCAACACAGCACGCAACTCGGTCACATCCTCCGCTGCCAGGG
>JASGDF010000009.1:0-15076 GCA_047607345.1 Pseudomonas sp. | reverse complement strand
GTGGGAAGGGCACGTGACCCTGGAGTTCAGCAACACCACGCCGCTGCCGGCGCGCATCTACGCCAACGAGGGCGTGGCGCAGATGCTGTTCTTCCAGTCCGACGCCGACGACGTCTGCGAGACCTCGTACCGCGACCGCGGTGGCAAGTACCAGGGCCAGACGGGAGTGACGTTGCCGCGGACTTGAGTGGCGGCTGTGCGCGCCGACTCAGCGGCGCGCGCTGTTGCCGTCCTGGCGGCGCAGCAGCAGGTTGACGCCGGCCAGGATCGGCAGGACTGGCCACCAGGTACGGATCAGGTCGCCGACGTCGAAGCCGCCAAGGCCAAGATTCTCCAGCAGGAACAGGCTGCCCAGGCAGATCAGGACCAGGGCGGGGATCAGGCGACGGTGCATGGCGGGCGTCCTCGGTTGGGTGCGGCAGCCATGCTGCGCTCGTGCGGGCCGCCCGATCAGGTGCCGGAAGTCAACTTTTCAGTTGGAGATCGCCGGTACCGGGGGGCGATCCTGCGCTACTTGCCCTTGCCGAACAGCATGCCGATGCCGAGCGCCACCAGGATCGCCGGCCACCAGGTGGTGATCAGTTTGCCGATGCTCAGGTGGGTCCAGCCCAGGTTGTTGGCCAGGAACAACAGGCCGACCACGATCAGGATCAGCGCGGCGACGAGGTTCGATCTCATGCGGATGCCGGTTGGGGAAGGGCGCCTATCGTAGCCGCTGCGCCCAGGCGCTGGCACGCGCGGCCAACGCCTCGGCATCGAAGCGCTGCGCCGGGCCGCTGCCCCAGACTGGGCCCGGCCATGCCGGATCGCCCTCGTGGCGGCCGACCAGGTGAACGTGCAGCTGCCGCACGATGTTGCCGAGCGCGCCGAGGTTGAGCTTGGTCACGCCGGGCTCGGCGCGTAGCAACTGCGAAAGCTGGTTGATCTCGGCCAGCAGCAGGCGCTGCTGGCCGCCGTCCAGGTCGATCCACTCGCTGGCGCCGTCCACGCGCGGCACCAGCAGCAGCCACGGGAAGCGGGTGTCGTCCATCAGCCGTACCTGCGACAGCGGCCCGTCGGCGACGAACACGCTGTCGGCGGCCAGGCGCGGATCGAGTCCGAATCCGCTCATGCCAGGTTTTCCGCGAAGAAGCGCAGCGTGCGCTCGCGCGCCAGCCGCGCGCTCTCCGGCTCGTGGTTGTGGCCGACGCTGCGGTTGAAGGCGTGATCGGCCGGATAGGTGAACACTTCCATCTGCGGCAGTTTCTCGCGATGTGCCTGCACCGCCTCCGGCGGGATGCTCTTGTCACGCTCGCCGAAGTGGAACATCACCGGCGCTTTCGGCACCTCGTCGAGGAACTGGACGTTGCGGCCGCCGTAGTAGCTGACCGAGGGCAGGCCCAGGCGGGTGGCCGACAGCAGCGCGATCGTGCCACCCCAGCAGTAGCCGACCGTGCCGATGCGGTGATGCGAGTGCCTCGCAACGCCCCGCGCATCCATGTGAGGACTTTCCGCTGCTGCGGCCAGTACCTTGGTGGCCGCCTCGACCACGTCCAGAGCCTTGTCCACGCCGATCCGGCCGACCAGTTCCAGCCCGCGCTTCACGCCGTCGCCGTCGTAGGGCAGTTGCAAGTCCTTCTCGACCAGATCGAAGAAGGCCGGCGCCAGCACCGCGTAACCCTGCGCGGCGAAATCCTCGGCGACCTGGCGGATGTGTTCGTTGGCGCCGAAGATCTCCTGGATCACGATCAGCCCACCGCGTGAGGTTCCCGTGGCGGCGGCGTGCCAGGCGCTGACCTGGCCGTGCGGGGTGTCGAGGGTGGTCCAATGACCCATGGCGTGGCTCCTGACGGGGGAAAGGGGATTATCGCCGCCTTGAGACCCACTGCCGAGGCGATCGGTTCCCGCGCACGCAGCGGGCGTCGGCGCTCTGCTGTCGGGCGTCCTCCGGACCTGGCCGCGATCGGCACGAAGAAGGTGCCTGGATCCCTGCGCGCACGGGGATGCGGAGAAGGCGGGGGTGCGTACAAGTCCCGCTATAATCCGCCGGCTCAGGCCCCAGGCCGTACCTCACCCAGGCCCCCGTTCCCATGTCCTTGTCGAACCCCAAGGTCGGCTTCGTCAGCCTCGGCTGTCCGAAGGCGCTCGTCGATTCCGAACGCATCCTCACCCAGCTGCGCGTGGAGGGCTACGACATCGTGCCGTCCTACGACGCCGCCGACGTGGTGGTGGTCAATACCTGCGGCTTCATCGACTCGGCGGTCACCGAATCGCTGGATGCGATCGGCGAGGCGATGAACGAGAACGGCAAGGTGATCGTCACCGGCTGCCTGGGCAAGCGCCCGGAGCAGATCCGCGAGGCCTATCCGGACGTGCTGGCGGTGTCCGGCCCGCAGGACTACGACAGCGTGATGGCCGCGGTGCACGCGGCGCTGCCGCCGCGGCACGATCCGTTCGTCGATCTGGTGCCGGACTATGGGGTCAAGCTGACCCCGCGCCACTACGCCTACCTGAAGATTTCCGAGGGCTGCAATCACCGTTGCAGCTTCTGCATCATCCCCTCGATGCGCGGCGACCTGGTGTCGCGCCCGGTCGAGGAGGTGCTGCGCGAGGCCGAGCGGCTGGTGCGCGGCGGGGTGCGCGAGCTGCTGGTGGTGTCGCAGGACACCTCGGCCTATGGCGTGGACCGTCGGTATGCGCCGGGGACCTGGCGGGGGCGCGAGTACGCCACGCGGATGAAGGCGCTGTGCGAGGGGCTGTCCGAGCTGGACGCATGGACCCGCCTGCACTACGTCTACCCGTACCCGCATGTGGACGACGTGGTGCCGCTGATGGCGGAGGGGAAGATCCTGCCGTACCTGGACATCCCGTTCCAGCACGCCAGCCCGCGCATCCTCAAGTTGATGAAGCGCCCCGGCGCGGTCGACAAGACCCTGGAGCGGGTGCTGCGCTGGCGCGAGCTGTGCCCGGAGATCACCGTGCGCTCGACCTTCATCGTCGGCTTCCCCGGCGAGACCGAGGCCGAGTTCGAGGCGCTGCTGGACTTCCTCGACGCCGCCCAGCTCGATCGCGTCGGCGCGTTCGCCTATTCGCCGGTGCAGGGCGCGGCGGCCAACGATCTGCCCGACCCGGTGCCGGAGGCGGTCAAGCAGGAGCGGCTGGCGCGCTTCATGCAGAAGCAGGCGGCGATCTCGGCGCTCAAGCTGGAGGCGAAGATCGGCAGCATGCAGCCATGCCTGGTCGATGCGATCGAGGACGGCATCGCGGTAGCGCGCTCGAAGGCCGACGCGCCGGAGATCGATGGCCTGGTGCACATCCAGAACGCCGACGAGGCCGGGTTGCGGGTCGGTCAGTTCGTCGATGTGGAGATCACCGACTGCGACGAGCACGACCTGTTCGGCGAGGCGATCGTGGGTGTGCACAAGCCGCGCGGCGCCCGGCCGCTGGACCTGCGGGTGATATGACTGAACGACGCCGGCATGCCGGCGCCACTCCTACGATAGCGGGTCATCGTTGGCCCGCGTACTCCACCGCCAGCACCACGAACACATGCTTGCCGGCAGGTAGCTGTGCTTCGAACTCGTCGTCGATGCGTTTCTTCAGCAGCGCGCGCGCCAGCGGCGAGTCGATGCTGATCCAGCCGCGTGCCGCGTCGGTCTCGTCCGGGCCGACGATGCGATAGCGCACGGCCTCGCCACTGTCGGCGTCCTCCAGTTCGACCGTCGCGCCGAAGAACACCGCCTCCGGGTCGGAGGGCGGGGTGTTCACCACGCGCAGCGCCTCCAGGCGCTTGCTCAGGTAGCGCACGCGCCGGTCGATTTCACCCAGCTGCTTCTTGCGGTAGGTGTATTCGGCGTTCTCCGAGCGGTCGCCCTCGGCGGCCGCGGCGGCCAGCGCCTTGACCACCTCCGGTCGGCGCAGCCGCCACAGCTCGTCCAGTTCCGCCTTCAGCCGCGCATGGCCTTCGGGCGTGATCAGCGCGGTGCTCTTTTCCGCGGGGGGGCGCCAACGACTCATCCGCGCACGCCTATTTCCTGCTGCCGCCGAAGATGCTGCCCAGGACGCCGCGCACGATCTGCTGGCCCAGCTTGCTGCCGACCGTGCGGGTGGTCTGCTTGGCCATGGTTTCGAGCAGGCCCTGGCGACGCTTGGTGCCGAACACCACGTCCTTGACCGCCTGGCCCCAGTCGTTGCCGCCCTGCGCCTCGTCCTGCTCGCGGGTACGGGCGGGCGGGGCCTCGGTCTTGCCGGCCTCGGCGCCGGCGCGCCGGGCCAGCAGCTCGGCGGCCGATTCGCGGTTGACCGCGGTGTCGTACTTGCCGCCGACCGGGCTGCCGGCGCGTACCTGCGCGCGCTCGGCGTCGCTGATCGCGCCCATCCGGCAGCGCGGTGGGGCGATCAAGGTCTGCTGCACCGGCATCGGCACGCCCTTGTCCTGCAGCGTGGACACCAACGCCTCGCCGGTGCCGAGGCTGGAGATCGCGCTGGCGACGTCGAGCTTGGGGTTGGCGACGAAGGTCTCCGCGGCGGTCTTGACCGCCTTCTGGTCGCGTGGAGTGTAGGCGCGCAGCGCGTGCTGCACGCGGTTGCCGAGCTGGCCGAGGATGTTGTCGGGCACGTCGTCGGGGAACTGCGAGCAGAAGTACACGCCCACGCCCTTGGAGCGGATCAGCCGCACCACCTGCTCGATGCGCTGCACCAGCGCCGCCGGGGCGTCGTCGAACAGCAGGTGCGCCTCGTCGAACACGAACACCAGCTTGGGCTTGTCCAGGTCGCCCACTTCCGGCAGCCGCTCGAACAGCTCCGACAGCAGCCACAGCAGGAAGGTGGAGTACAGGCGCGGCTTGAGCACCAGTTGCGCGGCGGCGAGGATGCCGATCACGCCGCGACCGTCGGGGGCGGTGCGCATGATGTCGTTGAGGTCGAGCGCCGGCTCGCCGAAGAAGCCTTCGCCGCCGTCCTGCGACAGCCGCAGCAGCGCGCGCTGGATCGCCGCGACCGACTGCGCACTGATCAGTCCGTATTCGGTCGAGACCTCCTTGCGTTCCTCGACCACCAGCGCCAGCAGCGCGCGCAGGTCGTCCAGGTCGAGCAGCAGCAGGCCGCGGTCGTCGGCGAGCTTGAACACGATGTCGAGCACACCGGCCTGGGTATCGTTGAGCTCCAGGATCCGCGCCAGCAGGGTCGGACCCATCTCGCTGACGGTGGTGCGCACGGGGTGGCCGAGCTGGCCGTACAGGTCCCAGAACACGGCTGGGCTGGCCTCGGGGGCATAGGCGTCCACGCCGATGTCCTGGGCGCGCTGCCGCACCTTGTCGTTGCCGTCGCCGGCGACCGCAAGACCGGCCACATCGCCCTTCACGTCGGCCAGGAACACCGGCACGCCGATCCGCGAGAAGCCTTCGGCCAGGGTCATCAGGGTGACCGTCTTGCCGGTGCCGGTGGCGCCGGCCACCAGGCCATGGCGGTTGCCGAAGCGGGGGTTCAGAACGACCGCGACGTTGTCGGTGACGCCTTTGCCGAGCAGGATCAGGTTCATGGCTGCCTTGAGGTGTGAGACCTCCCGATTCTAGCGGGCGTGGCGGGGTGAGGGATCGGGGGATTCGTAAACGCAACCGCGCGCGTTGCCTGTTTTTGTCAATTCCGCCATGCGGCATCCCCAATCCCCTTCCTTTCGGCTACCCTGCGGGACTTTGCCGCCGCTGCGCCCGTCCACGATGCCGCTTCCCCGATTCGCGCCGCCCGTCCGCTCAATCCTGTCCGCTGCCCTTTTGCTGTCGCTGTTGCCCGCCGCGCACGCGGCCTCGCGCGAGCAGAAACTCGACGCGCTCGACCAGCGCATGCAGGCCGCCGAGAAGCGCTATCGGGATGGGGTAGTGCTGGTGAACAATGCCGACCCGAAGGGGCAGCGCGAGACCGATGCGGCGCTGGAGGACATGGAGGACGTCATCGACGCCTGCATCAAGTTGCGCGGTTGTCAGGTCAACACACTGTTGGCCGGCTACAAGCGCCTGCTGAAGGCCGAGGTCGATGCGCAGGCGCCGGCCGGCGATGATGCCGATGCTGATGGCGACGACGCACTGCTCGAGGCCGACCCAGACCACGTCGGCCCGCTCGCCGCGGACGTGCCCGAAGCCGCGCGCGCGGCCAGTCTGCTCAACGACCAGCGCCATGTCTTCGACAACATGGTGCAGTACAACCCGGCGGTGCAGGCCGGCATCCGCCGCTGGCTGACCGACCTGAGGCCGGCGCTACTGACCAGTTACGAGAACTACGAGAACCTGCGCGCGATCATGTGGCCGGAATGGCAGAAGCGCGGGCTGCCCGAAGCGCTGCTGTTCGGGATCATGGCCAAGGAATCCAATGGCCGTGTGCATGCCAGCTCGCGCGCCGGCGCGGCCGGGTTGATGCAGTTCATGCCGGGCACCGCGGCGCGCTTCGGGCTGGGGCCGGATGGCAGCGGTTTCGATACTCGTTTCGACCCGCGCAGTGCCGCCGAGGCCAGCGCCGCCTACCTCAACGAGCGCATGGCCGAGCTGAACCAAAGCGTCGAGCTGGCACTGGCCGCCTACAACGGTGGCGAAGGCCGCGCGGCGCGGGTATTCGCGCAATCGGCTGGCAGGAGCTTCTGGGATCAGTCGGTGTACGAGCAGTTCCCGGCCGAGACCAAGGACTACGTGCCGATGGTGATCGCCGCAGCCTGGATCTTCCTGCACCCGCGCCAGTACGGCGTGGAGCTACCCAAGGTCAACGCGCAGCCGGCCACGCTGCGCCTGGCCAAGTCGACCACGATCTACGAGCTGACCATCTGCCTGGGCAGCGCCGGTACCCGCGACGGCTACATGCGCGTGCTGCGCAACCTCAACCCGCGCTACGAGGCCGATGGCTGGATCCCGGCCGGCACGCTGCTCAACGCCAATACCCGCATCGTCGGGCTGTACGCCAGGTACTGCGTGAGCGGCCCGCGCGCGGACCTGGCGCGGACCCTGATCACCGCCGACCTGAACGCGGCGATCGTGCGACCGATGCCGACCAGCTACACCGGCAGCGTGGCGGTCGGCGACGCCGCCCCGGTCGCTGGCGTGCCGACCACGGTCGCGACCGGACGGCCGGAGCCGGCCAGGCCGAAGGCGAAGCAGGCGCGCAGCTACAAGGTCGGCAAGGGCGACACGCTGGGGCGCGTCGCGCAGAAGTACCAGTGCGACCTCAAGGACCTGGCGCGCGCCAACGGCCTGAAGGCGCCAGGCTATGCGCTCAGGCCCGGGCAGACGATCAAGTTGCAGGGCTGCGACCGGTAACCGCAGGCTGTGGGAGGGACTTCAGTCCCGACAGGCTTTCCCGGGAAAGCCTGTCGGAACTGAAGTCCCTCCCACAGTCACCGCCGCGCCAGCACCTGTCCGAGCCGGACCGGGCTTTCCGCCTTCAGCGCCGGATCGAACGTCGCCACGCCTGGCGGCAGCAGCACGATCACGGTGGAACCGTAGTTGAAACGCGCCATTTCCGCGAATCGCTCCAGCACGATCCCCTTGCCGCGCCAGTCCTTGCGTGCGATGCGGTCTCCATAGGCGGGAATCTCCACGCCGCTCCAGACCGTCTCCACGCCGGACACCAGCAGCGCACCGACCATCACCTGCACCATCGGCCCGAACTCGGTGTCGAAGTGGCAGACCAGCCGCTCGTTGCGGGCGAACAGGCGCGGCACGTTGCGTACCGCGTCCTGGCCGACGCTGAACAGCCGGCCGGGCACGTGCACGGTCTCGCGCAGCGTGCCGGTCCACGGCATGTGCACGCGGTGGTAGTCGCGTGGGGACAGGTAGATGGTGGCGAACAGGCCGTTCTCGAACGGCGCGGCGTCGCCCGCGTCGCCGAGCAGCTCGGCGGCGCTGAACGACTGGCCCTTGGCCTGGAAGATGCGTCCGGCCTGGATCGGTCCGAGCTGGCTGATATGGCCGTCGGCCGGCATCAGCAGCGCGCGCGGGTCGGCGTCGGCCACGCGCGCGCCGGGCTTCAGGGCGCGGGTGAAGAACGCATTGAAGCTCGGGTAGGCGCGCGGGTCCGGCTCGGCCGCCTCGCTCAGGTCGACCCCGAAGCGGCGCACCACGGTGTCGATCAGCCACTGCTTGGTTGCCGGTCGGGTGGAGTAGGCCAGCTGGCGTGCCAGCGAGGACAGCAGGCGGTGCGGCAGTGCATAGGTGAGCGAGGTGACGAGGCTCAAGGGGCGGTTTCCTGGTTCAGCCTGGCGAAGTCGGCGGCGATCGCCTGCGGGTCGAGCGGCGGGCGGATCAGGCCGGCGAGGCGGCCTTCCGGATCGAGCACGGCGATGCCGGCCGAGTGGTCGATGCCGTAGTCGTCCGGGTTCTCGTCGAAGTGCTTGCCCGGCACCTTCTGGAACACGAAGCCGAGCGCGGTGGCGAAGCGTTCCAGCGACGGGACGTCGGCGGTCGCGGCCAGGGTGTCCTTGTGGAAGGCATGGGCGTACTCGCCCAGCCGCGCCGGCGGGTCGCGGTCCGGATCGACCGAGACGAACAGCACGCGCGGGCGCAGGCTGTCGGGGATCGACTCCCACTGCTTCTGCGCGATCGCCAGGTCGGCCAGCGTGGTCGGGCACACGTCCGGGCAGAACGTGAAGCCGAGGAACACCAGCGTCCAGTGGCCCTTGAGTTCGCCGGGCACCAGCTGGGTGCCGTCGGACTGGCGCAGGCTGAAGTCGGGCAGGGCGCGCGGCTGCGGATAGAAGGTCACCGTGCGCGTTTCCGGCCACGGCGCGGGCTTGCCGCCGCCGAGCAGCTTCTGCCCGAGCAGCAGGCCGAGCCCGGCCGCCAGCGCCACCACCAGCACGATCAGGGTATTCCGGTTGAACATGGACGTTTCCGATGCAACAGACGCTCAATGATACCGGCCGTCACCTTATAATCGGGGACCTACCTGACCCAGCTGTTGCCATGACTGCCGCCGCGGCCGACGAACTGCACACGATCATCGACCTGATCCGCTACGGCGCCAGCCGTTTCACCGAGGCCGGGCTGAGCTTCGGCCACAGCTACGACAACGCGCTGGATGAGGCGACCCAGCTGGTCCTGCACGCGCTGCACCTGCCGCACGACCTCGGCCCGGCCTACGGCCAGGCGCGCCTGTTGCGCAGCGAGAAGGACGCGGTGCTGGCGCTGTTCCAGCGCCGCCTCGACGAGCGCGTGCCGGCCGCCTACCTGACCGGCGAGGCCTGGTTCGCCGGGCTCAGCTTCAAGAGCGACGCGCGCGCGCTGGTGCCGCGCTCGCCGATCGCCGAGCTGATCGAGGCCGGCTTCGAGCCGTGGCTGGCCGGGCGCGAGGTGCGCCGCGCGCTGGACCTGTGCACCGGCTCGGGCTGCATTGCCATTGCGCTGGGCCACTACAACCCGAACTGGGAGGTGGACGGCGCGGACATCAGCGACGCCGCGCTGGCGCTGGCCGCCGAGAACCGCGAGCGCTTGCTCGCGCACAACGTCAGCCTGCTCAAGTCCGATCTGTTCGACGGGCTGGCTGGCCGCCACTACGACCTGATCGTCACCAATCCGCCGTACGTCACCAACGACGAGACCGATGCGCTGCCGAAGGAATATTCCTACGAGCCGGAGCTGGGCCTGCGTGCCGGCGACGATGGCCTGGACCTGGTGCTGAAGATCCTGCGCGACGCGCCGGCGCACCTGAGCGAGGACGGCCTGCTGGTCTGCGAGGTCGGCGATTCCGAGCAGCACCTGGTGAAGCTGCTGCCGGAGCTGGACCTGGCCTGGATCGAGTTCAAGGTCGGGCAGATGGGCATCTTCGCGGTCGAGTGCCGCGAGCTGATCCGCCACAACGCGCGCATCGCCGAGCTGGCCGCGCAGCGATGAACACGTTCGGCACGCTGCTGCGGGTCACCACCTTCGGCGAGTCGCACGGGCCGGCGATCGGCTGCGTGATCGACGGCTGCCCGCCGGGGCTGGCGATCGCGCCGGAGGAGTTCGCCCACGACCTGCAGCGGCGCGCCACCGGCAAGAGCCGCCACACCTCGGCGCGGCGCGAGGCCGACGAGGTCGAGATCCTGTCCGGGGTCTACGAGGGCCTCACCACCGGCACCCCGGTCGCGCTGCTGATCCGCAACACCGACCAGCGCAGCAAGGACTACGCCAACATCGCCGCGCAGTTCCGCCCCGGCCATGCCGACTACAGCTACTGGCAGAAGTACGGCATCCGCGACCCGCGCGGCGGCGGCCGCAGCTCGGCGCGCGAGACCACGATGCGCGTGGCCGCCGGCGTGATCGCCAAGAAGTGGCTGGCGCAGCGCTTCGGGGTGACGGTGCGTGGTTACCTGTCGCAGCTCGGCGAGATCCGGCCGGAGGGCTTCGACTGGAACGCGGTCGAGGACAACCCGTTCTTCTGGCCGCACGCCGCGCAGGTGCCGGCGCTGGAGGCCTATATGGACGCGCTGCGCAAGTCCGGCGACTCGGTCGGCGCGCGTGTGGACGTGGTCGCCGACGGCGTGCCGCCGGGCTGGGGCGAGCCGATCTACGGCAAGCTCGACGGCGAGCTCGCCGCGGCGCTGATGAGCATCAACGCGGTCAAGGGCGTAGAGATCGGCGACGGTTTCGCCAGCGCGGCGCAGAAGGGCACCGAGCACCGCGACCTGATCACCCCACGGGGCTTCCTGAGCAACCATGCCGGCGGCATCCTCGGCGGCATCTCCACCGGCCAGCAGGTAGTCGCCTCGATCGCGCTCAAGCCGACTTCCAGCCTGCGCCTGCCTGGGCAGACGGTGGACGTGCACGGCAATCCGGTCGAGGTCATCACCACCGGCCGCCACGATCCCTGCGTCGGCATCCGCGCCACCCCGATCGCCGAGGCGATGGTCGCGCTGGTGCTGATGGACCAGGCGCTGCGCCATCGCGCCCAGTGTGGCGATGTCGGCGAGATCGCGCCGCGGGTGCCGGGCAGGGTCGATCCCGGGAGCGTCGATGGCTGAGTCGCGGCCACGGGTGTGGGTCAGCCAACCGTTGTTCGACGACGTCGTCGCGCAGCTGGGCGAGTATTTCGAGCTGACCACCACCGCGGACGTGACCCGCTATTCGCCGCAGGCGCTGGCCGAGCGGCTGGCGCCGCTGGACGGCGCGCTGGTGACGCTCAACGAGCGCATCGGCGCCGCCGAGATCGCCGCCGCGCCCAGGCTGCGCGCGATCGCCAACGTCGGCGTCGGCTACAACAACCTCGACATCGCCGCGCTGAGCGCGGCCGGCATCGTTGCCAGCAATACCCCGGACGTGCTGACCGAAACCACCGCCGACCTGGGCTTCGCGCTGTTGATGGCGGCCGCGCGCCGCGTCACCGAGGCCGAGCGCTGGCTGCGCGACGGGCACTGGGGCCAGTGGTCGTTCAGCACGATGCTGGGCGCCGACATCCACGGCGCCACCCTGGGCATCCTCGGCATGGGCCGGATCGGCCGGGCCATCGCCCGGCGCGGCCACCACGGCTTCGGCATGAAGGTGCTGTACCACAACCGCGCGCGGTTGCCCGAGGCGGACGAGCGCGAGGTCGGCGCGCGCTACGTCGGTTTCGACGAGCTGCTCGCGCAGGCCGACCACCTGCTGTTGGTGCTGCCGTACAGCGTGGCCTCGCACCACCTCATCGACGCCGCCGCGCTGGCGCGGATGAAGCCGACCGCCACCCTGGTGAACATCGCTCGCGGCGGCCTGGTCGACGAGCTGGCGCTGGCCGACGCGCTCGCCAACGGGCGCCTGGCCGCGGCCGGCCTGGACGTCTACGAGGGCGAGCCGAGCGTGCGTCCGGAACTGCTGGCGCTGCGCAACGTGGTGCTGACCCCGCACATCGGCAGCGCCTCGCTGGCCACGCGCCGGGCGATGGTGCAGCTGGCGGTGGACAACCTGGTCGCCGCGCTGGGCGTGGGACCGCAGGCCGGCAAGCCGCCGAGCGCGATCAACCGTCATGTGAGTCCCTCACAAGAGCGGCGCACATCCATGGGCGCGGATTCTTCTTCGGCCGCCACGGCGGCCGGCGCCACCGTGGGCGCGACCCAAATTATTGGCGACGGCAAACGGTAGGGAACCTCCGCGGCCGTATCCTGGAGGTTCCCCGAACCCAGCCCGCAGTGCGCTTCCCTGTTTTTCCCTTCCAGAATCCAGAAGAATCCGTCATGAGCAACAACCAAGATCGTCTTTTCACCGTCGCGGTCGTGGGCGCCACCGGCGCCGTCGGCGAAACCATGCTGTCGATCCTCGCCGAGCGCGATTTTCCGGTCGGCAAGCTGATCGCGCTGGCCTCGGCCCGCTCGGCCGGCAGCCAGATCGAATACAAGGGCGAGAAGATCGACGTGCTCGACCTGGAGACGTTCGACCCGGCCGGCGTGGATATCGCGCTGTTCTCGGCCGGCGGCGGCGTCTCCAAGCAGTACGCGCCGAAGTTCGCCGCCGCCGGCGCGGTGGTGATCGACAACTCCTCGACCTTCCGCTACGACGACGACGTGCCGCTGGTCGTCTCGGAGGTCAACCCGCACGCGATCAAGAACCGCCCGCGCGGCATCATCGCCAACCCGAACTGCTCGACCATGCAGCTGATGCCGGTGCTGGGCCCGATCCACAAGCTGTACGGGATCGAGCGCATCAACGTGGCCACCTACCAGTCGGTGTCCGGCGGCGGCCGCTCGGGCCTGGAGGAGCTGGGCAAGCAGACCGCGCAGCTGCTGGCGTTCCAGGACATCGAGCCGAAGAAGTTCCAGGCGCAGATCGCGTTCAACCTGATTCCGCACATCGACGACTTCCAGCCCAACGGCTACACCAAGGAGGAGATGAAGCTGGTCTGGGAAACCCAGAAGATCCTCGAGGACAGCAGCATCCAGGTGAACCCGACCGCGGTGCGCGTGCCGGTGTTCTACGGCCACTCCGAGGCGGTCAACATCGAGACCAGGGAGAAGATCACCCCGGAGCAGGCGCGCGAGCTGCTGGCCGCCGCGCCGGGCGTGGAAGTGGTGGACCGGCACGAGGCCGGCGGCTACCCGACCCCGGTGACCCATGCCTCGGGCAAGGATCCGGTGTTCGTCGGGCGCATCCGCGAGGACTTCTCGCACCCGCGCGGGCTGAACCTGTGGGTGGTGGCCGACAACATCCGCAAGGGCGCCGCGCTCAACGCGGTGCAGCTGGCCGAACTGGTCGCGCGGGAAGGCTGATCCGCCCGTCTCCGAGGTGACGGAAGGGGCCGCGCATGCGGCCCCTTCTTGTTGCGTGGACCAGTTTCGCCGCTGTCTCCGAGGTCGTCGTCCCCGCGCAGGCGGGGACCCAGCGACTTGTTGAGACTTTCTCGCTACGAGGCACTGAGTCCCCGCTTTCCCGGGGACGACGATCGTTTTCGATGCGACGACGACCGGGACGCGAGGCTGGCCAGGTTCGCGACCGCAGGCCCGCGACAGCCTGCGCAGTATTCGAATCAGGGGAGCAACGGCTATATTGGCGCCCATGAAACGTCGCGGCAGGGGCGCGAAACGCCCGTTACAAGCTCTGGGTGCGCTGGTCCTGACGCTTTGCAGCGGCACTGCGATGGCGCTGGGCCTGGGGGACATCCGGGTATTGTCCAGGCCGGGCCAGCCGCTGCTCGCCGAGATCCCGGTGATCTCCAACGAACCAGGCGAACTGGAGAACGCGCGTGTCGCGCTGGCCTCGTCGGCGACGTTCGCCCGGGTCGGGCTGGAGCGGCCGAGCGGACTGGTCGGCGACCTGCGGTTCCAGTTCGCTCAGAGTGCGAATGGCCGCGTGGTTATCCGGGTCACCAGCGGCGCGCCGGTCGAGCAGAAGGCAATAAGCTTTCTGATCGAGGTGGACTGGGGCAACGGCCGGCTGGTGCGCGAATACTCCGCGCTGGTCGATGCGCCCAACACCGCCACGGTGATCGCCGAGCCTGCGATCCAGGCACCGCAGGTCGGCGCCGGCAATGCGATCGTGCGTGCGCCCGCGCAGGTTGCGGCACGGCCCGAGGCACCGCTCGCCGTACCCGGCGCGGCGGCGTCGGCCGTCGGCATGTCGCGTTCGCCGGCGCGCGCCGCGCCGGGCGAGGATCTTGCACCGGTACGCCAGGGCCAGACCCTGTCGCAGATCGCGGTGCCGCTGGCGCGCGGCAGCGGCCATTCGCTCGATCAGGTCATGCTGGCGTTGCTGCGCGCCAACCCGGACGCGTTCATCGGCGGCAACATCAATCGGCTCAAGCAGGGCGCGGTGTTGCGCACGCCACGGCAGGACGAACTGGCACAGATCGGTGCGGCGGAGGCGACCGCGATGGTGCGCGAGCAGGCTGCCCAGTGGCGCCAGGCGCGGGCGCCGATCCCGCAACCGGCCGAGGCCGGCGCCGCGCGGCGTACCGCCCCGTCGGCGCCCGCGCAGGCCGTCGGCGCCCGCCTGGAGATCGCCCCGGCGGTGGCCGGTGGCAGTAGCAAGGCAGGCACGACCACCGGCACCGGTGCCGGCGGCGAAGGGGATAGGCTCGTGAACGAACAACTTCAGCAGGCAAGGGAGGACGTCGCCACCCGCGACGCCGAGATCCAGGAGCTGCGCGCGCGTGTCGCTGATCTGGAGAAGCTGCGCCAGCAGCAGGCCAAGCTGATCGCGATGAAGGACACTGACCTGGCGGCCGCCCAGCAGCGCCTGGCGCAATCGCGTCCGGCCGGCGAGGCCGGTGGTTTGCCGATGTGGTTGTGGGGCGCGGTGGTGCTGGTCCTGGCGGGTGTGGCTGCCTGGTTGGCCTCACGGCGGCGCAAGCCGTCGCCGTTCGCCGCGGTGGCGGCGCCGCGTTTCGAGGTCCCGAGGTTCGGCGAAGCGGCGCAGGCCGCCACGCCGGTGATCGGCGAGCGCGAGTTCGACCGCGAGGTGGAGATCGAGGAAGCCTCGCTGCGCGAGGAGGAGCGCGTCACCCCGGCCGAGGAGCCCGAATCGACGCTGCCCGAGCACCTGCCGGCGCCCGAACCCGGGCCGGAGCCATCTGCGCTGCCGGCGGCCTGGGGGCCGACCTGGCACGATCCCGACGCGCCGCCGCCGCCGGCCGCGTCGAGCCCGGCCGCGGCCGGCCGCGACCGGCTGGAGGTGGC
>JASGDF010000008.1:0-10992 GCA_047607345.1 Pseudomonas sp. | reverse complement strand
GACGCCGCCGGCCGTCCCGGCCTCGGCTCGGGCTGGCTGGCGCTGCACGCGCCGATCGGCGCCGAGGTGCGCGCGCGGGTGCGCGCCAATCCGGGTTTCCGCCGCAGCGCGGGCGCACCGATGGTACTGATCGGCAACGGCACCGGCATTGCTGGCCTGCGCAGCCTGCTGATCGAGGCGCAGCACGCCGGCGAGCCCGGACACTGGCTGCTGTTCGGCGAGCGTGGTGCCGCGCACGACCGCCTGTTCGGCGACGAGCTGGACGCATGGCGGGCGCAGGGCCACCTGCACCGGCTGGACCTGGCGTTCTCGCGCGACCAGGCGCACAAGGTGTACGTGCAGGACCGCCTGCGCGAGGGCGCCGCGGAACTGCGCGACTGGCTCGCGCGCGGCGCGGTGATCCACGTCTGCGGCAGCCTGCAGGGCATGGCGCAGGCGGTGGATGCCGAACTGCGCCGGCAGCTTGGCGAGGAGACGCTCGACGCGCTGGCGGCGCAGGGGCGCTATCGCCGCGACGTGTACTGACCCGGCCGGCTTCCGCGCCCGGTCGCGATGGGGCTTCACCGGCAAAGCCCATCGCGACTAAAGTCGCTCCTGCACGCCCACCCGCGATCGAACGAGAACCTTGCATGTCCGCTTCCCGCTACGCCGTGTTCGGCCACCCCGTCGCCCACTCGCTGTCGCCGCGCATCCATGCCGAATTCGCGCGCCAGCACGGCATCGCGCTGGACTACACCGCGATCGACGCGGCGCCGGACGCGTTCGCCGACACTCTCGAGCGCTTCGCCGCCGCGGGTGGGGCCGGTGCCAACGTGACCCTGCCGCTGAAGGAACAGGCGTTCGCGCTGGCGTCCACGCTCAGTGCGCGCGCGCGCCGTGCCGGCGCGGTCAACACGCTGGTGCGCGGCGATGGCCAGTGGCATGGCGACAACACCGACGGCGCCGGTTTGGTGCGCGATCTCACCGATCGCCACGGCCTGGACCTGCGCGGCCGCCGCGTGCTGTTGCTCGGCGCCGGCGGCTCGGCGCGCGGGGTGGCCCCGGCACTGCTCGATGCCGGCGTGCTGCAGCTGGTGATCGTCAACCGCACGCCGGCGCGCGCCGATGCGCTGTGCGACGTGCTCGGCGAGCCGGCGCGCGCGGTGTCGCGCTACTGGGAGGACCTGGGCGAACTGGGTGACTTCGAGCTGATCGTGAACTCGACCTCGGCCGGGCGCCAGCCGGACGCGGCGTTCAAGCTGCCGCGCGCGCTGGTCAACAGCATGACCACTGCGGTCGACCTCAACTACGGCGAGGCGGCGATCGCGTTCCTGGCCTGGGCGCGCGCGGTGGGCTGCCGCAACAGCGTGGATGGGCTGGGCATGCTGGTGGAACAGGCGGCGGAGAGCTTCGGGCTCTGGCACGGCGCGCGCCCGGACACCGACCCGGTCTACGCCGCGCTGCGCGAGCGGGTCGCGCTGCTGGTCGGCGAGGATTGAAATGCCTCTGTGGGAAGGGCTTGAGCCCCGACGGGATTTCCCGATAGCGCCCCTTCGGGACTGACGTCCCTCCCACGCGACAGCCCGCGACATCGACATCGCCGCGCGCGGCGGCGCGCCAGGCATCGTGGCGCGCACTGCTAGTGTCTCCTGGAAGACATCAGTCCGGCGTTTCAGCCCCCTGCGACCGGGCATGAGAAAATACCCGGATGAACGATGCCGCCAGTCCGGGTACGGACACGCCCCCGTCCGAACCGCAACGCCAGCTCGGTGAGCCGCTGAAGGCCGGAATCCGCGAGGCCTACGCGAAGCTGCAGGCCAACACCGCCGGCTTCAGCACCCGCCGCGCGCAGAGCCAGATGATCGGCGTGGTCTCGCGCGCGCTGGCGACCTCCGGCGGGATCGGCGTGGTCGAGGCCCCGACCGGCGTCGGCAAGAGCCTGGGCTATCTCACCGCCGGCGTGCCGATCGCGCTGGCGACCAAGAAGAAGCTGGTGATCAGCACCGGCACGGTGGCGCTGCAGTCGCAACTGGTCGAGCGCGACATCCCGGCCTTCCTGAAGGCCACCGGCCTGGAGGCCACGGTGGCGCTGGCCAAGGGCCGCACCCGCTACCTGTGCACGCGCAACGCCGACGAACTGCGCGGCGAGGCTGGCCAGGAGTCGATGTTCGGCGACGAGCCGGCGCTGTACGAGCGCCCGCTCAGTGCGGCCGATGCCGAGATCGCGCACCGCCTCGCCAAGGCCTACGCCGAGCGGCGCTGGAACGGCGACCTGGACGATGCACCCGAGCCGGTGTCGCTACCGCTGCGGCTGCGCATCACCACGCCGGCTTCCGGCTGCGCCGGGCGGCGCTGCTCGTACTCGGCGCAGTGTCCGGTGCTGAAGGCGCGCAGCGACGTGCGCGAGGCCCAGATCGTGGTCACCAACCACGCGCTGCTGCTGTCGACGCTGGCGCTGGGCGATGCCGACAACGGCCAACCGCTGATTGCCGCGCCCGCCGACATGCTGCTGGTGCTCGACGAGGGCCACCACATTGCCGGCGTGGCGATCGACCAAGGCGCGGCCAGCCTGCCGCTGGACGAGATGGCACGCAAGGTCGGGCGCTTGCAGATCCTGATTGCCGCGGCCTACCGCGCGATCGACAAGGAGAAGATCGGCAACCTGTTGCCGAACGAGGCGATCGAGTTGGCCGCGCGCGTGGCCAAGCTGCTCAAGGCGTTCCACGCGACGGTCGAGCTGGCGTGGAAGCCGGACCCGTCCGAGCGTGAGCCGCAGTGGCGCGCGCCCAACGGCCAGTTGCCGCCGGACTGGCGACCGGCGATCGAGGAACTCGGCGAGGACACCCGCGCCCTGCTCAACTGGGTGCATGCCGCGCACGGGCTCATCGCCAAGGCCAAGCAGGACGACAGCGCGCGCGAGCGACTGCAGCGCAGCCTCGGCATGGCCCTGGAGATGGTCGAACAGCAGCACGGGCTGTGGAGCGGCTGGCGGCGCGAGGACAGCGAGGGCCAGCCGCCGATGGCACGCTGGATCACCCTGGCACGCGATGGCGACCTGGTCTGCCACTGCTCGCCGGTATCGGCCGCGCAGGTGCTGCGCAAGCTGCTGTGGAGCGAGGTCGACGCGGTGGTGATGACCTCGGCGACGCTGACCGGCGGCGGTGACTTCCAGGCCTTCGCGATCGACAACGGCGTGCCCGAACACGCCGAGCTGGTCGCGCTCGGCTCGCCGTTCGACCTGCCCAACCAGGCCGAACTGATCGTGCCGAACTTCCCGGTCACCCCTGACGACCGAGAGGGCCATCCGAAGGAAGTGGCGCGCTACCTGGTGCGTGCGCTGGACTGGGGCAAGGGCAGCATCGTGCTGTTCACCTCGCGCTGGAAGATGGAAAAGGTCGCCGACCTGCTGCCGCTGGCGCAGCGCAACCGCGTGCTGGTCCAGGGCGAGGGCAACAAGAGCCAGCTGATCGGCGAGCACCTGCGCCGGATCGCGGCCGGCGAGGGCTCGGTGCTGTTCGGCCTGAATTCGTTCGGCGAGGGCCTGGACCTGCCTGGCGAGGCCTGCACCACCGTGGTCATCACCCAGGTTCCGTTCGCGGTGCCGACCGACCCGCAGACCGCCACGCTCGGCGAATGGATGGAGAGTCGTGGGCTCAACCCGTTCAACCTGATCGCGATCCCGCACGCGCTGCGCACGCTGACCCAGTTCGCCGGGCGGTTGATCCGCAGCTCGTCCGACCACGGCCGCGTGATCATCCTCGACTCGCGCCTGCTCACCCGCCGCTACGGCCGCCGCATCATCGATGCCTTGCCGCCGTTCAAGCGGGTGATCGGCGGGCCGGGCTGAACCCGGCCACGCCAGCGCGGCTCAGAAGTCCAGCTGCGCGCCCAGCACCAGTTGCCGGGCCTGGCCCGGAATCACCGTCAGCGCTCCCCACGAGGCGGTGTAGTACTCGCGGTCGAACAGGTTGTAGATATCGGCGCTGAGCTTGAGCCTGGGCAGCGGTTGCCAGTAGGCGGTCAAGCGCGCGGTGGTGTAGGCGGGCAGGCGGTAGGTGTCGGTGGCGTTGCCGGTGCGCTCGCCGACGTGGGTGAGCCCGCCGCCCAGACCGTAATGCCCCTGCGCGAGCTCGGCCTCGCGGATCGCGAACAGGCTGCCGCTGATGCGCGGGATGTTCATCAGCTGCTTGCCGAGCAGCGCGCTGTTGTTGTCGCGCAGTACCTTGGTGTCGAGGTAGGCGGCGCTGGCGGTCAGCCGCCAGTGCTGGCCGAGCTGTCCGGCCAGGTCGGCCTCGACGCCGCGGCTGCGGACCTCGCCAGCGGCGATGTTGAAGCTGGCGTTGGTCGGGCTGCGGGTCAGCACGTTGCGCTTGCGGATGTCGAACACGGCCATGCCGGCCGAGAACTGCTCGCCCGGCGAGAGCCACTTGCCGCCCAGTTCGAAGGCCTTGCCCGACTGCGGATCGAAGGCCTGGCCGTTCTCGTCGACACCGGCATTGGGGCGGAACGAGGTGCTGGCGTTGGCGTACCACGACAGCTGCGCGTTGGGCAGGTAGACCACGCCCAGGCGCGGCGAGGCGGCGCCGTGGCGCTGCTGCTGGGTGGTGCCGGCGAGGTTGTTGCGCACGCGCTGCTCGAAGCGGTCCAGGCGCACCCCGGCCAGCAGCTTCCAGCGCTCGCTCAGCGTGATCTGGTCCTGCACGAACAGGCCTGCGGCGCGCTGCACGTCGTCGGTGCTGGTGGTGAAGCTCAGCGCCGGATGCGCCTGGCCGTACACCGGCGCGTAGATGTCCAGCGCATACGGATCGGTGGCGAGCGTGGAATAGGCCAGGTCCATGCCGGTCGCCAGGCGCGAGGCTTCGACCCCGGCCAGCAGCCGGTGTTCGAGCGCGCCGCTGCGCAGCCGGCCCTCGACTTCGACCTGCAGCATGCTGTCGCGCGCGGGCAGGGTGCGCCAGCTGTCGCGGCGGCTGAGCGTGCGCCCGTCGGCGGCCAGCGTGCCGATCAGGTCGGCGGCGTAGCCGTGCAGGCTGGTCTCGCGGTGCGAGGCGCCCGCGCGCAGCGTCCAGTCCGGGCTGAACGCGTGTTCCAGGCGGACCTGGTGGGTGTCGCCGTTGACGTGCAGGCCCGGATCGTCCGGCTCACCCAGGACGCGGTCGCGCGGCAGCAGGCCCAGGCGGCCGTTGACGTGGATCACGCCACGGTCGAGCGGGGTGTGGATGCGGATGAACTCGCCTTCGTAGTGCAACGTGGTGGTATCGCTCAGATTCCAGCTCAGCGCCGGCGCGAGCACGTGCTTGTGGTTGTCGATCAGGCGGCTGCGGCTGGCGCCGTCCTCGACCGCCAGGTTCAGCCGATAGGCGACCCGATCGCCGAGCGGGCCGGTGCTGTCGAGCGTGGTGCGCGCGTAGCCGAGGTTGCCGCCCTGCACGGAGAAGCGGTTGAACGGAGTGAACAGTGGCTTCTTGGTGACGATGTTGTAGCTGCCGCCGGGCTCGCCGCTGCCATACAGCGCGGCGGCCGGACCCTTGAGGAACTCCACGCGTTCCACCGAGGCCATGTCGCGTTGCGGACCGTAGCCGCGCGCGGAAGCGAAGCCGTTGAGCAGCGAGCCGCCATCGGTGTTGCTGAAGCCGCGGATCGCGTAGTTGTCCCAGGTACCGCCGAAGTCGTTGAGGCGGGTGACGCCGCTGGCGTAGTCGACCGCATCGGCCAGGCGGGTGACATTGAGATCGTCGAGCAGCTGTCGCGGCAGCACGCGCACCGACTGTGGTACTTCCCGCAGCGGCGTGTCGGTGCGGGTGGCGGTGCTGCCGACGTTCTCGGCATAGCCCTTGCGCTGGTCGCGGACCTGGATCGCATCGAGCGTGGTCGGGCTGGCGCTGCGCTCGGTGGCGCCGGCCAGCGCCGGGATGGACAAGGCAAGCGCCAGCGCGAGGCGCCGGGAGGGCAGGGGATGTGGGCAGGACATGGCGGCACCGAGGCAGGTGGACGGGCCTTGCCGGAAATCCGCAGACGCGCGCGGCCGGGTGTCGCCTGCGCGCAGGCATTGCTCCCCCCTCCCCGAATGCGAAATGGCCGGCCTTCACTGCCGGCCAGCGGCGTCCTGCTACAGCCAGGATGCTCGCGGCGGATCCCAAACAAGGGATCGAATAATGAGAATGATTATCGTCTTCTTGGTGTGGGCTTGCAAGCACCGCGCATGTCGCCTGAGCGAGCAGGGGCCTGGGATTGCGCCCAATCTCCTGACGGTATCGAACCTGATCCGGCTATCGCTCCGATAGCAACAAACGAATTCACTCAAGATGCGTATTCGGGAATTCTCGCCGGCTTCCAAAGCGAGCCGAGGAGTTACACATGCGAGCCGGGAAACCGATACTGGCCATCCTGCTGCTGCAAGCAGCCTTCATCCACAGCGGCATGGCTCAGTCCGTGCTGACCCGCGACAACGGCGCCCCGGTGGGCGACAACCAGAACTCGCAGACCGCCGGCGCGAACGGCCCGACCCTGCTGCAGGACGTGCAGCTGATCCAGAAGCTGCAGCGCTTCGACCGCGAGCGCATCCCCGAGCGCGTGGTGCACGCGCGCGGCACCGGCGTGCACGGCGAGTTCACCGCCAGCGCCGACCTGTCCGACCTGACCATCGCCAAGGTGTTCGCGCAGGGCGAGAAGACCCCGGTGTTCGTGCGCTTCTCCTCGGTGGTGCACGGCAACCACTCGCCGGAGACGCTGCGCGACCCGCGCGGCTTCGCCACCAAGTTCTACACCCGCGAGGGCAACTGGGACCTGGTCGGCAACAACTTCCCGACCTTCTTCATCCGCGATGCGATCAAGTTCCCCGACATGGTGCACGCGTTCAAGCCCGACCCGCGCAGCAACCTCGACGACGACTCGCGCCGTTTCGACTTCTTCTCGCACGTGCCCGAGGCCACCCGCACCCTGACCCTGCTGTACTCCAACGAGGGCACCCCGGCCGGCTACCGCTTCATGGACGGCAACGGCGTGCACGCCTACAAGCTGGTCAACGCCCAGGGCGAGGTGCACTACGTCAAGTTCCACTGGAAGAGCCTGCAGGGCCTGAAGAACCTCGACCCGAAACAAGTCGCCGAGGTGCAGGGCAAGGACTACAGCCACATGACCCATGACCTGGTCGATGCGATCAAGCGCGGCGACTACCCGAAGTGGGACCTGTACATCCAGGTGCTCAAGCCGGAGGACCTGGCCAAGTTCGATTTCGATCCGCTCGACGCCACCAAGATCTGGCCGGACGTGCCCGAGCGCAAGATCGGGCAGATGGTGCTCAACCGCAACGTCGACAACTTCTTCCAGGAGACCGAGCAGGTCGCGATGGCCCCGGCCAACCTGGTGCCGGGCATCGAGGCGTCGGAAGACCGCCTGCTGCAGGGACGCGTGTTCTCCTATGCCGATACCCAGATCTACCGCGTCGGTCCCAATGGCCTGAGCCTGCCGGTCAACGCGCCCAGGGTGGCGGTCAACAACGGCAACCAGGACGGCGCGATGAACGCCGGCCACACCAGCAGCGGCGTGAACTACGAGCCGAGCCGGCTGCAGCCGCGCCCGCAGAGCGAACACGCGCGCTACAGCCAGCTGCCGCTGTCCGGTACTACCCAGCAGGCGAAGATCACCCGCGAGCAGAACTTCAAGCAGGCCGGCGATCTGTATCGTTCCTACAGCAGGAAGGAACAGCAGGACCTGATCCAGAGCTTCGGCGAGTCGCTGGCCGGTACTGACGAGCAGAGCAAGCACATCATCCTGTCGTTCCTGTACAAGGCCGACCCGGAATACGGCACCGGCGTGGCCCGCGTCGCCAAGGGCGACCTGGCCCGGGTCCGGCAACTCGCCTCGACGTTGCAGGACTGATACGTCCGGCGCATCGCGCCATGCCGCGACGGGCCTTCGTGCGAGGCCCTCGCGAGCGTGGCGCACCTCCATTACGTGAGTCCCTCACAAGACCCGGCACCTGCATGTGCCGCGGTCCAACTTCGGGAGCCAAGAGCATGCGGACATTCCTGCTGCTGGCGCTGTGCGCCATCGCCGCTGAGGCCTTCGCCGGCCCCGCGCAGCAGACCGACCCGGCCCGGCTGCAGACGCAGCTCAGGCAGTATTTCTTCGACGCGGCGCGTGCCGGCCGGCAGGACATGCTGGCCGAGTTCATCGGTGCGCACTACGACCTGAACACCCGCGATGAGAAGGGCTACACCGCGTTGATCCTGGCCGCCTACCACGGCCACCGCGCGGCGGTGGAGCAACTGCTCGCCGCAGGCGCCGATCCGTGCGCGCAGGACCGGCGCGGCAACACCGCGCTGATGGGCGCGGTGTTCAAGGGCGAGCTGGCGATCGCGCGGCGCCTGATGCAGGCCGACTGCGCACCGGACCAGCGCAACAACGCCGGCCAGACCGCGGCGATGTACGCCGCGCTGTTCCAGCGCAAGGACATCCTCGACGCGCTGGCGGCCAAGGGCGCCGACCTCAAGGCCCGCGACGCCCAGGGCAACAGCGCCGAGCAGTTGCAGCGCGGCGAGTTCGCCACCGCGCCGTCGCGGTGACGACCCGCCGGAAACACACCTGTGTAGGAGCGACTTCAGCCGCGATGGGGCTTTCCTGGCAAAGCTCCTCGCGGCTGAAGCCGCTCCTGCGAAAGCGGACCTTGGGTCGGCTGCGCGTCTGGTCCGGCATTCGTCTCACCTGACATCAATTTGACGTGAAGACCGCCTCTCGGTGATCCTCGCCTGTCGCCTTGGCCACCGCCAGGCGCGTCCGCCATCACTGAATACGCAAGGGACCCCTTCATGAGCGTCGACGCCACCGCGCCGAACCCCGCCACCGCCACGCCTGCGCCGATCCCCGAGTTCAAGACGATCCTCGGCCATCCCAAGCCGCTGTGGATGCTGTTCATGACCGAGTTCTGGGAGCGCTTCGCGTTCTATGGGATCCGCTGGGCGTTGACCTTGTACATCGTCGCGCAGTTCCACGGCGGGCAGGGCGCGGGCGAGGCCCCGGCCAACGAGCTCTACGGCGCCTACCTGGCGCTGGTCTACGCCTCGGCGCTGTTCGGTGGTTTCGTCGCCGACCGCCTGATCGGCTACCAGCGCTCGATTCTGGTCGGTGCCGGGGTAATGTCGCTGGGCCTGTTCATGATCGCCTTGCCGAACGAGCAGGTGTTCCGGCTCGGCCTGGCCACGATCATCGCCGGCAACGGCCTGTTCAAGCCGAACATCTCGGCGATGGTCGGCAAGCTCTACGGCCTGGACGATCCGCGCCGTGATTCCGGCTTCACCCTGTTCTACATGGGGATCAATGCCGGCGCCTTCATCGCCCCGATCCTCACCGGCCTGCTCTCCGACAGCGTGTTCGGCAGCGAGGCGATGCCGGCCTACAAGACCGTGTTCATCGCCTCCGGCGTGGGCATGCTGATCAGCCTGGTGTGGTTCCTAGTCGGCCGCCGCCAGCTCGGCGCGATCGGCCGGCCGCCGGCCGGTGGCGAGGGCCTGGGCCGCACCGCGGCGGTGGTCGTCGCGACGCTGGTGGTGGTGCCGGTGGCCTACGGGCTGCTGTCGATCGATGCCAAGGTGCTGGGCTGGGTGCTGGGCGCGCTGTTCGCCGCGCTGTGCGCGTTGATCCTGGTCGAGGGCATCCGCGAAGGCCGTGTGCAGCGCGACCGGGCGATCGCGATGCTGATCATCTTCGTGTTCAACGTGCTGTTCTTCATGTTCTTCGAACAGGCCGGCAGCTCGTTCAACTTCCTCGCGCAGAACATCGTCGAGCGTGACCTGGGCGGCTGGATGTTCCCGGTCGGCTGGTTCCAGTCGGTCAACCCGATCGCGATCCTGGCGCTGGGCCCGGTGTTCGTGTGGCTGTGGGTGGCGCTGAAGTCGGCCAATCCCTCCACGCCGCGCAAGTTCGGCATCGGCCTGATCGGCAACGGACTGGCGTTCCTGCTGCTGATGTACGCGCTGTCCAGCCTCGTCGACGAGGCGGGCAAGATTCCGTTCTGGACGCTGTTCATGGTCTACGTCATCCAGACCGCCAGCGAGCTGTGCCTGTCGCCGATCGGCCTGTCGATGACCACCAAGCTGGCGCCGACGAAGGTGGTGGGCTTTGCGATGGGCGGCTGGTTCCTCTCCACCGCGATCGGCAACAACTTCTCGGGTATCTTTGCCGCCGTGGTCAGCGGCGAGAGTGGCCTGACGGTGGCGTCCGCGCTGAAGGGCTATACGTTCGGTTTCTGGTCGCTGCTGATCGCCGGCGTGCTGCTGTTCCTGATCGCTCCGCTGATCAACCGGCTCATGCATGGCGTGAAGTAGCACAGTGAGGATACCCACGATGGCGAACAAGCTTTTCCCACCGATGGCATCGATGGCCGCGCTGCTCGCGGCGGTGCTGGCCGGCTGCGCGCAGGCGCCCGAGCCACCGCCACCGCGGCCGCTGGACACCTCGGTGCAGAAGCCGCCGGCGGCCGACCCGAGCCAGCCGGTCGCCTCCGGCAACACCCCGGCCGCCGCCGATGTCGCCGCGGTGGCCGCGCTCAACGCCGCCTTCGACCCGGCGCGCGACCCGGCCGCCGACCTGGAGACCGCCAAGGTCGAGGCCAAGCGCGGCGGCAAGCGCATCCTGCTCGACGTGGGCGGCGAGTGGTGCTCGTGGTGCCACGTGCTGGACCAGTTCATCGGCGGCGATGCCGAGATCCGTAGCTTCCGCGACGACCACTACGTCTGGGTGAAGGTCAACTACAGCGAGGAGAACGAGAACCAGGCGTTCCTGTCGCAGTACCCGAAGATCGAGGGCTACCCGCACCTGTTCGTGCTCGACAGCGACGGCAAGCTGCTGCATTCGCAGTTCACCGCCGAGCTGGAGAAGGGCAAGGGCTACGACCGCAGGAAGTTCTTCGATTTTCTCAAGCAGTGGGCGCCGCCGAAGGCCTGAGCTTGGCGCCTTCTTGTAGGAGCGACTTCAGTCGCGATGGGGCTTCACCGGTGAAGCCCCATCGCGACT
>JASGDF010000007.1:0-20542 GCA_047607345.1 Pseudomonas sp. | reverse complement strand
GATGGGCGTGAAGATGGTGCTGTCGGGCGAGGGCAGCGACGAGATCTTCGGCGGTTACCTGTACTTCCACAAGGCGCCGAACGCGCGCGAGTTTCACGAGGACCTGGTGCGCAAGCTGGACGCGCTGTACAACTACGACTGCCTGCGCGCCAACAAGTCGATGATGGCCTGGGGCGTGGAGCCGCGGGTGCCGTTCCTGGACCGCGAGTTCCTGGACGTGGCGATGCGGATGGACGCGCGGTACAAGATGATCGACAAGACCAGCGAAGGCGCGCAGCGGATCGAGAAGGGCGTGCTGCGCCAGGCCTTCGACGGCTACCTGCCGGAGTCGATCCTGTGGCGGCAGAAGGAGCAGTTCAGCGACGGCGTCGGCTACGGCTGGATCGACGGGCTGAAGGCGCACGCCGAGGCGCAGGTGTCCGACCGCGAGCTGGCCGCGGCCGGCAAGCGCTTCCCGGTGAACCCGCCGCAGACCAAGGAGGCGTACTACTACCGCAGCCTGTTCGAGCAGTTCTACCCGAGCCCGGCCGCGGCCGAGACGGTGCCGGGTGGCAAGTCGATCGCCTGCTCCTCGCCGGCGGCGATCGCCTGGGACGCCAGCTTCGCGAAGATGGCCGACCCGTCCGGGCGCGCGGTCGCGGGCGTGCACGAGCAGGCGCTGGCGTCGTGAGCGCCGGCACGCTGCTGGCGATCGGCGGCGTGCTCGCATTGGGGGCGTGAGCCCTGGCGTCAGCTTCCTGCTGGTGGCGCGGCTGTCGGTGGCGCGTTCGCGCGCCGCCGGCATCGCCGCCGTGCTGCACTACTGTCCGGAGAACTTTTGGGAAGGGACGTGCCAGGCTTGGGGGCAAGGACTTCCCGTATCCGGACCGGCTCGGGACTCGGATCGTGGCTTGCGCACCGAACTCTCCCCCTCGTCATCCCCGCGCAGGCGGGGGAGAGGGCGGGTGGCTTGCGAGCCACTGGCTCGCACCCGGCCGAACGCCCGCGCGTTATGCGCGCGAGCCAGGGATCGCAGATCCAGGGACTTTCGTGCAGATTGCCGCGCAAGTCACTGGGCTCCCGCCTGCGCGGGAGCGACGATCAGAATTTCTCCAGACAGTAGTGCGCCTTGTCAGACGTCGAACACGGGCAGTTGCACGCCTAGTTCGCCAGCGATTCCTTCGATGGCGACATTGACGGGATCAAGGTCGCGCTCCACCACTTCCCACGTCATTTCGACATCCACGCCAAGATATCGGTGCGCCAGCATGTCGCGCATTCCGGCAATCTGTTTCCACGGGATCGAAGTGGCGCGGGTGGAGAGTTCCACGACGCCAAAATCCTTGACGGCTTGGCCGATGATTTCGATGTTGCGCATCACCGCATCCTGTGTCTTGGTGTCTGCGAAGTAGGCATCCCTGCCGTCTTTCGTGTAGTCGCGGATTCGGCGGATGCAGTCGTGGATTGCCGCCAGATAAGTCCCCTTGTTCTTCGTCATAGCGGCACCGCTTCATCGAGGATGCGCTGGCGCAGGTAAGGATAGATGCCATTTTCGGTCACCACGTCCACCGGGCGCGAAATGGCGTCCTGAAGTCCGTCGCGCAAGGCCACAAGGTCGAGCAAGCTGCGACCGCGCTCCATGCGTACCAAAAAATCCACGTCGCTGTCGGCAGTGTCTTCGCCGCGGGCCACCGATCCGAACACGCGCACGTCCACGGCCCCGCATCGGCCGGCGATGGCTAGCAGTTCGTCACGGCGTTGGCGCAGGCGATCGAGGGTGAGCAGGGGCATTGGACTTCTCCTGTGAGCACAACCTTACGGCATTCAGGTCGCGGGCGTCATGGTGGCCGGCACATGGACGATTGCAGTCCGCTTCTATTCGCCCTGCACGCAGCTGCCGTAGGTCTCCAGCGGCGGGTTGAAGCCGGAGGCGTCGGCCTGGTTGCCGCGCCACAGGTTCTGCTTGAAGCCCGGCGACTTGCAGTTGGCCGCGCGGTCTGCGCCGATCGTGTAGGTGTAGGGGCTGCCCTTGAAGACGTTACGTTCGAACAGGTTGTCCTGGCTCATGCTGTCGTCCCAGCACAGGATCTCGGGGCTGCGGTAGCGGATCGAGCAGGCCAGGAACACGCCGGCCGCCTTGTTGCCGGTGAACTGGTTGTCGACGATGCGGTTGCGGCGCGCATCGGCGAGGTAGATGCCCTGGCTGCCGTTGCGTTCGAGCCGGTTGCCGCGGATCTCGCTGTCTTCCAGGTGCTCGGTGGTGATGCCGGCGGCGACGTTGTCGTGGATGTGGTTGTCGATCAGCCGCACCCGCGCGGTGCGGTTGAACGACACTCCATCCCAGTCCGCGCCGGACACCTCGTTGCGTTCGAACACCAGGTCGCGGCTGTCGCGCTCGCTGAGCAGGCAGGCGCTGCGGCAGCGGCTGGCCTTCAGCCCGGACAGGCGGACGTGGTCGCCGGCACGGATCACCACCGCGCTGTTGCTGAGATAGGGATGCTCCGGCATGAATTCGTGCTCGGCACGGCCGCCGACCAGTTGCAGGTCGATGACGCTGACGTCGCGGATGCGTCGGTCCGGCACCTCGTGCAAATGGTCGCCGATCACCAGCAGCGGCTGCTGCACGTCGTCGGCCATGCGCAGCACGGTGTCGTGGCCGGCCCCGCGCAGGCTGACGCCGTCGCGCCGGATCGACAGCAGGCCCTTGAGCGGGTATTCGCCCTTGGCCAGGCACAGCGTGGCGTGGCGGTCGGCGGGCAGGCGGTCGATGGCCTGCTGGAGATCGTCGCCGGGAACGGCGCGGACGTTGCATTCGCTGGCTTTGGCGGGCGATGCCTGGGCGTGGAGGGTTGCCAGCAGCAGGCAAGGGAGCAGGAGGATTCGCATCGGGCACACGTGTCGTGAAGGGAGGAGGGCACTCGGGCGCATGGTGCTTAGTGTCGCCGCGCCTGGGTGAGGTTCCGGCATGCGCGGCGCCCGCACTGTGCGTATTCAGATGCGATTGAAGCGTGTGCAGGCGGGTTCACATGGCTTGTGCAGCGTTCATTCAAATCTCCCATCGACCGCTTCTCTCCCATCGACCGCTTCGAGGCCTGCGACCGTCAGTCATCGCGCGGGCGGGCGTTCGGCCAGGTGCGAGCCAGTGGCTCGCAAGCGATCGCACGCAGCCGGTATGCGACCGAGAGTGGCCGGCAGGTTCATCGCGGCCGCAAGGTCAGCGTGTAGCGCGCAGGGCCCGGCAGGAATGGCGTGGCGCGCCCGCGTGCCCAGTCCTCGTGCCCGGCGCCCCAGAACGGCGACAGCGGATGCCCGCTCTGGCCGCCGGGCATATGTACGATGCCGTCGGCCTCGTGGCCGGGCGAGACCACCATCCGCTCGGACGCGCCGAACGCCGGCCCCTGCACGCGCGGCATGTCGCGGTCGCCCGGCAGCGCCTCGGCCGGCATGCACAGCAGCGGCCGGGCGAAGGCGGGCAACGCGCGCGCGACGGGATGGCAGATCGCGGTGGTATTGCGCTCGCCCCAGGTGCGCGCGGACAGCGCAGGCCCCTGCGCGGCGAGGTCCTTCTCCAGGTTGCGCGCGACGTCGGCGAGCAGGTTGTCCCAGCTGGCGTAGGGCGGCGGCAGCAGGTTCGCCGGGCGCTGGCTCAGCAGCGGCCACGCCACGCCTTCCAGCTGCGCCAGCCGCGGTGGCAGGTAGGCATCGCCGAGCCTGGCCTTGGCCGGCGCGAGCAGGCCAGCCTCGATCGCGTCCAGCGTCATTCCGCGAAAGCCGCGCACGATCCGGTAGCTGGCCGAGTCCACCGCCGCGCGGCCGTCCCAGTGGCGGGTGGCCGCTTCCAGCCGGCGCAGGGCGGGATCGTCGCTGGGCTCCACGACCTGGCGCAGCAGCTTCCACCAGCGCTCCAGCAGCAGCGCACGGTCGTCGAGCTGGATCGCCAGCAGGTCGGCCTCGGTGAAGCGATCCTTGGCGAACAGGTCGTCGCGGATCTGCTTGGCGCGCGCGCCGAGGTCGTAGCCACCGTTGCCGGCGATGGCGAGGGTTTCACCGTCGACGATGCGGTTGTTGGCGGTCCACAGGCGATGCGAGGCGGGGTCGGCCAGCACCGGTGCGCGGTCGCTGAGCAGCGGCCAGGGGGGGCAGGGGGCGGTTGCCACGGACCGCGCGTGCGGCGCGGCTGCCGCGACCAATGCATCCGGCGCGCAACCGGCGGCTCGGTCGGGCCGGGTGCCGGCCAGCCGCCAGGCGATGCGGCCGCTGCTGTCGGCGAGTATCAGGTTCTGTGCCGGGATGCCGGCACGATCGGCGACGGCGAAGGCCTCTTCGAGGTTGCCGGTACGCGCCATGTCGATGAGGTCGAACTTCACCGCGCCCGGCAGCTGGGCGGTCCAGCGCAGGGCGAGCAGGCTGCCGTCGGGGTCGGTGCCGACGATCGGTCCCCATGCCGTCTCGCGCACCGGCAGCCTCGCCGGATCCGCGCCGGCGATCTCGATTACCTCGTCGTGCGTGGTCACCGCTCCGGCTACCGCATCGGCGGAAATGCGCGCGAAGTCGGCGGTGTCGATGTAGCTGTTGGTGAAGCCCCAGGCGACATGGCCGTTGCTGCCGACGATCACCGCCGGGATGCCGGGCAGGGTGAAGCCGGTGACGTCGACGCGGCCGCCCGGTGCCCGCGGGTCGGGATAGCGCAGCCGCGCGCGGAACCAGATGTTGGGCGCGCGCAGCGCCAGGTGCATGTCGTCGGCGACGATCGCGCGGCCGTCGGCGGTCAGCGTGCCGTCCACCGCGAAGTTGTTGCTGCCCACCAGGAAATCGGCCACCGCAGGTGGCCAACCGAGGCCTCTCTCCCGCCCAGCGGGAGAGAGGGGGACCGACTGCGGAGCCGGCGGTGGAGTGAGGGCAGACGTCGCCGCCGTATCCCTTTGCCGACCATCCAAAGACCGCAAATCCAGAGTCGCCGCATCCGGTAGTACGACATTGCCACGCGCTTCTCCGAACAGCGCGGCGTCCCATTCGGAACCATCGTGGGCAAGCAGCGCATACAGTGCCGGCGGCACCACCGCGCGGATGCGCGCCAGTGCCAGTTCGCGCTGGTTGCGCGGGTCCTGCAGGTCGGCGTACATCGCCAGGCCGGTCAGAACCGAATCGTCCAGGGTCCAGGGCCGTGGGCGCTGGCGCAGCAGCAGGTAGGCCCAGGGGCGCACGTGCAGCCGGCCAAGGCCGGCGTTGACGCCGTCGCGATACGCCTCCAGCACCTGGCGCTGGCCGCCCAGCGACTGTGACAGCTGGGCTTGGACGCGCGCGCGCAGCCGGTGCACGCGCATCTGCTTGTCGATGTCCAGCGCGGCCGGTCCGAACAGCGCGGCCAGCTCGCCGGCCGGTGCGCGCCGCATCAGGTCCATCTCGAAGAACCGCTCCTGTGCATGCACGTAGCCGAGCGCGCGCATCGCATCGGCCTCGCTGGCGGCGTCGATGGTGACCACGCCGAGCGCGTCGCGCTCGATCCTCACCGGTGCGGCCAGCCCCGGCAGGTGCTGTTCGCCGTGCAGCGACGGCAGGCTGCCGCGCAGCATCAGGTAGGCCGCCAGCACCGCGGTCGCGGCCAGCAGGACGAGTGCCAGCAGCAGCCGGCCCAGCAGTTTGCGCATGCGAGATCCCCTGGCGATGCACGGTGGCGAGGTTTGATCGTAGCCGGTCCGGATGGCCGGCGGGCGACACCGGCATGCAACTGAAATTGATTCCGATTAGATCATCGGCGTTCCGGATCAGGCACCATGCGCCGGTCGTTCCAACGGATATTCCTCATGAAAGGCCACCCCGACGTCGTCGATTACCTCAAGCAGCTGCTGCGCGGCGAGCTTTCTGCCCGCGACCAGTACTTCATCCATTCGCGCCGCTACGAGGACCAGGGTCTGATGACGCTGTACGCGCGCATCAACCACGAGATGGAGGAGGAGACCGAGCACGCCGACGCGCTGCTGCGGCGCATCCTGTTCCTGGAGGGCGATCCGGACATGCGGCCGCTGCCGTTCGAGCCGGGCAAGACCGTGGTGGAGATGCTGGAGAAGGACCTGCAGGTCGAATACGAGGTGCGCGCCAACCTCGCCGCGGGCATGAAGCTGTGCGAGCAGCACGGCGACTACGTCAGCCGCGACGTGCTGCTCGCACAGCTGAAGGACACCGAGGAAGACCATGCCTGGTGGCTGGAGCAGCAGCTGGGCCTGATCAAGCGGATCGGCCTGGAGCTGTACCAGACCTCGAAGATCGGCGAGGGCGGCGGCGCGGAGTGATTCGGATCAGTCGAGGGCGCCGGGTATCCGGCGCCAGCGCATCAGGCGACGCCAGCCCTGCATGAAGCCTGCGGTACCCCAGCTGAAAGTCATGAACAGGGCCGCTCCAGCGAGCCAGTCCGGCAGGGGCAGGCGCTCCAGCAGCAGCATCTCGCACTGCAGGAACGCCCCCATGGACGTGGCATAGAGAACGTTCCCCGCCAGCATCCAACGGGTCCGGCGACTCGATGGCCGGTCGGCGGCTCGGCGAAGCACGGCACGACCGGCATACCAGCCCAGGGTCATGCCGATCCATCCGCTGGCTAACCCCGCCGGTAGGGCATCACTGGTGACCTTGATCAGTGCGGGCCAGTCACCGATCGTGGTCCAGCGTGTCTGGGGCGTCGCGTAGCGGATTTCGCTCGGGATGCCCAGGTAGTCGAGCAGGCGCAGCAGTCCCCGCAGCGTCATCCACGCGATTGCGCCGCCGGTCAGCAGCGCCAATCCAAGACGTGGCCACCGCCGCGGACTGCTACTCCACATCCAGCCCGTCCACCTTCTGCCAGCCGCGCGGCAGCAGGTGGCCGCGCGATGCCCGCGCGCCCAGGTAGCCGTCCAGGTCCTTGAACGACAGGTTCATCGTGCGCTGGCCGCTGCGCACCAGCAGGGTGTTGCCCGGGGCGAGCGCGGCGACCGCGACCACGCGCTCGGTGGCCAGCTTGGCCTTGGGGATCTCGATGATCTTGTTGCCCTTGCCCTTGTCGAGTTCCGGCAGCTCGGTGGCCGGGATCGCCAGCAGGTTGCCGGCGCTGGTCACCGCGACGATCCGATCGGTGGCCGGATTGGCCACCAGCGCCGGCTGCAGCACGCCGGCGCCGGCGCTCAGGTTGAGCAGCGCCTTGCCGGCCTTGTTGCGGCCGGTCAGGTTCTCGAAGCGGGTGACGAAGCCGTAGCCGTGCGAGGAGGCGAGCACGTAGCGGGTGTCGTTGTCGCCGCTGGCCAGCGCCCGGAACGAGGCGCCGGAGGCCGGCGAGAAGCGCCCGGTCAGCGGTTCACCGTTGCCGCGCGCGGAGGGCAGGGTGTGTACGGCGGTGGAGTAGGCACGCCCTTCCGAGTCGAGGAAGGCGACCTGCTGAGTGCTGCGGCTGCGCACCGCGCCCAGCAGCGCGTCGCCCTCGCGGTAGGACAGCCCGGCGGCGTCCACGTCGTGGCCCTTGGCCGCGCGGATCCAGCCCTTCTGCGAGAGCACCACCGTCATCGGCTCGCTCGGCACCAGTTCGGTCTCGTCGATCGCCTGAGCGGCACCACGCTGCACCAGCGGCGACATGCGCGCGTCGCCGAACTTCTTCGCGTCGGCGGTCAGCTCGTCCTTGATCAGCTTCTTCAGCCTGGCCGGGCTGCCGAGGATCGCCAGGATCTGGCTGCGCTCCTGCTCCAGCGCCTCCTGCTCGCCACGGATCTTCATCTCCTCCAGGCGCGCCAGCTGGCGCAGCCGGGTCTCGAGGATGTATTCGGTCTGCTCCTCGGACAGCCCGAAGCGCGCCATCAGCACCGGCTTGGGCTCGTCCTCGCTGCGGATGATGCGGATTACCTCGTCGAGGTTGAGGAACGCCACCAGCAGGCCTTCCAGCAGGTGCAGGCGGCGCTCGACCTTCTGCAGGCGGTGGTTCAGCCGCCGGGTGACGGTGTCGCTGCGGAAGCTCAGCCACTCGACCAGCAATTGCCTGAGGTTCTTGACCTGCGGACGGCCGTCCAGGCCGATGATGTTGAGGTTGACCCGGTAGCTCTTCTCCAGATCGGTGGTTGCGAACAGGTGGCCCATGAGCTGGTCGGCGTCCACCCGGTTGGAGCGCGGGATCATCACCACGCGCACCGGGTTCTCGTGGTCGGACTCGTCGCGGATGTCCTCCAGCCACGGCAGCTTCTTGGCGCGCATCTGCGCGGCGATCTGCTCGATCACCTTCGACGGCGAGACCTGGAACGGCAGCGCGGTGACCACGATGTTGGCGTTTTCGCGGACGAAGGTGGCGCGGGCGCGCACGCTGCCGTTGCCGGTCTCGTAGATCGCGCGCAGGTCGGCGGCAGGGGTGATGATCTCGGCGGTGGTCGGGTAGTCCGGGCCGCGTACGTGCTCGCACAGGTCGGCGACGCTGGCATCCGGGTCGTCGATCAGGCGGATCAGCGCGCTGACGATCTCGTTGAGGTTGTGCGGCGGCACGTCGGTGGCCATGCCGACCGCGATGCCGGTGGTGCCGTTGAGCAGCAGGTGCGGCAGCCGCGCCGGCAGCCAGGTCGGCTCTTCCAGAGTGCCGTCGAAGTTGGGGGTCCAGTCGGTCGTGCCCTGGCCCAGCTCGCCCAGCAGTACCTCGGCGATCGGGGTCAGCTTGGACTCGGTGTAGCGCATCGCCGCGAACGACTTGGGGTCGTCCGGCGAGCCGAAGTTGCCCTGGCCCTCGATCAGCGGGTAGCGGTAGGAGAATGGCTGGGCCATCAGCACCAGCGCCTCGTAGCAGGCCGAGTCGCCGTGCGGGTGGTACTTGCCGATCACGTCGCCGACGGTGCGCGCGGACTTCTTCGGCTTGGCGCCGGCGTTCAGGCCCAGCTCGCTCATCGAGTAGACGATGCGGCGCTGCACCGGCTTGAGCCCGTCGCCGAGGAACGGCAGGGCGCGGTCCAGCACCACGTACATGGAGTAGTCGAGGTAGGCGCGCTCGGCGTATTCGCGCAGTGGCAGTTGTTCGAAGCCGTGGAAGGCGGGGCGGGTGAGGTCGGTCATTGCGTGGGTGGATACCTGCTCTGGGAGGGCGCGGGCGCGGGAGCGCGACGCCCGAAAGGCCCCGATTATCCGGATGCGGTCGGGGATGCCAAGCATCCTGGCTCGGCGCCGCGACGGACTGCGTGGCCTGGCAAGGACGTCCGTGATTTCATTGCGCGAACGATATTTGCGTTGACAAATATATTTTTCGGAACAGAATGACGCCGATGAACTGTCCGTCGACCAACCCGCCCACCTTCGGCCTGTTGTTGCGGCAGGTCCGTGACGGCCTGATGCGGCACCTCGACGCCGAGGTGCGGCAGGAGCTGTCCGACTGTGGTTTCAGCCACTACATGGGCCTGAAGGTGCTCTCGGCGCAGTCGCCATGCACCGCCAACGAGCTGGCGCAGGCGCTGGAGCAGACCCCGAGCGCGATCACCCGCCTGCTCGACAAGCTGGAGGCCATGGGCGCGGTGCGCCGCGAGCCGCACGCCCAGGACCGGCGCGCCCTGCAGATCGTGATGACCGACCAGGGACGCCGGCTGTACAAGCAGCTGAAGCAGCGCGGCGACCGGGTCATGGCTTTCGCCCTGCGCGACCTGTCCGCGGAAGAGCGCGACCGCCTCACCCATCTCCTGATCCGAGTACGCGATTCACTCAATTCGCCATGAATCCCAACATCTCCCCGATGATGAAACGGGCCGCGCGCAGCGCCACCGCATCCGTGCTGGTCCTGGCCCTGGCCGCCTGCGCGAGCAGCCGCGGGCTGGCTCCGGAAGGCCGCCTGCTGGACGCGGCCGACATCCATTCCGAGAAGTCCCTGTCCGGCGTCGCATTGAGCCCGGCCGCCTGGCCGAGCCAGGAGTGGTGGCGTGCGCTGGGCGATCCGCAGCTCGACGCGCTGGTCGCCGAGGGCTTGCGGGGCAGCCCGAGCCTGGCCTCCGCCGAGGCTCGTCTGCGCCAGGCCCAAGCCCAGGCCGGCGCCAGTGACGCCGAGCGCAGGGCGAAGCTTTCTGTGTCCGGCGGCTATACCGGCCTGCAACTGCCCGCATCGATGGTCGGCGATGAGCTGGGCGGCCACTATGCCGGCAGCAGCCAGCTGCTGCTGGATTTCAGCTACGGCTTCGACCTGTGGGGCGGCAAGCGCGCCGCCTGGGAAGCGGCGGTGGGCCAGGTGCACGCCGCGCAGGTCGACGCGCAGGCGGCCAGGCTCGAGCTGTCCGCAGCGATCGTCGAAGGCTATGTCCAGCTTGGCCAGGCCTGGCAGATGCTCGATGTCGCCAACGCCGAGCTGGCGCGATCGCAGGCGGCGCTCGAACTGACCCGCCAGCGTCGCAGCGCCGGCATCGACAGCGATCTGCAGGTACGCCAGGCCGAGGCGCGGGTGCCGGCCGCGCAGCAGCAGGCGCAAGCCGCGCAACAGCAGATCGACGAGGCCCGCCATGCGCTGGCCGCGCTGCTCGGGCAGGGCCCGGACCGCGGTCTGGCGATCCAGCGCCCGGGTCTGTCGCCGCTGGCGTTGCAGCTGCCGAGCGTGCTGCCGGCCGACCTGCTGGGCCGGCGCCCGGACGTGGTCGCCGCGCGCTGGCGCGTGGAGGCGGCCGGCAAGGACATCGCCTCGGCCAAGACCAGGTTCTATCCCAGCCTCAACCTGACCTTGCTCGGCGGAGCCGTCAACAAGGACGTCTCCCAGCTGTTCGAGAGCGCTTCCGTGCTGGGCGTGGTCGCGCCGGCGCTGAGCCTGCCGATCTTCGATGGCGGCAAGCTGCGCGCCAACCTGGCCGGCAAGGACGCGGCCTACGACCTGGCGGTGGCCGACTACAACCAGAAGGTGGTCGGCGCGCTGCGCGAGGTCGCCGACCAGGTCGATGCGATGCGTTCGCTGGAGGCGCAGGCGAGTGCGCAGGCACAGGCGCTGGCCACCGCCACGTCCGCCCACGAACTGGCGCAGCAGCGCTATCGCGCCGGCATCGGGACCTACCTGGACGTGCTGAGCGTGCAGCAGCAGTTGCTGGCCGCGCAGCAGCAGATGGCCACGCTGCAGTCGCGGCAGATCCTGGCATCGGTGAAGCTGCGCCGCGCGCTCGGCGGCGGCTTCGCGCCCGAGTCCGCCGCCGGCAGCGCCGGCACCGATCCCGCCACCCCTGATTCCCAGCATTCCTGAGAGCATCTCCCATGAGTCAGACTCCCTCCGCTTCTCCCTCGACGGATAACGCCGGCGCGCCGAGCCGGCGCGGCAAGCTGCTGCGCATCGTCGCGGTGCTGGTGATCGTGCTGCTGGCGGCCGCCGCGATCTGGTATTTCCTGTACGGCCGCTGGTTCGAGGAAACCGACGACGCCTACGTGCAGGGCAACCAGGTGCAGATCACCCCGCTGGTCGGCGGCACGGTGGTCAGCATCGGCGCCGAGGACGGCATGCGCGTGGAGCGCGGCCAGCTGCTGGTGCGGCTGGATCCGGCCGATACCGAGGTGGCGCTGCAGCAGGCCGAGGCCAACCTGGCCAAGACCGTGCGCCAGGTGCGCGGGCTGTACCGCAGCGTCGAGGGCGCCCAGGCCGAGTTGTCCGCGCGCCAGATCACCCTGCAGCGCGCGCGCTCGGACTTCGAGCGCCGCAAGGGCTTGGTTGCCACCGGCGCGATCTCCAGCGAGGAGCTGGCGCATGCCCGCGACGAGCTGGCCGCCGCCGAGGCCGCGCTGAGCGGTTCGCGCGAGAGCCTGGAGCGCAACCGCGCGCTGGTCGACGATACCGTGGTGGCGACCCAGCCGGACGTGCAGGCCGCTGCCGCGCAGCTGCGCCAGGCGTTCCTTAACCATGCCCGCAGCGCGATTGTCGCGCCGGTGTCCGGCTTCGTGGCGCGCCGTTCGGTGCAGGTCGGCCAGCGCGTGCTGCCCGGAACCGCGCTGATGGCGGTGGTGCCGCTGGAGCAGGCCTGGGTCGAGGCCAACTTCAAGGAGACCCAGCTCAAGCACATGCGCCTGGGCCAGGAAGTCGAGCTGCGCTCGGACCTGTATGGCGGTGGCGTGACCTACCGCGGGCGCGTGCAGAGCCTGGGCCTGGGCACCGGCAGCGCGTTCTCGCTGCTGCCGGCGCAGAACGCCAGCGGCAACTGGATCAAGATCGTGCAGCGCGTGCCGGTACGCATCGCGATCGATCCCAAGCAGCTGGCCGAGCATCCGCTGCGGATCGGCCTGTCGATGAGCGTTGAGGTCAATCTGCACGACCAGGACGGCAGCGTGCTGCCGACGCAGCCGGCCAAGGGCGCGCTGTTCGATACCGACGTATACGCCAGGCAGTTGCAGGCGGCCGATGACGACATCCATCGCATCATCCAGGCCAACCTGCCGTCGCAGGCCCAGGCGGGCTGAGGCGGCGTCATGTCCTCGCAAGCTCCCGCAGCGCCGGCGGCACCGCTGCCCGCGACCGGCTTCAGGCCCCCCAACGTGGCGCTGTGCACGTTCGGCCTAGCGCTGGCCTCGTTCATGCAGGTGCTGGACACCACCATCGCCAACGTCTCGCTGCCGACCATCGCCGGCAACCTCGGCGCCAGCTCGCAGCAGGCGACCTGGGTCATCACCTCGTTCGCGGTCAGCAATGCCATCGCGCTGCCGCTGACCGGCTGGCTCAGCCGCCGCTTCGGCGAGACCAAGTTGTTCGTCTGGGCGACCCTGGCCTTCACCGTGGCCTCGCTGCTGTGTGGTCTGGCCCAGAGCATGGGCATGCTGGTGGTCGCGCGCGCGCTGCAGGGCTTCGTGTGCGGGCCGATGTACCCGATCACCCAGAGCCTGCTGGTGTCGATCTACCCACGCGAGAAACGCGGGCAGGCGCTGGCGCTGCTGGCGATGATCACCGTGGTCGCGCCGATCGCCGGCCCGATCCTCGGCGGCTGGATCACCGACAACTACAGTTGGGAATGGATCTTCCTGATCAACGTCCCGCTGGGCATCCTCGCCAGCAGTGTCGTCGGCGCGCAGCTGCGCAACCGGCCCGAGCCGATCGAGCGGCCGAAGATGGACTACATGGGCCTGATCCTGCTGGTGGTGGGGGTCGGCTCATTGCAGGTCGTGCTCGACCTGGGCAACGACGAGGACTGGTTCAGCTCCGGCAAGATCGTGGTGCTCAGCTGCATCGCCGCGGTAGCGCTGGTGGTGTTCGTGATCTGGGAGCTGACCGACAAGGACCCGATCGTCGACCTGCGCCTGTTCCGGCACCGCAACTTCCGCGCCGGCACGATGGCGCTGATCGTGGCCTACGCCGCGTTCTTCAGCGTCAGCCTGCTGATCCCGCAGTGGTTGCAGCGCGACATGGGCTATACCGCGATCTGGGCGGGCCTGGCGACCGCGCCGATCGGCATCCTGCCGGTGATCCTGACCCCGTTCGTCGGCAAGTACGCGCTGCGCTTCGACCTGCGGCTGGTGGCCTCGATCGCGTTCGTGTTCCTGTCCTTCACCAGCTTCTACCGCTCCAACTTCAACCTGCTGGTCGACTTCCACCACGTGGCGATGATCCAGCTGGTGATGGGCGTGGGCGTGGCGCTGTTCTTCATGCCGATGCTGCAGATCCTGCTGTCGGACCTGGACGGGCGCGAGATCGCGGCCGGGTCCGGCCTGGCGACGTTCCTGCGCACGCTGGGCGGCAGTTTTGCCGCCTCGCTGACCACGTACATGTGGTCGCGCCGTACCGTGCAGCACCACGCGCAGATGAGCGAGCACATCTCGCCCTACGATCCGGGCACGGTCGAGCAGGTGCGCGCGCTGGGGCAGGGCGACCTGCAGGCCGGCGCGGTGTATCTCAACAACATGATCAACCACCAGGCCTCGCAGATGGGTTTCAACGACATCTTCTACGTGCTGGGCTGGACGTTCCTGCTGATCATCGGCCTGCTGTGGCTGGCCAGGCCGCCGTTCGGCGCGGGCGGCGGGGCCGCGGCGGCGGGTGGGCACTGAGCGGGCGCATGTCGCGAACTGCCCATGAAGAAAGCCCCGCCGATGGCGGGGCTTTTCGTTGAGGCCGTGGCGGCGATCCTTTCCTGCACGCCGGCAGTTACCTGTCGCGCACGAAGGTGATGATCGAGCGCGTGGTGCCGGGCCAGTTCGGCATCTGCCGCCACGGCGTCAGCACTTCCAGGCGATCGCCTTCGACGCGGAATTCGCGGCACTGCGTGGTGCCGACCCATTCGGGATTCCATGCCGCCTCGACCCGGGTACACCACTGGTTGCCCTGGGTCTGTTCGAGTCCGGTGTAGGCGACCAGTGTGTTCAACAAGGCGGCTTTCTCCGCGTCGGTCTTGCCGTTCTTCCTGCCTTCACCGGTCAGCACGAAGGCGACGCGGTGATCCTCGGTGAAGATCACGCGCCCGCTCGGGTGGTCGCCCATCGCCGGGATCTTCTTGCCGGTGTCCTTGGATTCGACCTGGTAGCCGACCAGCCGCCAGGATCCGGCCAACGGCGCATCTTCCGCCTGTGCGGTCGCCGATGCCGCCAGCGCGATGCAGAGCGCGGCGGTGGCCGCATGCGAGGATTTCTTCATCTTCGTTGTTCCTGAGAGTCGATCTGTCCTTGATCGATGGATTGGCCGGGAATCCGGGGTGTTTTGCCCGGCGCATTGTAGGCGCGCCCGATGCGCTGGGAAACGACGTGCGCGGAGGGGCCTGAAGTGGAAATCCTGGCGAGGAGTTCCGGGCCGGTTGCGCTGGGTTTTACCGAGAAACGCTGATCTTCCCGCGTAGTTGGATGGCGGTGCTCGAACAGTCGCCAATGTTCTGGCTACGGGCCATGCGGTGCATCCTCACCGACAACCAGAAACGAAGAAAGCGCACCCCAGGGTGCGCTTTGCTTTTGCGACGCAAGTTCAGTCTCAGGCCGAGAGCTCACCCCGGACGATCTCCGCGCCTGCGCTGAGCGCATTCAGCTTGCCTCTGGCCACCCGACGCGACAAGGGGGCCATGCCGCAGTTGGTGGAAGGATAGAGCTTGTCCGTATCCACGAAGCGAAGCGCTTTGCGCAGGGTATTGGCGACGTCTTCCGGCGTCTCGATGACATCGGATGCCACGTCAATGGCGCCCACCATTACCTTTTTTCCCCGAACCAGCTCGATCAGATCCATCGGGACATGCGAGTTCTGGCATTCCAGCGAGATGATGTCGATGCTGGATTTCCGCAGCTTGGGGAAAGACTCCTCATACTGCCGCCACTCGGAGCCCAGCGTCTTTTTCCAATCGGTATTGGCCTTGATGCCGTAGCCGTAGCAAATATGCACGGCGGTTTCGCATTTCAGCCCTTCGATCGCACGTTCCAAGGTGGCGACGCCCCAATCATTCACCTCATCAAAGAAGACATTGAATGCGGGTTCATCGAACTGGATGATGTCAACGCCAGCCGCCTCCAATTCCTTGGCCTCTTGATTGAGAATCTTGGCGAACTCCCAAGCCAGCTTTTCGCGGCTCTTGTAATGGCCGTCGTAGAGCGTATCGATCATCGTCATGGGGCCCGGCAGCGCCCATTTGATGGGCTGCTTGGTTTGCTGTCGCAAGAACCTGGCATCCTCGACGAAAACCGGCTTTGGGCGACTCACGGCACCCACGACGGTCGGAACACTCGCATCGTAGCGATTGCGAATCCTCACGGTCTCGCGTTTCTCGAAATCGACCCCGTCGAGATGCTCGATGAAGGTGGTGACGAAATGCTGACGGGTCTGCTCGCCATCACTGACGATGTCGATGCCTGCATGTTGCTGTTCTTGCAGCGAGAGGCGCAAGGCATCCTGCTTGCCCTCGATCAATTCTTCGTCCTGCAATTTCCAGGGCGACCAAAGCTTTTCCGGTTGCGCGAGCCAGGACGGCTTGGGCAAGCTGCCGGCGGTCGAAGTGGGGAGGATTTTTTTCATGGCAAATCGTTCCGTGCGATCAGATGGGTCAGATGGCGCAATTTGCAGCCCATTGTTCAAGGGTGCTTTTGTGCGGCTTGATGAAGTGTTCCTCGGTGAACTTTCCTTGCTTGACGGCCAACTGGCTGCGCTCTTCCCGGTCATAGACGATCTTGGTCAATGAATAGTCCTGATGTTTCAGGCTCGGCTGGTAGATGCTCCCCGCCTCGGCATTGGCGTTGTAGATTTCAGGCCGGTAAATTTTCTGGAACGTCTCCATCATGCTGATGGTGCCGATGAGCTCAAGATGGGTGTAGTCGTTGAGCAGGTCGCCACGGTGGTAAAAAGCCAGCGGCGCAACGCTATTGCGCGGCATGAAGTAGCGAACTTGCAGCCCCATCTTCCCGAAATACTGATCTGTCGAAGATAGTTCATCCTGCCGATACTCGATACCTAGGATGGGATGCCGATTCCCGGTCCGACGATAGGTTTTGCTGCCTGAAGCGCTTATGCAGATGACAGGCGGCTTGCTGAAGCGCTCTTTGTATGCACTCGAGTTGACGAAGTGCTTGAACAGCTTCCCATGCAGGTCACCGAAATCATCCGGAACGCTGAACGTGGATTTGCCATTGTTGTACTCCGGCAAAAGCACGCTGAAGTCGTAATCGCGCACGTATGAGGAGAAGTTGTTCCCCACGATGCCATCAATGCGTTCGTTGTTCTTTTTATCGACGATGGTTGTGCTAAGAATCTCGATCAACGGAAACGCATCGCTGCCTTCGGCACCGATGTCCATCTCGACGGAAATGATGTCGATCTCGACAGCGTAGCGATCTCCCATCGGGTTATCCCAATCGGCCAGGCTGTTGAAGCGGTTGTCGATCATCTTCAACGTGTTGCGCAAATTCTCCTGGCGATGCTCCCCCCTGGCCAGGTTGGCAAAGTTGGTGGTTATGCGCGTATTGTCCGCTGGGAGATAGTTTTCATCGAAGCGAATGCGCTTGATGCGGAACTCGAATTCTTTGCTCATCGTGATCTGGTATTTGTTCGTGAAGCGGCTGTTGGATGGAGCTTGTTTCAGGCGACGACCGCTTCGTCGGCAATCGCGGTTCTTGCAGGCTGTATCAATTGAAGCAAGGGCAACGCGCGTTCGACCGCCAGTTGGGCTCTCTGGATCAGGGCCTGGTCCTGCAAACGGAAGTCGACGTAGTCCTTGTCGGTTGCATAAACGCCCAGCGGCAATGTGCGCGCCTGGAAGAAGCTGAACAGGGGGCGCAACTGGTGGTCGATCATCAAGGCATGGCGCTCGCTACCGCCGGTTGCGGCCAGCAAGACCGGCTTGTCGATCAGGGCATCCTGCTCGATGAAATCGAAGAAGTGCTTGAAAAGCCCCGTGTAGGAGCCGCGATAGACCGGCGTTGCCACCACCAGCACATCGGCTTGTTCGACCGCCGTAAGCGCCTGCTCCACGGCATCGGGCAACTGGGTGCGCCAAACCGCTCCGGCAAGCTGCGGGGCGAGCTGACCCAACTCGATCAGGTGTTGTTCGCACGGGACTGCATCGGCGATCAAGTTCAGCAGGTACTCGGTCAGGACGGCAGCCTTGGAGGGGCGTTGCAGCCCGCCGGAGACCGCTACGACACGGAGGGGACGGATCATTTCTTCTTTGGGGTCCAGACAAGCAGGCGGGCGATGCTAGAGATGGGGACCCATGAAGTAAAATGGTATTATTTCAACGATCAATGAATTTGGGTCATTCGAGTGCTTGAGCGCATCCATCTCAGCATCGTCCAGCAGGTCGAGAAACAAGGGTCGTTGACGGCCGCGGCGGGCGTGCTGAACCTGACCCAGTCGGCCCTGAGCCACAGCATGAAGAAGCTGGAGCAACAGCTGGGTACCGACATCTGGTTGCGCGAAGGTCGAAGTCTTCGCCTGACGCAGGCGGGCCAGTACCTGCTGGCAGTGGCGAACCGGGTGCTGCCGCAGTTGGACCTGGCCGAGGAGCGCCTTGGCCAATTCGCGCAGGGTGAGCGTGGTGCGCTGCGCATCGGCATGGAATGCCACCCCTGCTATCAGTGGTTGCTCAAAGTGGTTTCGCCTTATCTGGCGGCATGGCCCGACGTGGACGTGGACGTCAGACAGAAGTTCCAGTTCGGCGGGATCGGTGCGCTTTTCGGCTACGAGATCGACCTTCTGGTCACGCCCGACCCGCTGTACAAGCCGGGTCTGATGTTCGAGCCGGTGTTCGACTACGAGCAGGTGCTGGTCGTGGCCAAGGGCCACGCCTTGGCTTCAGAGGCCTATGTGAAGCCCCAGCAGCTGACCCGGGAGGTACTCATCAGCTACCCCGTGGACATCGAACGTTTGGATATCTACACCCAGTTCCTGTTGCCCGCCGGTGTCACGCCCAGACGCCATAAAGCCATCGAGACCACTGATATCATGTTGCAAATGGTGGCAAGTGGTCGCGGTGTAGCCGCTCTGCCGCGCTGGCTGGTCGAGGAATATGCGCTCAAGATGGACGTGGTACCGGTGCGGCTGGGCGAGCACGGCATCGCCAAGCAGATCTTCCTGGGCGCGCGCGAGGCCGACTTCCCCATCGATTACCTGCGTGCCTTCATCGAACTGGCTCGCCAGCCTGCCGCCACCACCGCCGTTGCGCGAGGAACCCTCTGATGAATACAACCGTAGAACGTAAACCGCTTCAGCTACCCGGCGGCGAAAAGAAAGTGCTGCTGCATTCTTGCTGCGCACCGTGTTCGGGCGAGGTGATGGAAGCGATGCTCGCTTCGGGCATCGACTACACGATCTTCTTCTACAACCCGAACATCCACCCGCAGAAGGAATACTTGCTGCGCAAGGACGAGAACATCCGCTTCGCCGAGCAGCACGGCGTGCCTTTCGTCGATGCCGACTACGACACCGACAACTGGTTCGCTCGCGCCAAGGGTATGGAGAACGAACCGGAGCGCGGCATCCGCTGCACGATGTGCTTCGACATGCGCTTCGAACGCACGGCGCTGTACGCGCATGAGCACGGTTTTCCGGTGATGACCTCGTCGCTGGGCATCTCGCGCTGGAAGAACATGGCGCAGATCAACGATTGCGGCCAGCGCGCCGTCGCGCCTTACGAGGGCTTGTCCTATTGGGACTACAACTGGCGTAAGGGCGGTGGTTCGCAGCGCATGATCGAGATCAGCAAGCGCGAACACTTCTACCAGCAGGAATACTGCGGCTGCGTGTATTCGCTGCGCGACACCAATCGCCATCGCCGCGCGCAGGGCCGCGAGCGCATCAAGCTTGGCGTGCTGTTCTATGGCGACGAAGAGCCGGCAAAAGACGCTTGAGACCTTTGATCAGCCTGGACAAGCCCAGTTCAGCCAGCAACATCATCGATGCTTATTCGTTGGAAGTCAGCGCGAAAAGCATCCCTGCGTTGACCGTGGCCGCGCCCCGGATAGTGTCGGGGTCGACGATCGCCATCCCCTACCTGCCGGGCGAGAGTGACGATGCGCGATTGGCTGCGGTGCTGGCGGTGCGCGAACTCGGCTTCGAGCCCATGCCACATCTTGCCGCGCGCCGCATCGCCTCGCTGTCCGAGCTTGATTTGTTCGTCAAGCGCGCGGTCGCTGAAGCCGGTATTGAGCGTTGCTTCGTGATCGCTGGAGATCCGTCGATCCCGAAAGGGCCGTTTCCCGACAGCTCCTCGCTGATCGAAACAGGTGTTTTCGAGCGTCATGGCATCAAGGTGGTCGGCGTGGGCGGTCATCCGGAAAGCCATCCGGTCATGAGCGCGGCCGATCGATGGGATGTGCTCGAACGCAAGTGCCACGACATCGAGAAGCGTGGCATGGCCCCGCTGATCGTTACGCAGTTTGCATTCGATGCCGACGTCTTGTTGACGTGGTTGAGGGCGCTGCGCGAGCGTGGCATCGAACATCCGGTGCGTGTGGGCGTGCCAGGCCCGGCGGGCGTCGGGGTGCTTGCGCGCTATGCCGCATTGTGCGGCGTGAGTGCATCCGCATCGATGTGGTCCAAGTACGGCATGTCGATTGGCAAGCTGTTCGGCATGGCGGGGCCGGATCTTCTTGTCGATCGTCTGGCGGCCGGCCTGACGGAGGCGCATGGAAAGGTGAATCTGCATTTCTTTCCATTCGGAGGCATCGCGCAATCAGTGAAATGGATACGCGCTCATCAATTCGATGGCGTTGACAGGGTGGAGAACGCCCTGTGGACGCAGGCCTGCGCCCCATCATGCAAGACTTGATTTCCCCCGGCCTGGAGCCGGGGATTTCATTTCCGGCCGTGGCCGGCGGGCAAGCGCGTGGCCGGCCTTTACCGGCCGTTCCGTCATGCTCGCCAACGGGCGCTATCTGGCGATAACGCTCGCTTGACATTGGTTCGGCATCGAACCAATATCATTCGGTAGCGAACCATATGGGGCGAGCTTGAGTACTCCACAACACCAGTCGGCCGGCGCTTGGGCCAAGAGGTATCACCTCACTGCTCGTTCGGTTATTGAAGCCACTCTACGGCCGTATGACCTGGGTTCGACCCAGTGGTATGTGTTGTGGCATCTCGTGCATGACGGACCGATGGCGCAACGCGATCTACAAATCGCCTTGCAGGTCGAAAAGCCAACGCTCAGCAGTGTGGTCTCGGTGCTCGTGCGCAAGG
>JASGDF010000006.1:0-5674 GCA_047607345.1 Pseudomonas sp. | reverse complement strand
GCTGCGCCAGACCCTGACCGCGTTCGCCGCGCACCTGCGCGATCCGGCCGGCGCGCCGGCGCCCGCCGGCATCGACCCGCGGCGCCTGCAGGTGTATCGCCGGCTCTACGCGAACAACCTGGAGGCGTTGCTGGCCGGCAACTTCCCGGTCCTGAGGCGCACGTTGGACGATGCCGCATGGCGCAGGCTGCTGGATGGCTTCGCCCGTGACCACCGCGCGCGCTCGCCGCTGTTCACCGAGATCGGCCAGGAGTTCATCGATTACCTGACCGGCCTCGACCCCGCCTCGCTGCCGCCATGGCTGCTGGAACTGGCGCACTACGAGTGGATCGAGCTGGAGTTGCAGCTCGACGACACCGTACCTGCTCCGCATGCGCCCGACGGCGATCTGCTCGCCGGCATCCCGGTGCTGTCGCCGTCCATCCGCGTGCTCGGCTACCACTGGCCGGTTCACCGGATCGGACCGGACTTCCAGCCGGACACCCCGCCTCCCGTGCCGACCTGGCTGCTGGCGCATCGCGATGCCGCACGGGTGCGCTTCGCGGAACTCTCAGCGCTGACCGCGCGCCTGCTCGAGCTGCTGGGCGAGCCGGATGCCGGCAGCGGTGCCCAGGTACTCGCGCGACTGGCCGACGAGGCCCGGCCAGGCGACCGCGACGCGTTCCTGGACGAAGGCGCGCAACTGCTGCTGCGCCTGCATCGGCAGGGCACCATCCTGGGCTGTGCGACGCCTCTGCCGTAGGGCCGGCTTGAGCCGCGACCAGACCTCGCCCTTGAGTCCACGCACATCGTGCCGGGGATTGGCCTGCAAGCTGGACTGCGGCCGAACCCGCCGCTGCGGAAACCCATCGCCGGCGCAACTTTTGCAACCTGCTACCCTAATGCAGATGAGCAACGGCGTCGAAACCTCACCTGCCCCTTCCATCGTGCCGATGTCGCGGCGTTTTCGCGGCTATCTGCCGGTAGTGGTGGACGTGGAGACCGGCGGCTTCGACTGGAACCGGCACGCCCTGCTGGAGATTGCCTGCGTGCCGATCGAGATGGACGAAAACGGCCTGTTCTATCCGGGCCAGACCGCCAGCGCGCATGTCGTGCCGGCGCCCGGCACCGACATCGATCCCAAGTCGCTGGAAATCACCGGCATCGTGCTCGACCACCCGTTCCGGTTCGCCAAGGAGGAAAAGGCGGCCCTGGACCATGTGTTCGCGCCGGTCCGCGCGGCGGTGAAGAAATACGGCTGTCAGCGCGCGATCCTGGTCGGCCACAACGCCCACTTCGACCTCAACTTCCTCAATGCCGCGGTCGCGCGTACCGCGCACAAGCGCAACCCGTTCCATCCGTTCAGCGTGTTCGACACGGTGACCCTGGCCGGCGTGGCCTACGGCCAGACCGTCTTGGCGCGCGCGGCGCAGGCGGCCGGGCTGGAATGGAGTGCGGCCGACGCCCACAGCGCGGTCTACGACACCGAGCAGACCGCGCAGCTGTTCTGCACGATCACCAACGCCTGGCCGCGCCCCATTCCGTAGACGCGGGACAGCGGCGATCAAACGATCGGCCCCCATCCGCCCTGCGGGCACCTTCCCCCGTCGCACGGGGGAAGGGACAAGCTGGGCGCTTGGCCATCGTCGGAATTGATGACACGCCCTACCGCGGCGGCGCGAATTCCGGCGCGTTCCACCGCACCACCGCCTCCAGGCCGCCGCCTTCGAGATTGCGCAGGACCAGGCTGGCGCCATCCTTCTCGGCCAGGGTGCGCGCGATGGTCAGGCCCAGCCCGGCGCCTCCGGTCTCGCGCGAACGCGAGGTCTCCAGTCGCACGAACGGATCGAACACTTCCTCCAGCGCCGCCTCCGGCAACCCTGGCCCACGATCACCGATCCGCACCGTGACCCGCCGACCATCACGCTCGGCGCCTACCCGCACCGCATGGCCGTACTTGAGGCCGTTGTCGATCAGGTTCGAGAACAGCCGGTGCATCGCCAGCGGCCGCAGCATCAGCACGACACCCGCGCCACCCACGAAGCGCGCGTCCGCGCCGGCCTCGGTGGCGTCCTCGACCAGGCTTTCCAGCAGCGAATCCAGATCCAGCGCGACCCGCTGCTCGGCGGTCTCGGCGCTGCGGGCCAGCTCCAGCCCCTCGCGGATCAGCGCCTGCATCGCCGCTAGGTCGGCAATCAGGCGCTCGCGCAACGCCTCGTCGGCCACGTTCTCCAGCCGCAGTCGCAGCCGCGTCAACGGTGTCTGCAGGTCGTGGGTGATCGCCGCCAGCATCTGGGTGCGTTCGCCGAGGTGGCGCTGCAGGCGCTTCTGCATCACGTTGAAGGCCTGCGCGGCGCTACGCACCTCGGTCGGCCCGCCTACCGGCATCGGCGCCTGCTGCAGATCGCGTCCCAGCGCGTTGGCGGCGCCCGCCAGCCGCTTGAGCGGCGCGCTGGCCATGCGCGATACCACGTAGGCCAGCAGCGCGATCGCCACCGCCAGCAGCGACAGGAACAGCGGGTCGATCGGCACCAGGCTGTCGGGCGCCATCGTCGCCGAATCCAGCACGAAACGCAGTGGCGTGCCATCGCTCAGCACCAGCGACACCCGTCGGCAGGTCGGCGGAACGAAGTCGGGATCACGGCCACCGCCAACGCGCCCATGCCCGCCATCCGGCTCCGGATGCGGCAGGAAGTCCGGCAACCGTGGCACGCAGGCCCGCGGCGAGACCCGTTCGACCGTGGCTTGCGCCAGCAACCCACCACGGGCAGCCAGCACCGCCGCGAAATCCGGGTCATCCCGGAGCCCGCGAGTGTCCTTCGAAGCCAGGCGCACACCCGGACCGCCCAGGTCGAGCAGACGTGCGCGCAATTCGGCATTGCCGCCGTCGAGCAGCTGCACGAACCCCTGCAGCCGGTCGGCGGCACGCGCCATGTTCTGGCGCTCGAACTCCTGCCGGCGCTTGGCGTTGGCCAGCAGCGTCGCCACCACCGCGGCGGCCAGCATGCCGGCCAGCAGGATCAGGAACAGCCGCCCCGCCATCGATGCCAGGTAGCGGCGCAGCCCGGCGATCATTCCAGCGTCACTGGCGCGGCCAGCACGTAACCCTCGTTGCGCACCGTCTTGATCAGGCCGTCAGCGCCACCGGCCTCGCCCAGCTTCTGGCGCAGGCGGCTGACCTGCAGGTCGATCGCGCGGTCCTGCGCCTCGTACTGCCGGCCGCTGCTCAGCGCCACCAGCTGCTCGCGCGAGAGCACCTTGTTGGCGTGGCCGACGAACACCCGCAGCAGGCGGAACTCGGCGCCGGACAGCACCACCACGCGTCCGGCCGGGTCGACCAGGTGGCGGTGCTCCAGGTCGAAGGTCCAGCCGGCGAAGCGCGCGCGCCGGATCGCCAGCGGCTCCAGGTTGGCCGGCAGCGCCTCGGTCCGGCGCAGCACGTTGCGGATCCGCGCCAGCAGCTCACGTGGCTCGAACGGCTTGGCCAGATAGTCGTCGGCGCCCATCTCCAGACCGAGCACGCGGTCGATCGGCTCGGCGCGCGCGGTCAGCATGATCACCGGCGTCAGCGAGCGCGCGCGCAGGTCGCGGCACAGGGTGAGGCCGTCCTCGCGCGGCAAGTTGAGATCGAGCACGATCAGGTCGACGTGCTCGCGCTCGAGCACCTGGCGCATCTGCGCGCCGTCGGCGGCGATGCTGACCTGGTAGCCGGCGCGGCCGAGCTGCTCGGCCAGCAGCGTGCGGATGTCGGCATCGTCGTCGACGATCAGCAGACGGTGCATGGTCTGGTCTTCTCTCATGGTGCGATCATCCATCCTAGCCGATCGGCATGTCAGGGCCGACATGCAACGCAGGATGTCGCGACCGCGCCAGGACACCCGCCGACACACCACAGGCTGAACCCGATACGTGTCGATACACGCCGTGCGTTGAGGCGCCGCGGCGGCAGCCACCAGACTGAATGCAACGCCGCAGCCGCGGCATCGCCGAGTTCTTGCCCCGTGAAACCCCGCCTGCCGAGCACCCGACGCGGTCGCGTCGTCCTCGCCTCCGTGATCGCGCTGCTGGTGATCGTCGCGCTGTTCGTCTGGCTGCGCAGGCCGGCGCAGCCGACGCTGGCGACCTCGCCGGTGACCCGCGCGACGATCGAGAAGAGCGTCGAGGCCACCGGCACCATCAAGCCCTGGCAGCTGGTCAGCGTAGGCGCCCAGGTGTCCGGCCGGATCGAGTCGCTGAAGGTCAAGCTCGGCGACCAGGTCAAGGCCGGCGACCTGATCGCCGAGATCGACTCGCGCACCCAGCTCAACACCCTCAAGAGCGCCCAGGCCGCGCTGCAGAACGCCCGCGCCAGCCGCGACGTGCAGGTGGCCAACCTGCGCCAGTACGAGGCCGCGTTCAAGCGCCAGCAGCAGATGCTGGCGGCCGAGGCGACCTCGCAGGCCGACTACGACAGTGCCAAGGCCAGCCTGGACTCCACCCGCGCCGAGATCGCCGCGCTGGAAGCGACCATCGTCGAGGAGCAGACCTCGGTATCCACCGCGCAGACCAACCTGGACTACACCCGGATCACCGCGCCGATGGACGGCACCGTGCTGGCGATCGTTTCCAAGCAGGGACAGACGGTGAACGCGACCCAGAGCGCGCCGACCATCGTGATGCTCGGCAGCCTGGAGAAGATGACGGTCTATTCGGAGATCTCCGAAGCGGACGTGGTCAAGACCAAGGTCGGCCAGCCGGTCTACTTCACCATCCTTGGCGAACCGAACAAGCGCTACCAGAGCACCCTGCGCGCGATCGCGCCGGCGCCGGAATCGATAACCGACGAGGACAGCAGCTCCTCCAGCAGCTCGTCGTCCAGTTCGTCGTCCAGCTCCTCCTCCAGCTCCAGCACCGCGATCTACTACTACGGCCTGTTCGACATCGACAATGCCGGCGGCGAACTGCGCACCTACATGACCGCCCAGGTCAGCATCGTGCTCGGCGAGGCCAAGAACGTGCTGAGCATCCCCTCGGCCGCGCTCGGCCCGAAGCTGCCCGACGGACACTACGTGGTGCGGGTGGTCGGCAAGGATGGCCAACCGCAGCCGCGCAAGATCGAGGTCGGTCTGGACAACAACTCCACTGCCGAGGTGAAGAGCGGGCTGAGCGAGGGCGAGCAGGTCGTGGTCGGCGAGGCCACCGACGCCACCCGCGCCGCCGCCAGCGAGAAACAGAACACGCGCCGCGGTCCGGGTGGCGGCCCGGGCGGCCCGGGCGGCCCGCCGCCGATGATGTGAGGACGCCGGCGTGAGCGAAGCACTGCTGCAATTGCGCGACCTGCGTCGCGAGTTCCCGTCGGGCGACGAGACCCTGGTCGTGCTGAAGGACATCGAGCTGGACATCGACGTCGGCGAGATGGTCGCCATCGTCGGCCAGTCCGGCTCGGGCAAGTCGACGCTGATGAACATCCTCGGCTGCCTGGACCGGCCCACCACCGGCAGCTACCGCGTGGCCGGGCGCGAGACCGGGCAGATGCAGCCGGACGAGCTGGCGCAGCTGCGCCGCGAGCATTTCGGCTTCATCTTCCAGCGCTACCACCTGCTCGGCGACCTGGACGCGACCGGCAACGTCGAGGTCCCGGCGGTCTACGCCGGCGTGCCCGGCACGGCGCGCGGCGCGCGCGCGGCCGAGCTGCTGCGCCGGCTCGGCCTGGCCG
>JASGDF010000005.1:0-6003 GCA_047607345.1 Pseudomonas sp. | reverse complement strand
TGTAACGGGGGCCGGCCGCCGCATCGGGGGGCGGCCCGCATGCCTGTGCGGCGGCCGCCGCATTCCGCCCTCCGCGAGTTTTCACGCATGTCCGATCCGACGCCGTCCCCGACACCGAACCCCGCACGCCCTTCGTTCTTCGGCCTGATCCAACCGTTCTGGTTGTCTGAGCAGAAGTGGAAGGCGCTGACCCTGTTCGGCATCGGGCAACTGATCAGCTTTGGCCATGTCTACCTGCTGGTCCAGATCAACCGCCTGGAAGGCACGGTGATGGACGCGATGATCGGTCGCAGTTGGAACACCCTGTGGCCGGCATTGGCAGCGATGGCCGGGGTCGGGCTGACCCTGACCCTGGCGCTGACGTTCAAGACCGTGCTGTCGGACCTGCTGGAACTGCAATGGCGCAGCTGGATGACGCATCGGTACCTGGAGGCGTGGACGCATCGCGATGCTTACTACGCGATCGAGCGCGAGGGGCGGGTGGACAACGCCGACCAGCGCATCGCCCAGGACATCGCCCAGTTCGTCGAGATCACCCTGCGGCACGCCACCACAATCGTGTACGTGATCACCAATACCATCACCTTCACGGTACTGCTGTGGCAGCTGGGCGGCACCCTGAGTTTCAATGCCTTCGGCCGCGAAATCTCCATTCCCGGCTACCAGGTCTATCTGGCCTATCTGTACGTGATCAGTGTGCTGCTGGTCACCCATTTCTTCGGTCGCCAGCTGACCCGACTGTTCAACCGCCGGCAGGGCATGGAAGCGGATTTCCGCTTCCTGGGCATGCAACTGCGGGAGAATGCTGAGCAGGTCGCCTTCTACAGTGGTGGCCAGCGCGAGCGCCGCCGCCTGGAAGGCAGTTTCGAGCGGGTCCGCAGCAATACGGCCGGCATCATCCTGCGCACCTTCAAGATGACGGTGATACGGGACAGCTACACCCGGCTGCTCTCGCCCTTGCCGACCCTGGCCTCGTTGCCACGTTATCTGGCCGGGGAGATCACGCTGGGCCACCTGACCCGCACCGTCGATGCGTTCGGCCGGGTGCGGACCACTTTGAGCTGGTTCTACCAAGCCTACATCGGCTTCGCCGAATGGGTGGCGATCAGCAATCGCCTGCGAGACCTGTCGGCGGCGCTGGCCGAGCAGCGCGGCGAGCACGACCAACTCGGCGTCGCGCGCCACGCACAGGCGCCGATCCAGGCCTCCGCGCTGCATCTGCGCGCGCCGGACGGCACCTCGCTTGCCCAGGTCGCGCCGTTGCGCATCGCGCCGGGCGAACGCTGGCTGCTGCGTGGGCCATCGGGCAGCGGCAAGAGCACCCTGCTACGCGCGCTGGCCGGGCTGTGGCCGCATGGCGAAGGCCAGGTGACGCTGCCGCAGGAGGCGGTGCTGATGTTCCTGCCGCAGCGCAGCTATATCCCCGCCGGCACGCTGAAGGCGGGGCTGTGCTACCCGGCCGGGCCGGAGGCGTTCTCCGATGCCGATTGCCGGCAGGCGCTGCGTGCCTGCCACCTGGCGTCATACATCGATGCGCTGGACAGCGAGGAACGCTGGCAGAAGCGCCTGTCCGGTGGCGAGCAGCAACGCCTCGCGGTGGCGCGCGCGCTGCTGCACAAACCGGATTTCCTGTTCCTGGACGAGGCCACCAGCGCGCTCGACCCGCCGACCGAGCAGGCGCTGTACGCCGCGCTGCGCGACCACCTGCCCGGCAGCGCGCTGGTCAGCGTGGCCCATCGCGGCGAACTGGACGCCTTCCACGACCGCGTATTCGAACTCGAAGCCGCGCAGGCCGATGCCGGCGAGCCTCCAAGACCCTAGCACTCGACACGCGCCCTTCCCCCCGAAAAGGGGGGCGTGAGCCGGCCTGCGGGGCCACGGTTTCCTTTCTTTGCGGGAAGGGCGGATGGGGGACGGCCCCAAGCGTCCCGCAGCGTGCTTGCCCATCCATCCACAGGAGGTTTGCCATGTCCGCCACCATCATTCACCTCACCCCCGACGATTTCGATGCCGAACTGCGGCGCGGCGGCACCCTGCTGCTCGACTGCTGGGCCAACTGGTGCGCGCCATGCCGTGCGCTGTCGCCGCTGCTGGACACGCTGGCGATCGAGTACGCCGGCACGCTGCGCATCGCCAAGCTCGACACCGAGGCGCACCGGGAACTGGCCGAATGCCTGGGTGTGCGCAGCCTGCCGCTGCTGATCCTGTTCAAGGACGGCGAGGAGCAGACCCGCAGCGGCGGCCTGAAGGGCCTGCCGGAACTGCGCCAGTGGCTGGGCCGGCACGGCGTGCGGGCCAGCGCGCCGGCTACGGCCGCCAGCGCCGATGCGCCCCCGTCGCTGGGTGGCGCGTTCTACGGCGATGCCGAACTGAAGGACTTCCTGGTCGGGCGCCTGCGCCGCCACGCCGCCGCGGGCGACCTGACGTTCTCGCGGTTCCCGTACTGGCATGAAGGCAAGGGCACGGTGTCGGCGGCGCTGGTCCACAGCCAGCATGGCAGGGTGTTCGAACGGGTGAGCGGGCTGCCGGTCTCGCTGGCCTGCGCGCTGCACTTCAGCGGCATCGCCGGCGAGGATGAGGTGGAGCAGGTCCTCGGCGCGATCCGCCCCGGCAGCGAGGTCGATGGCGTGGCGCCGGCCTTCTTTGCCGCGTGGCTGGAAGACGACAGCATCGACTGGCCGCAGCTGCTGGAACACGACCCGTCGGTGGTCGAACTGCGCCAGCGCTGGCTGCGGCTATATCGTGCCGAAGCAGCGGGCGAGGCGGTGCCACCGGCGCACTGGCATGCGCTGCGCGAGGTGGTGAAACCATTGCGCGACCCGCGCGATCCGCGCCGCGACATCCAGCGCGCCTTCGCCGACATGATCGCGCGCCTGAGCCCGCCGCCTGAACCCGACGATGAAGGCGGATGGAGCGGTGCGCTGCTGCTGCTGGGCATCTATCTGAAGTTGGCCATTCTTCAGCTCGATCAAGGCTGGACCGGCGAGCAGATCGCCACCGAGGCCAGCTGGCCGCCGATCGAACAACGCGCCAGACGTGATGCCGACGGCAGCTACGACGAAGAACGGTTGCGCCAATTGCGCAGGCAATGGGAGAGCGAAAACGCCGACTGGCTGTGCCTGAGAGCGTTGTTCCACGCCCATATCGACGCATTGCAAGCGCCGCGCAACGCGCGCCTGCGCGAGCGTCTGGCGGGCCTGTTGTCCGCCGCGCCGGCGGCGGCGTGAGCCGCTTTCGCAGGCAGGCGGTGCGCGCTTCGTCGCGGTGGCCCGCCAGGCGCGTACCTGCGGGCGGGGCCGGTCTCTTGGATTCCGTCGCCGTAACCGCCATCCTGGGAATCCCCGATCGCCGGATGTCCCCGCCATGCCCAACCCCCTGCTCGAACTCGAAGGCCTGCCGCGCTTCGACGCGATCCGTCCCGAACACATCGGCCCGGCGATCGACCAGTTGCTGGCCGACGCCGAGGCGGCGGTCGAACGGGCCGAGACGGTCGCACCGGTGAGCTGGGACGGCTTCGTGGTCCCGCTGGATGACGCCACCGAACGGCTCCACCGCGCCTGGGGTCAGGTCACGCACCTGCAGGCGGTGGTGAACACCCCCGCGCTGCGCGAGGCCTACAACACCAACCTGCCCAAGCTCAGCCGCTTCGGCAGTGCGCTCGGCCAGAACCTGGCGCTGTACGCGCAGTACAAACAGCTGGGCCAGTCGCCGGAGTGGGCCGGCTACGATGCCGCGCGGCGCAAGGTGGTCGAGAACGCGTTGCGCGACTTCCGCCTCGGCGGCGCCGAGCTGGGCGAGGCCGACAAGGCGCGCTTCGCGCAGATCCAGGAGGAGCTGTCGGCGCTGTCGGCGAAGTTCTCGCAGAACGTGCTCGACGCCACCGACGCGTGGGCCTATTACGCGACCGACGAGGCCGAGCTGGCCGGCCTGCCCGCCGAAGTGGTGGCCGCCGCGCGCGCCGGGGCCGAGAAGGACGGCAAGCCCGGCTGGAAGTTCACGTTGCAGGCGCCGAGCTACCTGCCGGTACTCGGCTACGCCGACGACCGGGCGCTGCGCGAGCGCGTCTACCGCGCCTACGCGGTGCGCGCCTCCGAGCAGGGCGACGATCCGGCGCTCGACAACAGCGGCAACATCGCCCGGATCCTGGCGCTGCGCGCCGAGCTGGCCGCGCTGCTGGGCTTCGCCAGCTACGCGGAGTACTCGATCGCGACCAAGATGGCGCAAAGCCCGGCCGAAGTGACCGGCTTCCTGCGCGAGCTGACCGCGCGCGCGCGTCCGCACGCGCAGCGCGACCGTGCCGAGCTGGAGGCGTTCGCCCGCGACGAGCTGGGCCTGGCGACGCTGGAGGCCTGGGACATCGGCTACGCCAGCGAGAAGCTCAAGCAGGCCCGCTACAGCTTCTCCGAGCAGGAGGTGAAGCAGTATTTCACCGAGGCGAAGGTGCTGGCCGGGTTGTTCGAGGTGATCGAGCGACTGTACGGGCTGCGGGTGGAGCAGGACAGCGCGCCGGTCTGGCATCCGGACGTGCGCTTCTACCGGCTGGTCGATGCCGACGGCCGGCTGGTCGGGCAGTTTTACCTGGACCTGTACGCGCGCGAGGGCAAGCGCGGTGGCGCCTGGATGGCCGACTGCCGCAATCGCCGCGAGCTGGCCGGCGCCATCCAGACCCCGATCGTCTACCTGGTGTGCAACTTCGGCCGTGGCGCCGAGGGCAAGCCGGCCACGTTCCGTCACCAGGAGGTCGTCACCCTGTTCCACGAGATGGGCCATGGCCTGCACCAGCTGCTGACCCAGGTCGGCGAACTGGGCGTGGCCGGCATCAACGGCGTGGAGTGGGACGCGGTCGAGCTGCCCAGCCAGTTCATGGAGAACTTCTGCTGGGAGTGGGAGCGCGTGCAGGCGATGACCGCGCATGCCGACAGCGGCACGCCGCTGCCGCGCAACCTGTTCGAGCGGATGCTGGCCGCGCGCAACTTCCAGAGCGGCATGTTCACCGTGCGCCAGCTCGAGTTCGGCCTGTTCGACATGCAGCTGCACGACCGCTTCGACCCGCAGCGCGACGAGGTGATGGCGTTGCTGGAGCGCGTGCGCGCCGAGGTGGCGGTGAACCTGCCGCCGGCGTGGGCGCGTTTCCCGCATCAGTTCAGCCACATCTTCGCCGGCGGCTACGCGGCCGGCTACTACAGCTACAAGTGGGCCGAGGTGCTCAGCGCCGACGCCTATGCCGCGTTCGAGGAGGCGCCGGCCGCGGTCGCCGAGACCGGCGCGCGCTTCCGCCGCGAGGTGCTGGCCCGCGGCGGCAGCCGCAGCGCCGCGGAGAACTTCCGCGCCTTCCGTGGCCGCGCGCCGCAGATCGACGCGCTGCTGCGCCATAGCGGCATGGCTGGCTAGCTCTTGCTTCCCTGGCCCGGGTGGCCGGCTTCACGCCGGCCTGCCGGGCGGTTGTGGTATTGCTGGGCCCCTGTACGCGACGACCGGCCTCCCAACGATCGGCAGAAGGAGAAGCTCCAGATGAAGCGCATCGTCATGACTCTCGCGTTGCTGGTGGCGTCGCTGGCCACCGCTCCCTCTGCGCTGGCGCAAGCCCGCACCGGCTATGCCGTCACCCACGCCAACCTGCGGGCCGGGCCGGATTCCGGGTATCCGCGCATCGGCACGGTGCCGGCCGGCGCGGCGCTGGACATCTACGGTTGCATCGACGACTGGTCGTGGTGCGACGTGCAGTGGCGCGGCGAGCGCGGCTGGATCTCCGCCGGGCTGATCGAGTACGAGTATTCCGGTCGCCGTGTCGATGTCTACGACTACGGCGCGCAAATCGGCCTGCCGATCCTGGTGTTCGCGCTCGATACCTATTGGGGCAGCCACTATCGCGGCCGTTCCTGGTACCGCGAGCGCGACCGCTGGCGCGATCATCGCCCGTCGCCGCGACCGGTCGCGCGTCCGGCCGATCGCCCGCGCGCGCAGCCGGCTCCGTCGCCGCGCCGTGAGGAGCCATCGCGGCAG
>JASGDF010000004.1:0-10789 GCA_047607345.1 Pseudomonas sp. | reverse complement strand
GGGCCGGCGCACGCTTGGTTGCGCCGGCAACCATGCGTGCGCCGATGCCGCAGGCGCGCTCGCAATGGCGCGCCGCCATGTCCGCCACGCGAGGCCAAGCGTCGCGTGGCGCGCGGCGACCTACAAGTCGATCTTGAAGGTGAACTTCAGCGTGCGCGGCGCACCGGCCGCCAGCCGGATACCGGCACCGGCCCAGTAACGCTTGTCGGCCAGGTTCTCGACATTGACCTGCCAGGTCGTGCGCTTGTCGAACAGCACGGTCGCGTAGCGCGCGCCGGCGGCCAGCAGCGTGGTGCCGCCCAGCCAAGCCTGGCTGAGATCGTTCACCGGGCGGCGGCCGGTGTAGTAGGCACCGGCGTTGACCGAAAAAACCTGCAGACGCTCAAACGCATGGCTCAGGAACAGGCTTATTGACCACGCCGGCCGGCGAGGTGAAGCCGTAGTACAGCGCCGAGGCGCCCTTGAGCACCTCCACCCGCTCCTTGTCCTCCAGCAGCACCTGCGAGAAGTTCATCACCGGCATCAAGCCGTTGAGCCGGTAGTTGGTGCGGTTCGCCACCGCGATGCCACGGATCACCAGCGGGTCCCAGGTGTCGCCGCCGTTCTGCTGGCGGGTCACGCCGGCGGTGTCGCGCACCGCGTCGTACAGGCCCGAAAGGCCGCGTACAGAAAAGACCCTCATTCCCGCGCTCGTGGGGATGAGGGGAAAACCGCCGGCTCACTGCGCCAGATTGATCCAGGTCGCCTTGATCTCGGTGTACTTGTCGAAGGCATGCAGCGACTTGTCGCGGCCGTTGCCGGACTGCTTGTAGCCGCCGAACGGGGCGGTCATGTCGCCGCCGTCCCAATAGTTGACCCAGACGCTGCCGGCGCGCAGCTTGCGCGCGACCCGATGCGCGCGGGAGATGTCGCGGGTCCAGACTCCGGCCGCCAACCCGTACGGGGTGTCGTTGGCGATGCGCAGCGCCTGCGCCTCGTCGTCGAAGGCGATCACCGACAGCACCGGCCCGAAGATCTCCTCGCGCGCGATCGTGTGCGCGTGCGCGACCTCGTCGAACACGGTCGGCTCGACGTAGCAGCCGCCGGCCACCACCTCGGCGCGCTGGCCGCCCAGCACCAGCCGCGCGCCCTCCTCGCCGCCCTTGGCGATGTAGTCGAGCACGCGCCGGGTCTGCGCCTCGTCGACCATCGCGCCCATCGCCGCATCCTCATCGAACGGGTGCCGGGGCTGCATCCCGCGCCCGGCCGCGACCACCTTCTCGACGAATGCGTCCTTGATCGAGCGCTCCACCAGCAGCCGCGAGGCCGCGGTGCAGACCTCGCCCTGGTTGTAGAAGATGCCGCCGGCGGCGGCCTCGGCGGCCGCGTCCAGGTCCGGCGCGTCGGCGAACACCAGGTTCGGACTCTTGCCACCGCATTCCATGTAGGCACGCTTCATGTTGGACTGGCCGGCGCATTGCAGCAGCCGGCGCCCGACCGCGGTGGAGCCGGTGAACACCAGCCCGTCCACGTCCATGTGCAGCGCCAGTGGCTCGCCGGCGCCCTGGCCGGTGCCCGGCACCACGTTGAACACGCCCTCCGGCACGCCGGCCTCGGCCACCAGCTCGGCCAGCCGCAGCGCGCTCAGCGGCGACTTCTCCGACGGCTTGAGCACCACCGAGTTGCCGGTCGCCAGCGCCGGGGCGATCTTCCACGCCGCCATCAGCAGCGGGAAGTTCCACGGCACGATCGCGCCGACCACGCCGAGCGGCTCGCGGGTGATCAGGCCCAGCTCGTCCGGGCCGGTCGGGGCGACCTCGCCATAGACCTTGTCCAGTGCCTCGGCGGTCCAGCTCAGGCAGCGCACCGTCGCCGCCACGTCCACCGCCAAGGCGTCGCGCACCGGCTTGCCCATGTCCAGCGACTCCAGCAGCGCCAGTTCTTCGGCATGCCGCTCGACCAGCTGCGCCAGCTTCAACAGCACCCTCTTGCGGTGGGCAGGCTTCGCTTCGGACCAGCCGCCGGCCGCGAAGCTGCGACGCGCGGCGGCCACCGCGCGGTCGATGTCGATCGCGCCGCCGGCGGCGACCCGGCCGAGCACGCGCCCGTCGATCGGGCTGACGCAGTCGAAGCTCCCGCCGTCGGTGGCATCGACGTAGCGCCCGCCGATGAAGGCCTGCGTGCGCAGGGAAAGGCCGGCGGCCAGGGCCTGCCAGTGTTCTCGCGTTGCCGGGGTGCTCATCGCTGTTGCCTCCAACGTGGGTTGAATGCGCGTGGGAGGGGCTTCAATCCCGACGCTGTCGCGGGAAGCTCCTCCCACAGGTCCTCTCAGAAAGTCGCAGGGGTATTGGCGCTGACGATCACCGCGTCGTCAGCGCCGACATTGCGGAAGCGGTGCGGCACCCGGCTCTCGAAGTAGTAGCCCTCGCCGGCGCGCAGCACGCGCACCTGGCTGCCGACCGTGACCTCGACCGTGCCGGCAACGACCACCCCACCCTCCTCGCCATCGTGGCGCAGCATGCTCTCGCCGGTGTCGCTGCCCGGTGGCATCACCTCGCGCAGAATGCACATCTGTCGCTGCGGCCGGTGCTTGCCGACCAGGAAGTAGTGGATGCCGTCGCTGCCCACGTCCGGCAGCTCGTCGGCGGCGTAGAACGGGGTGTCGGGCGGACCAATCTGCAGGTCGTGGGTGAAGAAGTCGGCCAGCGAGATCGGGATGCCGTCGAGCACCTTCTTCAGCGAACTGACCGACGGGCTGACCTTGTTCTGCTCGATCAGCGAGATCGTCGAGTTGGTCACGCCCACGCGCTTGGCGAGCTCGCGCTGGCTGAGCCCGCGCGCCTTCCGCACCAGTTGCAGGCGTGCGCCGATGTCCATCGTCTTCAGGCTCGACAGTGTTGTGGATACTTTACATGGGCGGTCCCGAGGGTCAATCACGCGCGCCTACTTTCCTGTAGGAACGACTTCAGTCGCGACGGGGCTTTCGTGCGAATCCCTAGCAAGAGCGCCGCACATCCATGTACGGGGATTCAAAGGGAAAGCCCGATCGCGACTGAAGTCGCTCCTACAAGGGATCGCGCGGCTGGTGTAAAGTTTTTTCAACAACCCGAACGGAGCGCGTCATGAGCAGCGAGTTCCCCTCCTCCCTCCCCGAGGCCACGCAGGTCCCAGCCTCGCTGGACGCGTTCTGGATGCCGTTCACCGCCAACGCGCAGTTCAAGGCGCGCCCGCGCCTGCTGGCCTCGGCCGAGGGCATGTACTACCGCAGCGTGGACGGGCGCAGGATCCTCGACGGTACCGCCGGCCTGTGGTGCTGCAACGCCGGCCACGCGCGTCCGCGCATCGTCGAGGCGGTGGCGCGCCAGGTCGCCACGCTGGACTTCGCCCCGACCTTCCAGATGGGCTCGCCATTGCCGTTCGTGCTGGCCGAGCGCCTGAAAGCCATCGCGCCGCCCGGGATGCAGCACGTGTTCTTCACCAACTCCGGCTCCGAGTCGGTGGACAGCGCGATGAAGATCGCCCTGGCCTACCACCGGCTGCGCGGCGAGGGCCAGCGCACCCGCTTCATCGGCCGCGAGAAGGCCTACCACGGCGTCGGCTTCGGCGGCATGTCGATCGGCGGGCTGCCGAACAACCGCAAGTGGTTCGGCCCGCTGCTGGCCGGCACCGACCACCTGCGGCATACCCTGGACATCGGCCGCAACGCGTTCTCGCGCGGCCTGCCGGCGCACGGCATCGAGCTGGCCGAGGACCTGGAGCGGCTGATCGCGCTGCACGACGCCTCGACCATCGCCGCGGTGTTCGTCGAACCGCTGTCCGGCTCGGCCGGCGTGGTGCTGCCGCCGGAAGGCTACCTGCGGCGCATCCGCGAGATCTGCGACCGCCACGGCATCCTGCTGGTGTTCGACGAGGTCATCACCGGCTTCGGCCGGGTCGGCAAGGCCTTCGCCGCGCAGCGCTTCGGGGTGGCGCCCGACCTGATGACCGTCGCCAAGGGTCTGACCAACGGCAGCGTGCCGATGGGCGCGGTGTTCGTCGCCGGCAAGGTCCACGAGGCGTTCACCCACGGCCCGGACAGCACCATCGACCTGTTCCACGGCTACACCTATTCCGGCCACCCGCTGGCCTGCGCCGCCGCGCTCGCCACGCTGGACACCTACGCCGAGGAGAACCTGTTCGAGAAGGCCATCGCGCTGGGCAGCGTCTGGGAAGACGCGATCCACGCGCTGCGCGACGCGCCGAACGTGATCGACATCCGCAACTTCGGCCTGGTCGGCGCGATCGAACTGGCCCCGCGCGAGGGCGCGCCGGGCGCGCGCGGCTACGAGGTGTTCGAGCGCTGCTTCCACGAGGAAAACCTGCTGGTGCGCGCGACCGGCGACGTGATCGCGCTGTCGCCGCCGTTGATCGTGCAGGAAAGCCAGATCGCGGAGATGTTCGAGACGCTCGGGCAGGTGCTGCGGCAGGTCGGATAAGGACGTTCGCGGCTCGGTCGATCACGGCGGAACTTCACCACCATTCGCGCCCCTGCGATCCAGGCGCCAGACCTTGCAAAGTCCGCGATCATCCATACGATGTACAGATGATCAGATTTGACTGGGATCCTGCCAAGGCCGCTTCGAACCTCAGGAAGCACGGCGTTTCCTTCGAGGAAGCCCAGTCTGTGTTCTACGACGAGTTCGCCGTCCAGTTCCACGACGGCTCTCATTCATCCGATGAGGAACGCTTTCTCATGCTTGGCATGAGCAGCGGCGCCAACCTCCTCCTCGTGTGCCATTGCGAGCGCGATGATGGTGGCGTCATCCGCATCATTTCAGCACGCAAGGCCACGAAGAAAGAAAGCTCCTACTACGGGCAGTGATCGTCATGAAAGCCGAATACGATTTCTCCAAGATGAAGTCCCGCAAGAACCCCTATGCGGCCAAGCTCAAGAAACCCGTTTCCATGCGCCTATCCGAGGATGTAGTGGACTATTTCAAAGGCATGGCCAATGAGGCGGGCGTCCCCTACCAGAGCCTGATCAACCTGTATCTGCGAGATTGCGTCATGAAGCACCGCAAAGTGCAGATTGCCTGGCCGAGCAGCAAAGCCTGAAAACGCATCCAAAGTGACTGCGCTTCGCGGATTGACTTGATTCATGCCGCTGTTTGTGTCGAGTGGTGGCGGTCGCAGCGGTTCGGCCGGGTCAAGGCCCCGACGTTATCGGTGGAACACGCGCTGCGCACTCGCCGGTCGCCGCCCATCGCCCTACAATGCGCGCCCGCTCTACCGCCGGACCGCATGGACATCGTCGTAAACGAAGAACTCAAGGCCTACATCGACCCGCTCACCGCCGAGGAACACGAGGCGCTGGAGCGCAGCCTGCTCGCCGAGGGCTGCCGCGACGCGCTGGTGCTGTGGGGCGATGTCCTGGTCGATGGCCACAACCGCTACGGCATCTGCCGCAAGCACGGCATCGCGTTCAACACCGTGCAGAACCCGCGCTTCCAGTCGATGGAGGACGTGCACCTGTGGATGATCGAGCAGCACCTGGGCCGGCGCAGCGTGTCCGACTTCCAGCGCGGCGTGCTGGCGCTGCGCAAGCGCGAGATTCTGGCGCGCCGCCAGCGTGAGGCGCGCGAGGCCGAGCTGGCCGTCGCGCAGGCGCAGGCCGACACCTCGGCCCAGCCAGCCGAGCTGGTCCCGAACGACGACCTGCCGCCGTGGGACGAGGCCCCGCCGGTCAGCCGCGCCGAGCTGGCGCGCGAGGCGCGGCTGAGCAACAACCAGGTGGTGATGATCGAGCGCATCCACACCCAGGCCGCGCCCGAGGTGATCGAGGCGGTGAAGTCCGGCGACATCTCGATCAGCGCCGCCGCCGCGGTCGCCACTCTGTCCGAGGACGAGCAGCGCGCCGCCGCGCAGGGCGGCAAGGCCGAGCTGAAGCAGGCCGCCCGGCGTGCTCGCGACGCCAAGCGCCGGCCGAAGGCCGATGCCGGCGCGGAGGGTGAGGACGCTCCACCTGACGCCAAGGCGCTGCAGCGCCGCGTCGACGAGCTGGAGCGCGAGAACGAGCGGCTGCGTGGCCAGGTCGCCACGCTGCAGGAGCAGTTGCAGCGGTTGCGGGGGTGAACAGGATGACCGATTGATCGTCGCTCCCGCGTAGGCGGGGCGTGATCAACGTCGAATTTCAGCAGCCATCTGGCTATCGTCGTCCCCTGCCACTCTCTCAACAAGCCGTATCCACCGGATATGCCACCCTAACCGCATGGATGCACGCACCGCCACGCCGACCGATCCGCGCCGCACCCAGCTGCGGCGCATGCAAACCCTGGCCCTGCTGCTGTTACTGGCGATGCTGGCCGGCTTCGTGCTCAGCCATGCGATGGGCCAGCACGGCATCTGGGCCTGGGTCGCCGCGTTCTGCGAAGCCGCCGCGGTCGGCGCGCTGGCCGACTGGTTCGCGGTGGTCGCGCTGTTCCGCCGCCCGCTCGGCCTGCCGATCCCGCACACCGCGATCCTGCCGCGCGGCAAGGACCGTCTCGCCGACGGCCTGGCGGTGTTCGTGCGCGACCACTTCCTGGCCCCGGACACGCTGCTGGAGAAGCTGCGCGTGCTCGACCCGGCCAGCCGGCTCGGCAAGTGGCTGGCGCAGCCGGCGCAGTCGCGGATGCTCGCGCAGATGGCGCGCGGTTGGATGCGGCAGGCGCTGGCCCTGCTCGACGAGGCCGCGGTGCGCCGCGCGATCCAGCGCTTCGTGGTCGAGCGACTGCAACAGTGGAATGCCGCCGCCACGGCCGGCGAGGTGCTGTCGCTGCTGACCACCGACGAGCGCCACCAGCACCTGCTCGACGAGGGCCTGCACAAGCTCGGCCGCTGGCTGGACGAGGAGAAGGTCAAGGCCTGGGCCTCCGACCTGATCGTGCGCTACGCCCGCCGCGAATGGCCCAAGCTGGTCGGCACGGTGAACTGGGTGACGCCGGTCGACGAGATCGGTGACAAGCTGGCCGACCGCCTGGCGCGCGCGGCGATCGAGGAACTGCAAAGCATCCTGTCCACCCCGGAGCATCCGCTGCGGCAGGACTACGAGGCCTGGCTGCGCGGCTACATCCAGCGCCTGCGCGAGGACCCGGCGATGGCCGCGCGCGTCGAGCAGCTCAAGCAGCGCGCGATCGAGCATCCGGCCCTGCAGGACTACGTGCAGGCGCTGTGGGCGCAGATCCAGCAGACCCTGAGCGACGACCTGGCCGACGATGACTCGGCGATCGCCGCGTACCTGCAACGCTCGCTGCACGGGCTCGGCCGCTCGCTCGGCGAGGACCCGGCGCTGCGCGCGGCGCTCAACCAGCACATGCTCGATGCCGCCGGCCGGCTCACCGAGCGGCTGCGCGCCTCGGTGACCGAGCACATCGCCGGCACCATGAAAGGCTGGGACGAGCGCCACCTGGTCGACCTGCTGGAACTGAGCGTCGGCCGCGACCTGCAGTACATCCGCTTCAACGGCACCCTGGTGGGCGGCCTGGTCGGCGTGGCGCTGCACGCGCTGTCGGTGTGGATGGGCTGACACCGCCTTGCCGCGTAGAGCCGAGCTTGCTCGGCTAGAACTTCACCGGGAAAGGCCGCAGCGGAGCAAGCTCCGCTCTACGCCCAAGCGCGACCGCCGAGGATGCGTGCCGGTGAAGTCTGGACGTGCCTTGCCGGCACCTGCCGAGGGGGTGAATAATGCCCGATGCTGCGCCGCACAAGCCCGTGCGGCGCGGGCTGGCCCGCCGGCCGCGCCGGCTTCCGCGCCCCCTTGCCCCGACGCCCGCCAGCCCGCAACCGAGACCGGAACGTTGTCCAGCGAGACCCCGCCTGCTGCCGTCCCTGCACCGCGCGCCCCCGACTACCGCCTGATCTCGCTGATCCTGGCCTGCGCCATCTTCATGGAGCAGCTCGACGCCACCGTGCTGGCGGCCGCGCTGCCGACGCTGGCGCGCGACTTCGGCGTGGCCGCGCCGGCGATGAGCATCGCGCTGACCAGCTACCTGCTCGCACTGGCGATCGGCATCCCGGCCAGCGGCGCGATCGCCGACCGCTTCGGCCTGCGCCGGGTCTACTGCGCCTCGATCTGGATGTTCGTGGGCAGCTCGATCCTGTGCTCGCTGGCAACCGATCTGCCGACGATGGTGGTCGCGCGCTTCGTGCAGGGCGCGGGCGGCGCGATGATGGCCCCGCTGGGCCGGCTGATCCTGCTGCGCAGCGTCGAGCGCCGCCACCTGGTCTCGGCGATGGCCTGGACGCTGGTGCCGGCCTTCGTCGGCCCGATGCTGGGACCGCCGCTCGGTGGCCTATTCGTGACCTACCTCGACTGGCGCTGGATCTTCTACATCAACGTGCCGATCGGCATCGCCGGGTTCTTCCTGGTGCGGCGCTTCATTGCCGAACTGCCGACCGAATCGGCACCGGCCCGCTTCGATTTCATCGGCTTCGCGCTGTGCGGCGTCGCGCTCGGCTGCGGGTTGTTCGGGTTGGAGATGGTCAGCCAGCGCGATGGCCTGGTCCATGCCGCGCTGCTGACCGGGACCGGCGCGGCCGCCGCGCTGGGCTACCTGTGGCACGCGCGCCGCCATCCAGCGCCGCTGCTGGACCTGTCGCTGCTGAAGATCGACTCGTTCCGGCTCTCGGTGATCGGCGGCTCGCTGATGCGCGTCACCCAGGGCGCGCACCCGTTCCTGCTGCCGCTGCTGTTCCAGATCGGCTTCGGCTACAGCGCCGCGCGCAGCGGCCAGCTGGTGATGGCGACCGCGCTGGGCGCGCTGCTGATGCGCGTGCTGACCCCGCGCCTGCTGCGCCGCTACGGCTACCGCAACGCGCTGATCGGCAACGGCGTGTTCGCCAGCCTGGGCTACCTGGTGTGCGCGTTCTTCCAGCCCGGCTGGCCACCGCTGCTGGTGTTCGGGTTGCTGGCCTGCTGCGGGGCGTTCATGTCGTTCCAGTTCGCCGCCTACAACACCATCGCCTACGAGCAGGTGCCGGGTCCGCGCATGAGCGCGGCCAGCAGCCTGTACACGACGTTGCAGCAACTGATGCTGTCGGTGGGGGTGTGCGCCGGCGCGCTGTTCCTGAAGACCTCGATGGCGGTGGCCGGCCATGCCGAGCCGCAGCTGCGCGATTTCTCGATCGCGTTCCTGGCGGTGACACTGATTTCGTTCGCCTCGCTGCGCTGGCACCTGCTCTTCGCGCCGGATGCCGGGCAGGAGATGAGCGGGCACAGGCCGGCTGAAAGCTCTGCTCCGTAGGAGCGACTTCAGTCGCGATGGGCTTTACCGGGAAAGCTCCATCGCGACTGAAGTCGCTCCTACGAGGTCATGCCCGTGTCAGCCGCCAGGCGCGATGGATGCGCGCGTTGCGCTCGAAATCCGGGTCGATGGTCCGGGCGCTGATCTCCTCGCACTGCGCGAACGCGGCGATCGCGTCCTGCTCCAGCCGGAAGCGCCGGAAGTTGTTGGAGAAGTACAGCACCCCGCCCTGCGCCAGCCGCGCGATTGCCGCGCGCAGCAGCCGCACCTGCTCGCGCTGCACGTCGAAGTCCTCGGCGCGCGCCGAGTTCGAGAACGTCGGAGGGTCGCAGAAGATCACGTCGTACTGGCCGCGCTCGGCCTCCAGCCAGGCCAGCGCGTCGGCCTGCACCAGCCGGTGGTCGGCGCCGCCGAGCCCGTTGAGCGCGAAGTTGTCGGCGCACCATTGCAGGTAGGTGCCGGACAGGTCGACGCTGGTGGTCTGCACCGCGCCGGCCACCGCCGCCTGCACGCTGGCCACGCCGGTGTAGCAGAACAGGTTGAGGAAGCGCCGGCCCCTGGCCTGCGCCGCCATCATTCCGCGCAGCGGGCGATGGTCGAGAAACAGGCCGGTGTCGAGGTAGTCGAACAGGTTCACCTGCAGCAACGCGCCGTGCTCGCGCACCTGAAAGCTCTCGCCGCGCTGGTCGAAGCGGCCGTACTTGCTGCCGCCCTTGCCGCGCGCGCGCGACTTGGTCGCCACCTGCTCCTTCGGCACCTGGAACACCTCGCGCGCCGCGGCCAGCAGGTCGCCGAAGCGGCGGCGCACGTCGGCCTCCGGGATCGTGGCCGGCGCGGCGTACTCCTGCACGTGCAGGAACAGCCGGCGCTCGCCGTCGGCTTCCTGGTAGACGTCGATCGCGGCGGCGTACTCGGGCAGGTCGGCGTCGTAGGCGCGGAAGCATTCCACGCCCTCGCGCGCACGCCACTTCTTCAGCTTCTGCAGGTTCTTGCGCAACCGGTTGGCGACCATCTGCGCGCCCTCGCCCAGCACGCGCGGCTCGGCCGGCTCGCTGCGCGGCGGTGCGATCGGGTCGCAGACGATCAGCGCGCATTCCAGCGCGCCGTTGAACAGCTGGTACTTTTTGAACACACGCACAGGGATGTGCGCCGCTCTTGCGAGGGACTCGCGCCTATCGCCCGCGCGCAGCCCGGTGGCGAACGCCAGCTCGTCGTTGCCGCACAGCAGGCTGGCGCGCCACGCCGGCACCGCGCGCCGCAGCGCATCACCCAGCTGCCGGTACAGTGCGGCATCGGCGGCCAGGCGCTCGTCGTAGGGGGGATTGCACACCACCACGCCGGTCGGCTCCGGCGGCGACGGCAGCCGGGCGATGTCGGCCACCGCGAAGGCGATCGCGCGCTCCACGCCGGCGCTGCGCGCGTTGGCGCGCGCGGCATCGATCGCGCGCGGGTCGAGATCACTGCCGTGCACGGCCTGGCGCAGCCCCGCCAGGCCGGCCGCGGCCCGCGCCTGCGCCTCGGCGACCAGCGCCTGCCAGCCCGCCGCGTCG
>JASGDF010000003.1:0-3994 GCA_047607345.1 Pseudomonas sp. | reverse complement strand
CGGGGCCGCCTTCGGTGCGCGCGGCGCCGGCGCTTCGGCAACGGACGGGCCGCGTTCGCCGCGAGCGGTGGCCGGCGACTGGCGCCGGGCGAGGGCAGCGATCATCTCGTCGGCCGGGCTGCGTGCCGGCGCGGTCTCTGGCGCGTGCGCGGCCGGCGCCGGTCGCGCGTTGTCCAGGGCGCGCTGCACCAGTTCCTCGTCGTAGTTGCTGGCGGCGACGATCTCGATGCCTTCCGCGGTCCGGCGGTTGGACAGAATCACCGCATCCGGGCCGTGCTCGTCACGCACCATCTTGAAGGCGGTGCGCATGTCGGGGGCGATGAAGCGCTTGATCTTCATGGGGCGATCTCGGGACCGGGGACCCGGGACCGGGGACCCGGAGAACGACTGCCGGTAAAGCCCCGGCCGGCTGTCGGCATCGCCGCTGTGTTCTTCTGCATGTTCATCCGCTCCATCCAGCCCTCAATGCACTGCGCTTTTCCCGGGTCCCCGGTCCCGGCCTTTCAGCTGATCGTGCCGACCAGCTTCAGCCGCTTGTCCTCCGGCACCTCGCTGTAGGCCAGTACCGACAGTTGCGGGACGCTGTGCCGGACCAGCCGCGCCAGCGCGGCGCGGACCTGTCCGGGCACCAGCACCACCGCCGGCTCGTTCCTGGCCTCCTGCTTGCCCACGCACTCGCTCAGGCTCTGATGCAAGCGTTCGGCCAGGCCCGGTTCCAGCGCGACGCCGCCGCTGCCCTGGGCGGACTCCTGCAAGACCCGTTCCAATTGCGGGGCGAGGGTGTACACCGGCAGCTCCGGCGCCATCCCGGCGATCTCCTGGACGATGAAGCGGCCCAGCGAGGTGCGCACCGCCGCGGTCAGCACGCTCGGGTCCTGGCTGTGCGGGGCATGTTCGACCAGTGCCTCGACGATCTTGCGCAGCTGGCGGATCGGGATGCGCTCGACCAGCAGGTTCTGCAGCACCCGAGCCACCACCGCCAGCGGCAGCGCCTTGGGGGTGAGGTCCTCGACCAGCTTGGGGGTGCTCTTGCCGAGCTGGGCCAGCAGCTGTTGCACCTCCTCGTGACCGAGCAGCTCGGGCGCGTGCTCGCGGATCAGGTGCGAGAGGTGCGTGGCGATCACCGTGGCCGGATCGACCACGGTATAGCCCATCGTCTCGGCCTGGGCACGCTGGCTCGGCTGGATCCAGGTGGCGTCCAGCCCGAATGCCGGGTCCTTGCCCTGGATGCCGTCGAGTTTGCCGAGTGCGCCGCCCGGGTCCAGCGCCAGTTCGCGGTCGGGATGGATCTCGGCGGTCGCCACCGGCACCCCGTGCACCAGCAGCCGGTAGGTGGTGGCGCTCAGCTCCAGGTTGTCGCGGATGTGCACCGGCGGGACCAGGAAGCCGATGTCCTGGGTCAGCTTGCGGCGCACGCCCTTGATCCGCGCCATCAGCTCACCGCCCTGGTTCTTGTCCACCAGCGGGATCAGCCGGTAGCCGACCTCCAGCCCGAGCGGGTCGATCGGGCGCAGCTCGTCCCAGCTCAGTTCCGGCGTGGGCGCGGGGGCGGCGCCGGGCAGCTTGGGATCGCCCGGCTTGGCTGGCATGCCGCCGGCCGCGGGTGCCAGGGTTTCGGCGCCGCGCTTCCACAGTCGCCAGGCGATCACGCCGAGCAGCAGGCCGAGCGTCAAGAAAGCGACGTTGGGCATGCCCGGCACCAGCCCGACCAGGCCCAGGATCGCCGCGGCGATCGCCAGCGCCTTGTGCTGGCCGAACACCTGGCCGACCATCGCCTGGCTCATGTCCTGGGCGCGCGAGGCGCGGGTGACCAGCATCGCCACCGCCGAGGACACCAGCAGCGCCGGCAGCTGCGCCACCAGGCCGTCGCCGATCGACAGCAGGGTGTAGGTCGAGGCCGCCTGGCCGAACGGCATGCCGTGCTGGAGCACGCCCACGCCCAGCCCGCCGAGCAGGTTGACGAACAGGATCAGGATGCCGGCGATCGCGTCGCCGCGGATGAACTTGCTGGCGCCGTCCATCGCGCCGTAGAAGTCGGCTTCCTCGCGCACTTCCTCGCGCCGGGCCTTGGCCTCCTCGCGGGTCAGCAGGCCGGCGTTGAGGTCGGCGTCGATCGCCATCTGCTTGCCGGGCATCGCGTCGAGGATGAAGCGCGCGGTCACTTCCGACACGCGCCCGGCGCCCTTGGTGATGACCACGAAGTTGATGATGGTCAGGATCGCGAACACCACGATGCCGACCGCGTAGTTGCCGCCGATCACGAACTCGCCGAACGCGGCGATCACCTTGCCGGCCGCCTCGTGGCCGTTCTGGCCGTTGAGCAGGATCACGCGGGTGGAGGCCACGTTCAGCGCCAGCCGCAGCATCGTGGTCATCAGCAGCACGATCGGGAAGATCGTGAAGTCCAGCGGCCGCTTCACGTAGACCACCGCCAGCAGCACCATCAGCGAGATGGCGATGTTGAAGGTGAACAGCGCGTCCAGCACCGGCGCGGCCAGCGGTACCACCACCATTGCCAGCATCGCCAGCACGATGATCGGCGCTCCCAGGCCGTGCTTGACCATGTCCAGCAGCTTGCGGGCGTTCATCGGCGAGGCCTGCGCGCTCATGCCGGGCCCGCCTTGGCGTCGAATTCATCCAGCTCGATCGCCGGCAACTGCGGCATCGGGCCGCGCCGCCAGGCGCGCAGCTGGTACACGTAGGACAGAACCTGGGCGACGGCCGAATACAGTCTCACGGGGATTTCCTTGCCGAGTCGGGCTTCCCGATACAAGGCGCGTGCCAAAGGCGGCGCCGAGACGATCGCGACCCGGTGCTGCTCGCCGACCTCGCGGATGCGCTGGGCGACCTCGTCCACGCCCTTGGCGACCACCACCGGGGCGCGCATCCTGCCGCCCTCGTACTGCAGCGCCACCGCGTAGTGGGTCGGGTTGACCAGTACCACGTCGGCCTTCGGCACCGCCTCGATCATCCGGCGCTGCGCCAGCTGCTGCTGCAGTTGGCGGATCCGGCCCTTGACCTCGGGGCTGCCCTCGCTTTCCTTGATCTCGCGCTTGATCTCCTCGCGGGTCATCTTCAGCTTCCGCAGCCAGTTCCATTTCTGGTACGGCGCGTCGATCGCGGCGAGCAGGCCGAGTGCCATCGCCGCGTACAGCAGCAGCTTCAGGGTGAAGCCCAGACCATCGCTGATCGCGCTTTCCAGCGGCGCGTTCAACAGGGCGCGCAGGTCGTGCAATCCATGCCAGATGCACAGGCCGGTGGCGGTGCCGACGAACACCACCCGCAGCAGCGACTTGACCAGTTCGCCGATGGCTTCCGCGCCATACAGGCGCTTGAGACCGGCCAGTGGGCTGAGCTTGGCCAGGTCGGGCACCAGCGCCTTGCCGGAGAAGCGCAGTCCGCCCATCAGCAAGGGGCCGACCAGGCCGGCCAGCAGGCACACCAGTGCCAGCGGCGCGGCAACCCACAGCAGTTGCAGCAGCAGTTCGCCGAAATGGCCGAACAGTTGTGACGGGGTATCGCGCAGGCCGCGATCCGGGCTCAGCGCCAGCTTCATCCAGTCGCGGGCGCCGGCCGCCAGGCTGCCGGCCATCGCCATCAGCGCGAACACCCCGGCGGTGAACACCGCGGCGGTCGCCAGCTCGTGCGAACGGGCGATGTTGCCCTTTTCGCGGGCCTCGCGCAGGCGTTTTTCGGTAGGTTGTTCGGTGCGTTCGGCGCCGTCTTCGTTCTCGGCCATCGGGGCGGGGCAGCGGGGATCGGGCCTGTCGCTGCAAGAACCGTTCCGTATGCCGGGGGGCTATCGCGCGCGTCGTTCTTCCGGCGCCGTCATGGGGCCGAATGTGGAGGAAGGGGTGCGTTTGGCGTTGTTCGCATTGAGTAGTGAATGTGGGAGGGACTTCAGTCCCGACGGGCTTGCCTGGGAAAGCGTCGGGACTGAAGTCCCTCCCACAGAACAGCCCGCGACCGAAACATCGCCTCGCGCGGCGGCGCG
>JASGDF010000002.1:0-23283 GCA_047607345.1 Pseudomonas sp. | reverse complement strand
GTGCTGGTGTCGGTCGAAGTCCCCGTCGAGGTACCTGTGCCCGTACCGGTCGACGTGCCCGTCGTGGTCGCCGTCGACGTGCTGGTGTCGGTCGAGGTCCCGGTCGAGGTGCTCGTGCCCGTACCGGTCGACGTGCCGGTCGTGGTCGCCGTCGAAGTACTGGTGTCGGTCGAGGTACCCGTCGAGGTACCCGTGCCGGTACCGGTCGACGTACCCGTCGTCGTCGCCGTCGACGTGCTGGTGTCGGTCGAGGTCCCGGTAGATGTGCTCGTGCCCGTGCCGGTCGAAGTGCCGGTCGTGGTCGCCGTCGACGTGCTGGTGTCGGTCGTATCGCTGTCGGACGAGTCTGTACTGCCGAAAAGCGACAACAAGCGGCTCAGGAATGCACTGCTGGTAGTGGTAGTGGTGGTTGTCGTCGTCGTCGTGCTGCCGATAGTGGTCGACGTCGTGGTCGAGGTCGTGGTCGAGGTACCGCTGGTTTTGGTCGAGGTCGAGGTAGAGGTGCCGGTTCCGGTCGTGGCACCGGTCGACGTACCGGTGGTGGTCTCCGTAGACGTACTGGTACCAGTCGAAGTCCCGGTGCTCGTACCGGTAGTGGTCGCCGTCGAAGTGCTCGTGTCGGTCGAAGTGCCCGTCGAAGCACCCGTACTCGTACCTGTGGTGGTCACCGTCGCGGTGCTGGTGTCGGTCGAGGCCCCCGTGCCCGTACCGGTCGACGTACCCGTCGAGGTCGACGTTGAAGTACCCGTATCTGTCGCGGCCGAGTCGGTCAGGCCTCCGATCGCCTGTCCGGACGAACTACCGCCGACGGCATCGATCACCGCGGAATCGGCAGTGTCGGTCGTGCTGGTCAGCAGGGCCTGCACCGCTTCGGCGACGCTGTCGACGGCGCCGGATGAAGCCTCCGTTGTCACAGGATCGGTCAGCGCGCTCGAACCCGCGGATACCGTGCCGTCCAATGTGCTCGATCCAGTGACGGCTGCCAGCGTGCCATCAAGTCCCTGGCCGATACCGTCGAGGCCGTCTGCGGCAGACCCAACCGTATCGACGACCAATCCGCCAAGCGACGCCGGCAATGTTCCGTCGTGACCATCCTCGACCAGGCTTGCCACCGTCGTCAGCACGTCCTTGACCGGACCGACCGGATTGTCACGCCCGACCAGGCGCCCCTCTCCGAGCGTACCGGTCAGCTCGCTGCCGTCATTCAGCACGATGCTGTCTTGCACATGCGCGACGATCTGCGAGATCGGCTCTTCAAGGCCACTATCACTGGCCGACAGCGAACCGGCGAACAGCCCGCCCGTCGCGTCGACCAGGCCAAGCGTCGCCGTAACGCCGGACGGCACACTGGCAGCGGACGCGTTCGCCACGCTGCCTGCACTGCTCGCCGATGCGTCATTAGAAGGCGTTGACCGTGCCGCCTGCCGCAGGGGCGTGACGGCCTGCGACACGGCCAACGCCGTGGAACTCGTGGAAATCGCGTCGCCGCTGGACACCGAAGATGTGTCCGCGAACGACGATTCGGCCGTCGCCGACGTCTGCGGCACCACGGCGGCATATCTACCGGCCAGATCCAGCAACTCGTCCAGGCGAGGATCGGCCGCCACGGCCTGGCCATGCCAGCCGACGGCCAGCAGCCCCAGTCCGGCGGCCAGCGGCGATGCCAGCAACGCCCTCAGCTGCCGTCCCGTGCTGCTTTTTCTCCCCCTCGCCGCCGCCAGTTCAGAGCCGACGACGAAAGCGTTGAGGCGGTGGTTCCACACCAGCCGGTAGATGCGATTCATTGAAGTGCTCCCTGTATCCCGCGGCATCAACCCCGATGCCGTCGTTGTGGGAGCCATTACAGATTTTCCGTGCTTGCGCTCTTACTCCGTTTCGGCAGGCAAAGAAGCCAATACGGCAATACGTTGGCGAAATCCGGCAGACACATGCACGTTTGCGGCACAGTGACGTTTTCCCGTCCGTAAACCCACCGGGATCAATCCACCAGCCAACTCAAGCGCATCCTTCCCCCAAGGAAATGTTGCAACGGCGACACAACAACGAAGAGCCGGGGGTCTCCCCGGCTCCAGCACGCGCCAATATGACCGATGGAAACGCCGGTTACCCGAACTCGGCGCCACTCCCCGACTGGCGCATCAGCGTATCGCGCGGCAACTCCCCGAAAACGCGTCGGTAGTTCTCGGCGAAACGCGAAAGGTCCCACAACCCGCAGCTGAGCGCGATGGCCTTCACCGACTTCCTTCCGGAATCGGCCGAGGACAGGCTGCGGCATGCGGTACACAGCCGCAGCATGGACAGGTAGCGATTCGGCGAAATACCCAGCATGTCGTCGAAGGCATAGCGCAAGGCCCGCTCGCTGACGCCCGCTGCCGCGCAGATCTCGGTCATGTAGATGTTCTGGCGCAGGTTCATGCGCATGAAGTCCTCGGCCTTGCGCAGGATCAGATAATGCCCGCGCCGCCCCCTGCCCTTCATTGCACGGTCCAGCGGACCGGTATCGAGGATGCCGCGCAGGTGTTGATCGAGCACATCGTCAAGTTGCAGTCCGGCCATCGAAGCGGGGCCTTCGACCAGACGCTGCTGCAACTCGGCGTAGTGGCGCCTGAGCGGATGGGCGGGACTGGGATTGAGCAATGCAAGCGCATGCCCGGGCCGCTCGCCCAGGTGCAGTTCGTTGAATTTCTGCCGCAGCCGTTTGGCCGGCACCATCACCAGCGTCACCCAGCTGTTGGCACTGAGCACGAATTCGCTGATGCCGTCCGGCATCAACGTCAACACGCTGCCGGTGGCCAACATCGCACCATGGCACCAGCTCAACGCCTCGTCGGTGCGATGAATGTAGCCGAGCAGGCACCAGTCCAGCGGCAACATGAAACGCCCGCGCGCGGCAAAGCCGGTCTTGATCGTGCAGAACAGCGCCTCGCCGTGCACACGACTGGTCACCGAGGCACGCGGACCGTTGTCGTCCAGCAGCACCAGCTCGGTCTCGCAGACGCGGAGCACACACCCCAACCCAACGAGGTCGAACGCCCCAAGGTCGCCAGCATCATCCATTACAGCCCCCTGACATATGGCACCCACCCCCCATCAGGTGATTGCCATCACACATTAGCGACGTCTTCAAGGAATCGCTTTAGACATCATTCTATGGAAATCGAAAGCAATAATCATTGTCCATGATTCAACAGCGCACGATTGATTCAGTTGCGCGCAATCTCCTCCAGATAGCACGCATGCCGGACAGCCGTCCAACAAACCGGCTGAAAACGAATCCCTCGAATCGCCAGATACATGCATTCGCGACATGCATCACATTAAAAAAATCGTTCGTGCCGTTTTTGCACATCGCGACGTCTGTTTCGACCGGATTATCGACACTAAGCGGGGGGCTTCGTTCCATACCGTCCGGCATTGAACAGGGGAATGTCATGAGACCAGACAGCTGACTCGAACTCAGGTGGCCGCCAGCATATTGGCTGTTCCCACCTGATGATTCACGCCTTTAACCCTCGCCGGGATCCTCCGATACCGGCCTGCCACGGTTTTGCCCTGGATATTCAAGCCCCAAGCCCCACCCAACCCCTGAAACGAGGAGAACAACATGATCCGTTCGATCAAGCGCTTCCTGCATGAAGAAGACGGCGTCACCGCGCTGGAATATGGACTGCTGGCCGCGGTGATAGCCGGCGTGCTGGTGAGTACCGCCGGCCCGGCGATCGAGGACTTCTTCACAACCCTCTTCGACCAGCTCGAGTCCGTAGTCGAATCCGCAGCATCCTCCACCTGAGCCAGTCCCCGAGCTCCACCACCTCGTGCCACCACGACACCCACGCCGCCAAGGGATGCCCGCATGCCAGGCATGACTCCTATCGTGCTCACCCTGCTCTGCATACAGGTCGTCCTCAGCGACCTGTATGCACGGCGCGTGTCGAACCGGGCGCTGCTGGTGGCCCTGCTGGCCGGTACAGTCGCGATCGGCCTGCAGGGCAGTGGCAGTCCCCCGCCGCTGCAGGCGCTCGCCGGGCTGCTGTGCGGGCTGATGCTGTTGCCGTTCTATGCCCTCCGCCTGATGGGCGCCGGCGACGTCAAGTTCTTCGCCACCCTGGGCTTCCTGCTCGGCTGGAAACCGCTGCTGCCGATCTGGATCGCCGCCAGCCTGATCGCCGGCCTGCATGCGATCGCCATCCTGTCCGCGTCAGGCCTGCTGAATCGCGTACCGGTGCCGTTGAGGACTTCCATCGAACAATCGCAACGCCGCTTCGATGCCACCCTGCTGCATCGAAGCGTGCTTGCCGCGCGCCAGGGGCGCCAGGGCATTCCCTACGCAGCCTACCTGGCGCTCGCCGCGCTGCCGTTTGCCCTGAAAGGATTCGCACATGGCTGAGTTACCGGCACGCCAGCGCTCGCCAAAAGGCCGCGTCGCGGCTAATCGCCGGAGCATGCGCGGTGTAGTGACCCTCGAATATGCGCTGATGCTCATATTTGGAATGCTGCCGCTGATTCTGCTGACCTTTTGCGGCGTGATGATCTTCGCCGCCCAGCAGACGCTCGCCCTGGCCGCCGCCGAGGGTGCGCGCGCGGCGATGCGCTACGGCGAAATCGACGAGCGTCGCCAGGCCGCCTGCGAGGCCGCCAGCGAGTCGATGCAATGGCTGATCGAATTCTCCGGCGACGAGGCCGACTGCAGCAGTGCCGACGCCGCGCCGGTCACGGTGGAATCGCTCACCTGTACCGCCGACACCGAGCGCCAGTGCATGCAAGTCACCGTGTCCTACGACTACGCAAGCCACCCATTCCTACCCGGCACGGTGACGCTGTACGACTGGACCCTGGACGAATTGAGCAGTACCGCGGTTGCCCAGCTCGACCTGGACGACTGACTTTTTCCCCTCGTACCAAGGAGATCCGGCGATGCAGAAAGTAACCAGGACCGCCGCCCTGTTGTTGGTTGCCGTCGCGGGCCTGTTGCTGGTCGTCGCGATAGCCATCAGCTTGCGCAAGCCCACGCCCGCCCCTGCGGTCGTCACCCCCCAGCGTAGTGGCAGCGTGGCCGTGGTGGTAGCCGCGCGCGACCTGCCGGCGGGCGTTCCGATCACGATCGGCGACTTGCGCATCGCTCCTCTCGCGACGCTGCCGGCCGGTGGCCACACCAGCGCCACCCCGCTGATCGGCAAGGTCCCGACGGTAGCCATCGCCAGCGGCACGCCGCTGACGAACCCACTGCTGGCCGAGGGACTGGCACTCAACCTGCAGCCCGGCGAGCGCGCATTGGCGATACCGGTGGACGAACTGGCCGGTGTGGGCAACCGCATCGCGCCGGGCGACTACGTCGATGTCTTCCTGAGTCTCAAGGAAAAGGGGCACGGCACGTCTCAGCAGGGGGACGATGAAAGCCAGTCCCGGCTGCTTCTCTCGCACCTGCGGGTACTCGGCTACGGCACGCGCGACATCGATCTGGCCTCGCCGACAGCCGAAACCACCACCGTCACGGCTTCCCAGCCCGGCGGCAGGCGCGCGACCGTCGGCGCCAGCCACGGCGGCAGTGCCGGCGCCGGCCACGATTCGGAAACGCAGCCACGCAGCGCCGTGCTGGCAGTGCCCGTGGAAGCCGCCAACCGGCTCCTGCTCGGCGCACAAAGCGGCAAACTGTTTTTGGCCCTGCGCCATCCCGGCGATCCCGGCCTGCCCGACGAAAGCCTGTTTCCCGCGCCGCGCAACGTGTTGACGCCGCGCCTGGACCTGGGCCCCGGCTTGCGCGATACCGCCTCCACGCCCGAGAACGCCGCGTTCGCCGGCATCGATGGCTCCGCGTTGGCCGGCCGCCGCGCCGCGCCCTCCGCTCCGAGCGCGCGCAGCAACCACCGGCCCGCATCGCCCTCGATCGAAATCATCCGCGGTGGCCAGGCCGGCCCGCTTTCTTCTCCCTGACCCGGTGCCCACATGAGCGAGAGATTTCGCCTTACCCGTCGCTTCCTCCATACCGGGACACTGGCTGTGTTGCTGGCGCTGCCCTGCACTGGCGCTGCCGGCAACGACGGCACCGGGCTTGTCCTGCAGACGCATGAACAACGGCCGTGGACCCTGCCCGCCGACCTGGAACGCGTCGCGATCGCCGACCCTGCCATCGCCGACCTGGTGACCACGAAGGACCGGCACCAGGCGCTGCTGGTCGGCAAGCAGGCCGGGCAGACCACCCTGCTGCTGTGGCAGCACGGCAACAGCGTGCCGCAGCGCATCCAGGTCACGGTGCGCAGCCCGGTCCAGCAAGCGCTGACCGATGGCAGCGGCCCACAGCTGACCCTGGCCGATGGCGGCGCGCTGCTTCAAGGCGATACCGAATCGCTGCTGTCGCACCAGCGTGCCCAAAAAGCGGCCCAGGCGGCCATCGGCGAGAAGGGCACGGTCAGTGACGTCTCCAGCGTCGGCAGTGGCGGCGTGGTCCAGGTCGAAGTGAAGGTGGTCGAGTTCGACAAGACCGTGCTGAGCAAGATCGGCATCACCTTCAGCGACACCAATGGCGGCTTCAGCTATGGCCTCACCTCGCCCAGCAGCTCAAGCAGTTCCAGTAGTTCCAGCAGCTCGGTGTCATCGGCATTCAGCCTGGTTGCCAGCTCGCTGACCAAGGGCTGGGCCACGAGCATCGACCTGTTGCAGAGCAACGGCATGGCGCGAGTGCTGGCCGAGCCGACCCTGGTCGCGCTGTCCGGGCAGAGCGCCAGCTTCCTTGCCGGCGGCGAGCTGCCGATCCTGGTGCCGCAAAGCCTGGGCACCACCACCGTCACCTTCAAGCCATTCGGCATCGGCCTGACCGTGACACCGACCGTGCTGTCGGCCGACCGCATCGCGCTGAAGGTTGCTCCCGAGGCCAGCGACCTCGATTACACCAGCGGCATCAGCTACAACGGCATCGAGATACCCGCGATCACCACCCGCCGCGCCGACACCACGGTGGAACTGGGCGACGGCGAGAGCTTCGTGATCGGCGGTCTGGTCAGCAACAACCTCAGCTCGACCGTGAGCAAGGTGCCACTGCTCGGCGACCTGCCGATCATCGGCTCGTTCTTCCGCAGCCTGAACTACAAGCGCCAGGACAAGGAACTGGTGATCGTGGTGACCCCGCATCTGGTGCGACCGATCGCGCGCGGCACCGAGCTGCAGCTCCCCGGCGCACGCGAGTCCAAGCCGAATCTGCCGGTCTGGGGCGCCTTCCTGCTGCATCCCGCCGGCTCGGACGCATTGCCAGGCTTCTCACGTTGAACAGCGAAGAACCACGCCCTGCCATGTCAAAAGTGACCGCCATGCAGGTCCGCAGCATGTCCGACCGAGCGACGCGCATGTTGCTCTACACACCCGACAGCCGCTACCTCGCGCGGCTGGGCGCGAAGCTGGCCGGCTTCGGCGAATTGCAGTGGGAGGACAGCCGCGACATCGCGCCTGCGCTGCTGGCGGCACAACAGCCGGGCTGGCGCATCGTGCTGCTCGACTACTCCAATGCCAACGCCAGCTATTCCTCGGACCTGACCGCGCAGCTGCGCGCGCTGCTGCCCGCGGTGTCGGTGGTGGCGGTTGGCCCGGCAAGCAACGAGCACACGCCGGGTGTGCTGGCCGCGCTGCGCGCGGGCGTGAGCGAATTCATCGACATCGACAGCCCGGCCGAGGATATCCAGGCAGCGCTGCAGCGGATACTGGCGCAACCAGCGCCGGCGCGCGCGCCGGTCTCGGCCGAAGCAGCGCCGCAGCCACGCACCAGTGGCCGGCTCGTGGTGGTGCTCGGCAGCCGCACCGGCGTCGGCACCACCACCCTGATCACTCAGCTCGGCGTGCTGCTGCAGCAAGCGCGGGTCGACGTCGACACCGATGCCCAGGAGCAGCGCCGGCTGCTGCTGGATCTGGGGCTGCCCAGCGGGGACGCCGCGCTCTACCTGAACACCACCGCGTCCTTCCATTACGAAGATGCCTTGCGCAACCTTGGGCGGATCGATGCCACCCTGGCGCGCACCGCACTTCCCCATCATTCCAGCGGACTGGCGCTGCTGGGCCATCCTGGCGGAACACAGCCGCCCACGCATGATCCCGGCACCCTGCTGGATCGCCTGCGCGGCGTGTTCGGACTGGTGCTGTGCGATCTCGGCGGATGGGTGCCACAACAGCTCCCCGGCGGCCTGCTGCACGCCGCCGCGGAGATCTGGCTGATGACCGACCAGAGCATCGGTGCACTGGTTTCGCTCGACCATGTGCTCCAGGAGCTGGAGCGACGCGGGCTGCGCAACGAGCGCCTGGGCCTGCTGGTCAATCGCTATGACGACAGCCGCGGCATCGGTGCCGACCAGATCGCTGCCCGCTTCGGGCTGGCGCTGATCGCCACATTGCCCGACCGCTCACGTGCGCTGCACACCTGTGCCGCCGAAGGCCAATTGCTGTCACAACGTTCCCCCCACGATCCGTACGTCCGGGCGCTGGCACCGCTGCTGCGACGGCTCGATCCCGGTGCCATGCCCGAGCCGCGCGCCGGCCTGCGCCAACGTCTCCTCCGCAGCTTGAGTGGCAGCCCATGGAAAACAAGGTAACCCTGCTGAATACAGGTAGCGCGGCGGTGGCGGTTGCCAGCGCTGTCGAGCCGCTGCCGTTCGACCAGACCGAGCAGTTCCAGGGCGTCCTGTCGGCCGCGCACGAGCACCTGCTCAACCGCATCGAGGACGAGCGTATCGACATCGATGCCTGGGCCCCGGACACCATCGCCCGGTACGTGCATTCGCATACCGCCAGCTTCGTGCAGGAATGGCGCATCCCGGTCAACGAGCAGGAAATGGAACTGGTCGCCTCGGCCCTGCACAAGGAACTGACCGGGTTCGGTCCGCTGGAGGACCTGCTGCTCGACCCGACGATCGAGGACATCCTGATCAACGGCTACAAGGACGTGCATATCTCCCAGGGTGGCGTGCTGCGACGCGCGCAGCAGCGCTTCAGCGACGACCGCCACCTGATGCGCATCCTGCGCCGCATCCTGGCACCGCTGGGACGCCGCCTGGACGATTCCAACCCGATGGTCGACGCGCGCCTGCCCAACGGCGGCCGCCTCAACGCGATCATCCCGCCGCTGGCCGTGGACGGGCCGATGGTGTCGATCCGCAAGTTCCGCAAGGACCCGTTCACCCCGGACGAACTGCTTGCCAGAGGCGCCTTCGACAGGCCGATGCACGCGCTGCTTAGCGCGATGGTGCTGGGTCGCTGCAACATCCTGATCTCCGGTGGCACCAGCTCCGGCAAGACCTCCCTGCTCAACGCCCTGGCCAGCTTCATCCCCCACGACGAACGCGTGGTGACGATCGAGGACACCGCCGAGCTCGCGCTCAACCATCCGCATGTGGTGCGGCTCGAGAGCCGGCTCGGCGGCACCGACGGCAACGGCACGATCAGCATCCGCGAGCTGGTGCGCAACAGCCTGCGCATGCGTCCGGACCGCATCGTGGTCGGCGAGGTGCGCGGCGCCGAGGTGCTGGAAATGCTGCAGGCGATGAACACCGGCCACGACGGATCGATGGCCACCATCCATGCCAACTCGCCGCGCGACTGCCTGTACCGGATGGAGATGCTGGCAGGCTTCGCCGGCTTCCAGGGCAGCGAGGAGAGCCTGCGCCGGCAGATCGCCAGCGCGGTCGACTTCATCGTGCAGATTTCGCGCCTGGCCGGTGGCCGCCGCGTGATCCTGTCGATCACCGAGGTCACCGGCGTGACCGACAACCTGATCACCACCCAGGAACTGTTCCGCCACGAGAACTGGTACGACGCCGACAACACCGAACGCGACCGCTGGGTCGGGCTTGGCTTCCATCCGCACAGCCACAAGCTGGAACCGTTCCGTTCGCTGCTGCGCAGCGCCGCGACCGAGGACTACCTTTGAGCCTGGCCCTGCTGCTGCTGAGCGTCGCCCTGCTGTGCCTGGCTGGCGGTATCGAGCTGTGGTGGAACGTCACCGCCCGCCAGCGCCAACGCACCGCCGCCAACCACGTCGCGACCCGGCTCGGCACCACGGCCCCCGCCGCCTCGCCCTCGGCGAATGCCCCGCGCGCCCGTGCGACCGTGCCGCAGCAGGCCCTTCCGGCATGGCGTGCGCTGCTGCGTCGCGCCGACCTGCGCGACCACCCATCCACCCTGGTACTGCTGGCGCTGCCCGGAATCGTGCTGACGACAGGCACCTGGCTGCGCATGCATTCGCTGATCTTTGCCGTCCTGGCGCTGGTGCTTTACGTATTCGCCGCCGCGCTGTGGTTGCGCCGCCGCATCGAGCACCAGCGCCAGCAGTTGCTGCGCCAGCTTCCCGATTTCCTCGAGAACATGGTGCGCCTGGCCGGGATCGGCAACAGCCTGTCGATAGCGTTCCAGACCTCGACCGCGCAGGTGGTCCCGCCATTGCGCCCGTTGCTCGACACCGCGCTCGTCTACACCCGTGGCGGCATGGACCTGGACCGCGCGCTGCAGCAGGCCGCGCGCCCCTATCGCCTGCAGGCGCTGGAGACGCTGTCGGTGATATTGGGAACCAGCCTGCGCATCGGCGGCCGCAGCGACCAGATCCTGCAACGCATGAGCGACTTTCTGCGCGACCTCGAGCAGGTCCAGCAGGAACTGACCGCAACCACGTCCGAAACCCGCATGTCGGCCTGGGTGATCGGCCTGCTGCCACCTGCCATGGCGCTGCTGATGGCGCTGTTCAGTCCCGACTTCTTCCGCCCGATGCTCGAGCAGGCCTTCGGCCACAAGCTGATGATCGCCGCGCTGCTGCTCGAAGGTCTCGGCGCGCTGCTGCTGTACCGGCTGGCCAAATCGCTATGACACACATGTCCATGCTGACCGTCTCCATGCTGCTGTTCGTGCTCGCGCTGCTGCTGTTCGCCGCTGACCTGCTGTGGCGCGCGCGCCGTGAGGAGCGCGCCGAGAAGACCTTGCAACAGGCCCTGCAGGAGCGCCGCGAGCATGCGCGGACCGTCGAGGACACGGCTAGCGTGGGCCAACGCCTGCTCGAGGCGGCAATCCGACTCGGCAAGCGCCTGGAGGGCAGCCACCTGCATGCCTGGCTGCTGGCGTCGGAAGACCGCCTGCTACTGGAGCGGGCCGGCTGGAACACCCGCAACGGCACCGCTGCGTTTCTCGGATTGCGGCTGCTGCTGGCGCTGCTGCTGACGGCACTCGCGCTGCTGGTGCTGCATCCACAGGGCCTGCGCGCGCCGGTCGTGGCCCTGACTGCGCTGGCGGCCGGCGTACTGATCCCCAAACTGATCCTGCGCAGCTGGGCCCAGCGCCTGCGCAAGCGCGCCCACGACGAACTGCCTCTGCTGATCGATCTGCTGCGGCTGCTGCAGGGCGTGGGCTTCAGCGTCGACCAGAGCCTGCAAATGCTCGGCGACAAGCTGCGCGGCGCGCTGCCGCTGCTCGGGCGCGAGCTGTACGAGGCCAACGTCGCCTATGTCCACGGACGCAGCCGCGCGCAATCGTTGCGCCGTATCGGCGAATCGTTCGGCGACGAGGATCTGCACAGCCTGGTGCAGATGCTGGTGCAGGTACACCAGCACGGCGGTGCGATCCAGGAGCCGCTGCGCCAGTTCAGCGCGCGGCTGCGCGAACAGCGCCGCATGCGGCTCAAGGAGCAGGTCGGCAAGCTCTCGGTGAAGATGACGATGGTGATGATGCTGACGTTGCTGCCGGCGCTGATGCTGGTGCTGGCCGGACCTGCACTGCTGGCCCTGAGCAGCGTGGTCGCGAGGATGGGGAAATGAGACGAATGATGCCGCTGTTCGTCGCCAGTCTCCTCGCCGCCTGCGCGCACGGCGGCTACCTGCACCCGTCCGCAACCGAGACCACCCCCGAGCCATCCCCGCAGGACGACCGCAACATGTACCTGCAGCTGATCCAGCGCATGCAGCGCGAGGGTGCCTGGTACGCCTCGCTGGCGCATATCGACGCTTATCGCAAGCGCTTCCCCGACAGCCCCGCGCTGCGTGTACTACGGGCCGAGGCGCTGCGCCGCAGCGGTCGCGAGGACGAAGCCGAGACGGTCTATCACAGCCTGACCAGGACGGCGGAGGCCGCGACCGCCTGGCATGGCCTGGGCCTGATCGCCGCCACCCAGGAACGCAGTGGCGATGCCGAGTACGCGCTGACCAAGGCCGTCGCGCTCGACCCGCTCAACACCGACTACCTCGGCGATCTCGGCTTCAACCTCCTGCGCGACGGCCACGTCGAGCAAGCGCGCGCGCCGCTGTTGCAGGCCGCCGAGCTGGCGCCGGGCAACCCGCGCGCCGCCGCCAACCTGGCGTTGTGGACGCTACTGAACGGCCAGGCAGCGCAGGCCGAGGCGATCATGCGCCAGGCCGCGTTGCCCGACGCCACCCGCAGCGAGGTCTATCGCCTCGCCGGCGATTTGCGCAGTGCGCGGTCGCGACCGGCGCCAGCCACCGCAGGCAGCAGCGTCGCCGGCACATCCACTTCGACTTCCAGCACCACGCCATCGGCCACCCGCATCCCCGCCCCGCCCTCGATGCTGGAACGCTTCGACCATCCAAGCTCGTCCTCAACGGAGACTTCCCCATGAACATACCGCGCTCATGGCGCCTGCCGATCGCCATCATCCTGATCCTGCTTGCCGGCTGCGTGCAGGCGCAGCAGCAGAGCCGGCTGACCGGAGAATCACCGCAGACCGCCACGGTCACGACCACCGATACCGTCTCGACGAGCGACACCGCCCACCTGCCGCCACCGACCTCGCCCTTCGCCGACACCGTCGCCGCCACCTCCAAGCCGCCCAAGCGCGAGATCGGCGACGCCACCCGCGCACTGTTGCGGATGCAGGCCGAAGGCACCTATGCCGGCGGCGCGCTGCCGATCCTCGGCGACCAGGCCAGCCGCAGCTACAAGCGCTACATCGCCAGCTTCGAGCACGCGATCCCCGAGCACTTCGAGCAGACCGTCTCCAGCACCAATAGCAAGTGACGCCCGATGCCCTCGTCTATCCGGCTACCGTTGTCGACCGCCTCCGGCGCCGCCCAGCGCGGCGCGGCCGCGGTCACGATCCTGCTGCTGATGCTGTCGCTGGTGGCGATGCTGGGCCTGGTCGAGATCGGCTATCTCTACTGGAACAAGCGCGACCTGCAGAAGCTCGCCGACGTGGCGGCGTTGGCCGGGGCGCAGCGATTGAGCATCGATAACATCAGCGAAGAGGACAATGACCTGTGCAGCCTGGGCCAGGCGGCGGCAAAAGCCAACCTGGAGGAAAACGACTTCGATGGCGAGATTTCCGCCATCGAGTGCCGCCACTGGAGCTCATCGAACACCAGCGACGACCTCACCCAGGACGTCGACGCCGACAATGCGGTCAATGCCATCCGGGTGGTCCTGCAACGCAGCCCAGTGCCGTTCTTCGGCCAGGCCTTCAGCGACAGCGAACTGACACTGGAAGCCAAGGCGGTCGCCACCCAGAACAGTCCACAGGTCGCCTTCAGCGTCGGCTCCGGCCTGCTGGGGATCAATGGCGACGCGCCGCTGCAGGGCTTGCTGAAACTGGTCGGCGTAGACCTGAGTGACACCGAGGTAGCCAGCTACAGCGGATTGGCCAACGTCTCGGTGACCACCTCCGGCCTGCTCAAAGCACTGGGCATAGACGTCGATGCGGACATCACCGTCGGCGAATTGCAGGCATTGCTGGATGCCCAGAACATCACCCTCACCCAGCTGCTCAGCGTTGCCGCCACCTTGCTGAGCGACCAGGAAGTGGCCGGTGTCGATCTGGACGTATTGAGCACGTCACTGGCCAGCGCCGACCTCAGCGACGTATCGATAACCCTCGGCGATCTGCTCAACATCACCAGCACCGATGCTTCCTCCGCACTGGACGTGGACCTGAACCTGCTCGATCTGCTGGGGGCCGCAATCACGGTGGCCGGCAAGGGGCATGCCGTCAGCATCGGCAGCCTGGACCTGCTGGGCGGCATCAGCGTGCAGGCCAGCATCATCGAGGCCGCCTCCATCGGCATCGGGCCGGTCGGCACCACCGCCTACAACGCGCAGGTCCGGCTGTATCTGTCCATCGACACCGACAACATCACCGCGCTCGGCACGCTGCTCAAGCTGCTGGCGATCCGGATCCAGCTTCCGGTCTACATCGATGTCGTCGACGCGCAGGCCACGGTGACCGCCATCGATTGCAACAGTACGCCACGCAACGCCACCTTCGAAGTGGTATCTACCGTATCCAACATCTGCATCGGCAGCACATCCACGCCGTGGTATTCGACCTCGGATGTCTGCGGCAGCAATCTGCAAGACGTAGCGCTGGTGACCCTGCTGGGGACATCGCTCAGCGGCAAGGTCGCCCTGGACGCGCTGGAATCGACCGAGGATCTGACCGTCAACGAGGGCGAGACCGGCTCGACCAATGCCAACAACCTGGCGATCGGCAGCTTGCTGGAGGAACTGCTTACCCAGGCCCTGACCCTGGTGGAGAACCTGCTCACGCAGATACTGAACAGCCTGTCCCTGCCGACGCTGGTGACCCAGTTGCTCAGTCTCGCCCTCGGCACGCTCACCAGCATCGTCAACGCCGTGGTCGCCGCCGTCGTCGCGCTGCTGGAGCCCCTGCTCAACGGCATCGGCCAGTTGCTGAGCGACCTGCTGGCCAACGTCCTCGGACTCGAGCTCGGGGTCACCGACGTCGACGTCCAATCCATCCAGTGCGACTCCGTCCGACTGGTCCACTGATGCATTCTCCAGCCCTCTCAATTAGCATTCAGCCCATGCCAGAGTCATCCGCCCGACCGATCGCCGCCTACCCGAGACAGGACAGACGCAACATGCAGGAATTCCTGGAGATGAAGCAGCGCAGGCATGTCCTGGCCGGCTGGCTCGCCGTCGCCGCGCTGGTCGCCGCCAGTGCCTGCACGCCCATCGCCTCGGCCGCCCGCGCGCAACCGCGCGACGACACGCCGCCTGCAGCGGACAACGCCGAAAGCACCGTCGGCAACACCGCCGCCGAGCTGCGCCGGCTGATGGATGCCAAGCAGCTCACCGAGCTGCGCACCACCTACAACGGCAACTACGGCGCGAGCCTGCTGTTCCATGCCGACTCGCTGCACTATTACGTCGCGCTGTTCCACGACAAGGAATTCTGGCGCGTGATCCGTACCGACTCGACCGAGGATGCCGAGCAGCTCTACCGCACCTTCGTCGAACAGACAGGACAGCTGTCGCAGGTCTACATAGACACCGTCCGCCTGGACGCCGGCAAGCGCTATACCGAGCGCATGGTCACGCTCAACGAGAAGCGCCTGCACGGCCTGCAGCAGGAAGTCGAGCAGCAACGCCAGCAGGCCGCGCAGGTCAGCGCGGCATTGCAGGCCAGCAAGCAGCAAGCGGTGTCGCTGAGCAGCGAGCTGCGTGCCAGCAACTCGCAGCTGGAAGCGATCAACCAGCGCATCCAGGCACTGCAGGCACAGCAGGTCAAGCCCGACCTCGAGCTGCCACCGAGCAACCAGCCGGTGGCCGCGCAGCCGCAGACCGCCTCGACCGATACCCCGCGCTGATCGCGAGCTGCGCCCCTGAGCGGGCGCAAGGATGCATGGGCAGGCTTGAGTCGTCGCGCTTCGTCGCCATACTGGGGGTTTCACCGCCACCGATGTGAGCCCCCATGTCCGACACGCCGCACGTATTCGACGCCACCACCGAGACCTTCGAGGCCGAGGTCCTGCAAAAATCGCTGCAGGTGCCGGTACTGGTGGACTTCTGGGCCACCTGGTGCGGCCCGTGCAAGACCCTCGGGCCGCTGCTGGAGAAGCTGGCGGCCGAGTACCACGGGGCATTCGAGCTGGCCAAGGTCGATGTCGACAAGGAGCAACAGGTCGCCGCCGCGTTCCAGATCCGCTCGGTGCCGACCGTGTTCCTGGTCAAGGGCGGGCAACTGGTCGATGGTTTCCCCGGCGTGCTGCCGGAAGGCCAGCTGCGCGAGTTCCTGACCCAGCACGGCATCGTCCCGGCCGAGGCACCGGTGCAGGCCGAGGCCGATACCGCACCGCTGGACCCGCACGCCGAGATCGCACGCCTGCGCGAGGCGATCGCCGCCGAACCGGACAAGGCCGAACTGACGCTCGACCTGGCACTGGCCCTGCTGAAGACCGGCGAGACCCGCGAAGCCGGCAGCCTGATCGACGCGCTGCCGGCCAACCTCGCCACCGACGATCGCACCGTCCGCGCCAAGGCCCGCCTCGGCTTTGCCGGCGCGCTCAAGGACGCACCGGCAGCCGACGCCCTGCAGGCTGCCATAGCCGCGAACGGCGCCGACCTGCGCGCCCGCCACCTGCTTGGCGTGCGCCTGCTGCTCGATGGCCACGACGAGGCCGCGCTGGAGCAATTCCTGGAGATGCTGCGCCAGGACCGGGGGTTCGACGATGGCCTGCCGCGCAAGGCGCTGATCGACGCGTTCCGGGTGATCGAGGACGAGGACCTGGTCGGCCGCTACCGCCGCAGGATGTCCGCGCTGCTGTTCTGAGCGCGCGTGAGCTTGTAGGAGGGACTTCAGTCCCGACAGAGCCTTGCCGGCAAGGTCCCCGTCGGGACTGAAGCCCCTCCCACAGGACACTCCATACCATTGCGCATGGTAGGCTCGGAATCTGCTCCGCCGTCGCGCGTCGCCTCGATGAAAGCCTCCACGTTCCGCCTTGGCCTGAATCTCTGGCCGCCGTTCCTGTTCGCCGGCATCCACGTCACCGAGCTGGCCACCGACTACCGCCATGCCCGGGTCGAACTGCGCATGCGACCGTGGAACCGCAACTACGTCGGCACCCACTTCGGCGGCAGCCTGTTCGCGATGACCGATCCGTTCTGGATGCTGCTGGCGATGCACAACCTCGGCCGCGACTACTACGTCTGGGACCAGGCCGGCACGATCGAGTTCGTCCGTCCCGGGCGCGGCACGGTCACCGCCGAGTTCCGGCTGGAGCAGGCCACGCTGGACGCGATCCGCAGCGCCGCCGCCGACGGCGAGAAATGCCTGTACTGGTTCGAGAACGAAGTGACCGACGCGCGCGGCGAGGTCGTCGCGCGCGTGCGCAAGCAGCTCTACGTCAGGCGCAAGCCGGCGCGCTGAGCGCTGTACCGCGAGCGGCCGCTCGCCGACAATCGCTCGACTCCTCCCTGGACCCGCCGATGCCCGCCACCCGCCTCGCCCTGGCCTGCGCCGCCCTGCTCGCCTGCCACTACGCCGGCGCCGCCACACCCTACCGCAGTGCGCAGCAGATCCTCGACGCCGCGCCGGCCTCGGCCTGGCGCACGCTGGACCCGGCGCGCACGTTGTACCTGGAACTGGACACCGGCCGGGTCATCATCGAGCTGGCCCCGGAGTTCGCGCCCGAACACGTCGCCAATATCCGCACGCTGGCGCACGAGCATTTCTGGGACGGGCTGAGCATCTACCGTTCGCAGGACAACTTCGTCGTGCAGTTCGGCGATCCGGACGGCGAGGAGCCCGGCAAGGCGAAGTCGCTCGGCAGCGCCAAGACCCACCTGCCGGCCGAGTTCCACCGCCGCGCCGCCGGACTGGCCTTCGAGCGCCTGCCCGACAGCGACGGCTGGGCGCCGCAGGTCGGCTTCGTCGGCGGCTTCCCGGCCGCGCGCGACCCGAAGGCCGGCACCGCCTGGCTGGCGCACTGCTACGGCACGCTCGGCGCCGGCCGCAACAACGCCGACGACAGCAGCATCGGCGCCGAGCTGTACGTGGTGACCGGCCAATCGCCGCGCCAGCTCGACGACAACATCACCGCGGTCGGGCGCGTGGTCCAGGGCATGGAGCTGCTCAGCACGATCCGGCGCGGGCCGCCGCCGATGGGCTTCTACACCGATCCGGCGCAGCGCACGCCGATCCGCGCGATCCGCCTGGCCAGCGAGGTGCCCGAGGCCGAGCGCACGCCGTTGCAGGTACTGCGTACCGACAGCCAAACCTTCCGCGACGCGACCGAGGCGCGCCGCAACCGCGTCGACGATTTCTACAAGCGCCCTGCGGGGCACATCGACCTGTGCAACGTACCGATCCCGGTACGCACACCGCCAGTCTGAGCGGCGACCGCGATACCCAGCCACTCCTACACGCGCAGGCTCAGTACCCGGCCTACCTCGCGCGTTGGCTGACCGCAACACTGCCCAGGATCAGCGCGCCGGCCAGCAGCATCGTCCAGGTCAGCGGTTCGCCCAGGATCGCCCATGCCAGCAGCGCGCCGAACACCGGGACTAGGTAGGTCACGGTCGAGGCACGGGCCGGGCCGATGCGCTGGATCAGCCGATAGTACAGCAGGTAGGCCAGCCCGGTGCAGAGCACGCCGAGCGCGGCCGCGCAGCCCCAGGCACGCGTCGGGATCGCCGTCTGCGGCCAGTGCGACCACGCCAGCGGCGCCAGCAGCAACGCACTGGAACAGAGCGTGGCCGCCGCCGATGCCGCCGGCGGCAGCCCGGCCATGTGCCGTTTCACCAGGTTGTAGCCGATCCCGTACAGCAGCGAGGCGGTGGCGCCGGCCAGCGCGGCCGGGCCGACGCTCAGCCCGCCGACCTTGCCGGTGGCCAGCACCACCACGCCGGCGAAGCCGACCAGCAGCGCAGCGGAACGGCGCGCACCGATCTTCTCGCCGAAGAACACGAACGCCACCAGCGCGGTGAACAGCACCGTCATCGCGTTGCAGATCGCCCCGATCGCCGCCGGCGCGCGCTCCGCGCCCCAGGCGAACAGCAGGAACGGCAGCACCGAATTGATCAGGCCGATCCCGGCCAGCACCGGCCAGCGCCGCAGCGGGAACCACGCGCGCGCCAGCCACAGGAACGGCAGCAGCACCAGCGCGCCCAGCGCCAGCCGCAGCTCGACCAGCGCGAGCGGCCCGAACGCCGGCGCCGCCACCCGCATGAACAGGAACGAGCAGCCCCAGATCACGCCGAGGAACAACAGCTCGGCGGGGGTGCGCCAGTCACGGCTGGCCGCTTCCGGCACCGGCACCGGCACCGCGCCAGCCTGCGAGAGCTCGCTCATGACGCGACCCGCGTCGCCATGCGCGCGAAAGAGCAACGAGACATTACTGCGGACGGCGCGGCACGCATGACGAAAATCCGGCGGGAGGGAACGCGAGCATCTGCCTCGGAGCCGCGCGCGACAAGCGCGTAGTATCGCGGCGAGCCACAAATATCATTCATGTCTCGATGAAGCTGCGCCCGACCCTGCTGCCCGCGCTCGGCGTGTTCGCCGCCGCGGCGCGCCACCAGAACTTCGCCCACGCCGCCGAGGAACTGCACCTCACCGCCAGCGCGGTCAGCCACCATGTACGCAAGCTGGAAGCACTGCTGGGCGCCACGCTGTTCCAGCGCCACGCGCGCGGGGTCAGGCTCACCGCCGAAGGCCGCCAGCTGGCCGACGCCGCCAGCGCCGCGCTCAACGACATCGCCGCGGTGGCCGGCAACCTGCACCCGCGCCCGGACGCGGCGCCGCTGCGCATCACCACGCTACGCTCGCTGTCGTACTGCTGGCTGCTGCCGCGGCTGCCGCGCTTCTGCCAGGCGCACCCGCACATCCGGCTGGAGATCCAGACCGACAGCGCGTTCTCGCGCTTCGAGGAAGGCGGCCCCGACCTGGGCATTCGCTACGGCGAAGGCGCCTGGCCCGGGCTCACCGCGCACCATCTGATGGACGAGGAACTGTTCCCGGTGGTCTCGCCGGCATCGCCGCAGATCGCCGGCATCCGCAGCGCGCGCGACATCGCCGCGCTGACCCTGCTGACCGACCTGTCACCGCAGGGCTGGCGCGACTGGTTCCGTGCCGCCGGCGTGCACGGCGTGGAACTGCCGCCGATGCACGCCTTCAACGACAGCACCGACGTGATGCGCGCCGCGGTGTACGGCATCGGCGCGGCGCTGGCGCGCAAGCACATTGCCCAGCCCTACCTGCAGCGCTACGAGCTGGTACGGCTGCCGGGACCGGCATTGCGCGCCCGCTACGCCTACCACATCGTCTATCCCACGCACCGCCCGCCGAGCCCGGCCGCGGCGTTGTTCATCGACTGGCTCAAGCGCGAGGCCGGCGAGGAGCGCACCCCGATGCCGGTGCTGCCGGCCGACCTGGTCGGGCTGCCCACGCCGCCCACCGCTGCACGGCGCCGGTCGCGGAGCTGAAACGCCCGAGCCCTGCATGTCCTTGCGTATCCGCGCAGGCAAATAAGATCGATCGAACTCAGGTGATCCCTTGCCTGCGGGCATGGGATCGCGCCTGTGCCGACAAGCCGGCTCTGGGTGCTCCGGCTTCCCCCTCCGCCCCTGCCCAACGGCATGGGCGCGGCGGTAACGCCCACCGTATGCTGAATGTTTTCGTCTCCCAGGCCCACACCATGCGCAAGCACCTGCTCGCCGCCGCCCTGCTCGCCGCCCTCGCCGGCTGCCAGCAGCCCGAGTCCGCCGCGCCCGCAGCGCACGATACGCAGGCTGGCGTCGATCAGGCACCGGACGCGCGCTTTGCCGCGCTGTCCAACAAGGCGCTCGACACCTGGATGCGACTGTCGCCGGTCAACGCGACCCAGGCCGGCGACCATCGCTTCGACACGCGGATCGACGACCTCAGCGCCGCCGGCCGGCAGAAGGGCCTGGAAGCCGGCAAGGCACTGCTGGCCGAGCTGGACGCGATCGACGTCAAGCAGCTCTCGCGCGAGAACCAGGTCGATGCGGCGATCCTGCGCAACCAGCTGCAGTCGGACATCTGGAACACCGAGACCCTGCAGAGCTGGGCCTGGGACCCGCAGCTCTACAACGGCCTGGCCGGCAGCGCGATCTACAGCCTGATGGCACGCGAGTTCGCGCCGCTGCCCGAGCGCATCGCCGCGGCGACCGCGCGGATGGAGCAGATCCCGCAAGTCTTCGCGCAGGCCCGTGCGAACCTGGATCCGGCGCGGGTGCCGAAGATCCACGCCGAGACGGTCGCCAGGCAGAACCAGGGCATCCTCTCCATCGTCGCCACCTTCATCACCCCGCACCTGGGCGAACTTGCCCCCGAACAACGCCAGCGCACCGAGGCGGCGATCGCCACGCTGAAGCAGGCGGTGGCCGAGCAGCAGCGGTGGCTGGATGGGACACTGGTACCCAATGCCAAGGGCGACTTCCGCATCGGCGCGGCCAAGTACGACCAGAAACTGAAGTTCGCGCTGCTCTCCTCGCTGTCGCGCGCCGACATCAAGCAGCGCGCCGAGTCCGAACTCGAGCGCGTGCGCGCGGAGATGTACGGCATCGCGCGCGGCGTGCTGAAGGACCCGAAGCTGCCGGAAACCCCCAGCGACGCGCAGCAGCAGACGGCAATCGAGGCGGCGCTGGAACTGGCCTATGCCGAGCGTCCGGCCCGCGACGAAGTGGTCACCGACGCCAAGGCCTCGCTGAAGTCAGCCACCGAGTTCGTGCGCGCGCACGACCTGGTGACGTTGCCGGACGCGCCGGTCGAGGTGATCCTGATGCCGGAGTTCCAGCGCGGCGTCGCGGTCGCCTACTGCGACTCGCCCGGACCGCTCGACAAGCACCTGAAGACCTTCTACGCGATCTCGCCGATCCCGGACGACTGGTCGCAGGCGCAGGCCGATTCGTTCCTGCGCGAGTACAACGCGCGGATGATCCACCTGCTGTCGATCCACGAAGGCATCCCCGGCCATTACCTGGAAGGCTGGCACTCGGCCAAGTTCCCCTCCACGCTGCGCGGCGTGCTGCGTTCGGGCATGTTCGCCGAGGGCTGGGCGGTCTACACCGAGCGGATGATGCAAGAGCAGGGCTACCTCGACCACGACCCGCTGTTCCACCTGGTGCAGCTGAAGTTCTACCTGCGCACGATCGCCAACGCGATCCTCGACCAGGGCGTGCACGTGGACGGCTGGAGCCAGGCCCAGGCGATGCGGCTGATGACCCACGACACCTTCCAGCAGGAAAGCGAGGCCAGGGGCAAGTGGGTGCGCGCGCAGCTGTCCTCGGCGCAGCTGCCGACCTACTTCGTCGGCGTGCAGGAGCACCTGGACCTGCGCCAGGCGGTCCGGGAGAAACTTGGCGACAAGTTCGACCTGAAGGCCTATCACGACCAGGTGCTGTCGTATGGGGCGCCGCCGGTACGCTTCGTGCGCGAGCTGATGCTGGACCAGCCGATCGAGTGAACGACACCGACTGCCGCAATGACGTGTCGGACAAGCCCGGCTTGGTCACCTCCGCGCAAGCGGACTGCTGCCCGGGGAAATTGAACCGTCACTCTCGCGCAGGCGCGAGCGGTGATCTGGATTTTCCCGGACAGCCATGCGCGCAAGCCGGGATGACCTACGGGATGATCTACTAGAAGTTAACAGACCCTAACCGTCATCCCCGCGCAGGCGGGGATCCCATGGCTTGCCGCAGCCAAGGCACCGGATCCCCGCCTGCGCGGGGATGACGCATTTTTTCAGCCGCTATCAGTGCGCCAGCCCACCGCGGCGGACCGGCGCCACCTGGTTTCAAACCGCCATGTTTCGATCGGTAACGGCTATCTATCGAAATACATCCTGCGCGACACACCCCGTCAACCCGGATGCAACGCCAGCCTCTAGCATCGTCCTGCAATTTCCGCCGCCATGCCGGAGCATGCCGATGAAAACCCTCGCCCTCCTCTCCGTTCTGTGCGCGCTGGGCCTGGCCAACCTCGCCGAGGCGCAGGATCAGGCCAAGACCGACGCACCACAAACCTCCGGGCAGACCCCGCCCCCCTGTCCGCCACCGGGACCACCTCCGCAAGGCAAGGCCCCGCCACCGCAGGACGGTAACAAGCCACCACCTCCGCCGCGCGACGGCAAGGGGCCGCCGCCGTGCCCGCCGCCCAAGGACCAGCGCCCGCCCTCCGGGGCTTCCGATGCGAACAACAGCAGCGGCACCGCTACCGCCACCGAAAAGTGAACACGCCCGTGGCAAGTGCTCCGGCACGCTGCCGGCGCACTGTCCCCGATAGCACTCGCCGGTCGCCCCAGGTGACCGGTACGGCCTCCCAAGGTTCTGGACCATGATGCTCAAGACACCTTCCCACTCGATGCTTGCCGCGCTGCTGACGCTGGCAAGCGGACATGCCTTCGCCGATGCTCCCGCGCAAAAGGACGCCAACACCCAATGCGCGCCGCCGCCGGGCGACAAAGGTCCCCCACCGAAAGACGCCGGCTCGCAGGACCGGCCGCCGCCGCCCGGTGACGGCAAGGGACCGCCACCCTGCCCGCCGCCGGATGGCAAGGG
>JASGDF010000001.1:0-4570 GCA_047607345.1 Pseudomonas sp. | reverse complement strand
GCCGGCCGCGCGCTGCTCGAACGCGGCATCGCGCTGGTGGCGATCTCGCTGGGCGCCGACGGCGCGCTGTTCGTGGATCGCGGCGGCGCGCTGGTCGCGCGCCCGCCACGGCTTGCGCAGGGCAGCACCGTCGGCGCCGGCGACGCGATGGTCGCCGGCATCGCCGCGGCGTTGCTGGAGCCGGCCTTCGAGCTGGACGCCTGCGCACGGCTGGCGACCGCGTTCTCGATGAGCCGGCTCGAAAGCGGCGACGCGCGCCGGCTCGACCCGGCGCAGGCGCGCGCGTGGGCCGAGGACGTTTTGATCGAGCGGTTGGCCTGAAACAACTGTGGGAGGGACTTCAGTCCCGACGGGCTTTCCCGGGAATGCCCCATCGGGACTGAAGTCCCTCTCACAAAAAACCGGATTTCCAGGAGTTTTCCCATGCAAGCATCCATCGTGGTCATCGCCGCCGGCGAACGCGGCATCGAGGCGGTCCTCGCCGCCGAAGCTCTACGCCGCGCCGCGCGCCAGCGCAAGCTCGAGCTGACCATCGAGATCCGCAGCGACCAGGGCGTGACCGGCGCGTTGACGCCCGCGCAGGCCGAGGCCGCCACACAGGTCCTGGTGATCGGCGACGGCGAAGCCGAGACCGCGCGCTTCGGCACCGCCACGATCGCGCGCGTCGGTCTCGGCGCGGTGCTGGACGATCCTGACGCCGCGCTGGCGCCGCTGGCGACCGCCACGGCGCCGGCCGCCGCCAAGCGCATCGTCGCGGTCACCTCCTGCCCGACCGGCATCGCCCATACCTTCATGGCCGCCGAGGGCCTGCAACAGGCCGCCCAGGCGCTGGGCCACGCGATCCGGGTCGAAACCCAGGGCTCGGTCGGCGCGCAGGACGCGCTGAGCGCGCAGGAGATCGCCGACGCCGACCTGGTGCTGATCGCCGCCGACCGCGAGGTCGAGCTGTCGCGCTTTGCCGGCAAGCGGCTGTACAAGGGCGGCACCAAGCCGGCGATCAACGACGGCCAGAACCTGATCCGCAAGGCGTTCGCCGAGGCGCGCGTGCACGGCGCGGCCGCTACCGCGGACGCTGCGGCCCCGCCCGAGAAAACCAAGGCCGCCGGCCCCTACAAGCACCTGATGACCGGCGTGTCGTTCATGCTGCCGTTCGTCACCGCCGGCGGCCTGCTGATCGCGCTGGCGTTCGCGTTCGGCGGCATCTACGCGTTCGACGATGCGCACAAGGGCACGCTGGCCTGGTCGCTGTTCCAGATCGGCGCCAAGGCCGGCTTCACCCTGATGGTGCCGGCGCTGGCAGGCTACATCGCCTACTCGATCGCCGACCGCCCGGGCATCGCCCCGGGCATGATCGGCGGGCTGGTCGCGGCCAACATGGGCGCCGGCTTCATCGGCGGCATCCTGGCCGGCTTCATCGCCGGCTACGGTGTGTCCTGGCTCAACCGCGCGCTGCGCCTGCCACGCAGCCTGGAAGGGCTCAAGCCGGTGCTGATCCTGCCGGTGCTCGGCACGCTGCTGGTCGGCCTGCTGATGATGTACGTGATCGGCACGCCGGTCGCCGAGTTGCTGGCCTGGCTGACCGACTGGCTGCGCGGAATGCAGGGCAGCAGCGCGATCCTGCTCGGGCTGCTGCTCGGCGGGATGATGGCGGTGGACATGGGCGGGCCGGTCAACAAGGCCTCCTACGCGTTCTCCACCGCGCTGATCTCCAGCCAGGTCTACACGCCGATGGCGGCGACGATGATCGGCGGCATGACCCCGCCGCTGGGCATCGCGCTGGCGACCTGGCTGTTCCGCAGCCGCTTCACCGCCGAGGAGCGCGGCACCGCCGGCGCCGCCGGCGTGCTCGGCCTGGCGTTCGTCACCGAGGGCGCGATCCCCTACGCCGCGCGCGACCCGCTGCGCACGATCCCGGCGCTGGTGCTCGGCTCGGCGGTGGCGGGCGCGATCTCGATGGCCGCCGGAGTCGAGCTGAAGGTGCCGCACGGCGGCGTGTTCGTGCTGCCGATCCCGAACGCGGTCACCCACCTGGCCGTCTACCTGCTCGCGCTGGTGGTTGGCGTGGCGGTCACTGCGATCGCCCTGCGCGTGCTGAAGAAGCCGGTCGCCGGAGCAGCCTGAACTTTCCAGCCCCTCCTCTTGCCCCCCTTCCCCCGCCTGCGGGGGAAGGTGCCCGCAGGGCGGATGGGGGCCGCCTGACCACGACAGGCGCAGAGCTCCAGCACGCCTTCCTCGCCACCGAATGTCCGCTGTCCCTCGTCTCCAGTTGCACGGAGATGACGAAATCCAGCCGTCAGCAAGCACCACCTCCGGAGAATCCCGCCATGTCCACCCATTCCATCCCCCGTCTGCTCACCGCCGCGATCGCGCTGGCGCTCGCGCCGCTCGCCCATGCCGCCGACGCGACCGATGCCATCACCCCCAAGCTGTCCTACACCGGCGAGGCTGCCGCCACCCTCGACGGCGGCAAGCGCAGCGGCACCGCCTACGCCGGCCAGCTGATGTTCGGCGCCGACGTCGACCTGGATACCGCGTTCGGCTGGCACGGCGCCACGCTCAAGGCCTACGGCATCAATCGCCACGGTACCAACCTCGCCAACAGCAGCACCGGCAACAGCACCTCGGTGCAGGAGATCTACGGCGGCCAGGGCACCCGGCTGGCCAACCTGACCCTGGAACAGAAGCTGCTCGGCGAGCGGCTGGTGCTGGAGGCCGGCCGCAGCGTCGCCAACATCCACTTCCTCGGCTCGGAGCTGTGCCAGTACTTCCAGGGCAACTCGGCCTGCGGCAACCCGACCTACGTGTTCCGCACCAGCAACTTCACCTGGTGGCCGGTGTCGAGCTGGATGGCCGATGCCACCGCCTGGGTGACTGCGGACGTGTACCTGCACGTCGGCGCCTACCAGGTCGACCCGAGCCAGGACGACGACGGCGAACACGGCCTGAAGTGGAGCACGCACCAGGCCACCGGCTGGGTCGTGCCCTACGCGATCGGCTGGCGCAGCCCCGCTGGCGCACGCCTGAAGGCGAAGTACGAGCTGGGCGGCTGGCAGGACAACTCGACCTACGACGATCCGCTGCGCGACGCCAGCGGCGTGCCGGCGCTGCTCAGCGGCCAGGACTACGCCAGCCGCCACGGCCGCTCCGGCGCCTTCGCGCGCTTCGAGCAGCAGGTCGGCGGCGACGGCGAGCGCGGCCTGACCGTGTTCGGCGCGGTGTTGAAAGGCACTTCCGGCCAGTTGATCGAGGACTGGTTCTGGCAGGCCGGGCTGGTCCAGAAAGGCACCTTCGCCAGCCGCCCGCAGGACAATATCGCCTTCGTGGTGACCCAGCAGAAGTACAGCGACATCGCCCTGGAGGACCTGCGCCTGGCGCGTGCCGCGGCCGGTGGCAGCGGTACCCCGCACGATCGCCAGACGATGATGGAACTGAGCTACGGTATCGCCATCACGCCGAAGCTGCGGATCGCGCCCAACCTGCACTACATCGTGCATCCGGACCAGTTCGACGAGCCGGCGCGCCTGCACGACCTGCCCAACGCGCTGATCGCCGGCGTGCGCATCGACTGGAGCCTGTAGGCGCCTGCCGGAGGTCCCGCCCCGCAGAGCGCCGGGCGGACCTGCCGCATTCACCTATCAGCGTGTTGCCGGCACATACCGCCATCCGCTATCGAATCGGTATCCAGTCAGCTTGCTGAATCCCCACACCCCCACCCGGCGCCGCTCGCGCCGAGCCACCGCGGGTACGTGCCACGATGCATTCTCCACCCAACCGGAGAACCCTGATGAAACTGCGCACTGCATTGTTCGCCATCGCGACGGCCCTGACCCTCAGCGCCTGCCTGCCGCCGCCCTTCCTCGACGGCGGCCATGGTGGTGGCGGCGGCGGCGATCGTGGTGGGGATCGTGGTGGCGACGGTGGCGGGGATCGCGGCGGCGGTCGCGACGGCGGCCCGCGCTGATCCAACGCCGCGAACGAAAAAAGCCGCGCCCCTCGGGGCGCGGCTTTTTTCATGGAGTGCACGCGCCTTCAGTAGCGGGACTGGTCGGGAAAGGCGCCCTCCCCGGCCGCGTCGCGCAGGGCGGGCGGCAGGCGCCAGCGGTAGAGCTCTCGGTCGCTCAGCACCCACAGGTCCTCGCCGCCCCACGAGAACGCCATCGCATGGACGCCGCCCCGGGTGGCGGAGGTATCGAGGCGCACGGGCGTGCGCCGCCGCGCGACCTCCCACAGCGCGAGCGGAAAGCCCTGACCGCGCTTCACGGCGACGTTGGAGCTGGGCATCGCGTTGGAACCCAGCGCCAGCAAGCGCCCGTGGGCCGAACGGGCGGCGGCCTGCAGCCCGTCCGAGCGCCCCAGCAGCGCGGACAGCACCTCACCGCTCTGGAGATCGACCACGTGCATGCCCACGAAGCGCTCGACGTCGCCCGCGCTACCGTGCAGCGGCGGCGGCATGGCGTTGCCGCCGTCGTGGAGCATCAGCACGAAGCCGGTGGCGATCCAGCCCGCCTGCGGCGAGCCCAGCGCCCGAGGCACCCATTGCGCCATGCCGGTGGCGTTGGCGCGGTTCGGC